>DASRIZ010000380.1:0-25196 GCA_035649735.1 Blastocatellia bacterium | reverse complement strand
GCCACGGCAACACGGACAGCCGCACCGCTTCCGACAATGACATTGCGTATTCCAGCGGCAGATTCGGATCAAGCGTCTGAACTTCCCGTCGCACCGCAGCCACCACTTCCGCGGTATCCCCGCGATGCCGCAGCAGAACAGTCATGGTCGAATTGTAGCTTTCGCCCTGGAAATACGGTGAGTAGACATAGGGCGCCGGCGCTTCACCTGACATCTCAGATGTTCCGTCTTCCACTATGCCAACGATCTGGGCCCACTTGCCGCCGCCGGCCTTTACTTCTTTGCCAAGTGCGTTCTCTCCCGGCCAGAAACGCCTGGCCATCGCTTCGTTGATAATGAGAACCGGTAATGTGTTTTGACGATCGGCAATTGAGAAATCACGTCCGCTGAGCATTCTCATTCCAAGCGTCTCGAAGTACCGCGGCGCAATCCTGTTGGCCTCCGCTTTTAAGACGCCTTCGTGAGGAGCATCTTTGACTTCGATACTCGTATTCCCGCCGCTCCCGCCGATTGGAAGGGTTCGAGCGAGACTCATTGATTCAACTCCAGGCAGCGCGGTCAATCTTTGCGTTAGTTGCTCATAAAACTCACGCGTCTTTGCGGCGTTGTACGCTTGCTTACTTGGCTCAAGCCCAGCTATCAGAACTGATTCGGGGTCCCGTCCCGGGTACAAGTTCTCAGCAAACTGCAACGCCCGCGCAAAGAGACCCGCGCCGATCATCAGAACCAGCGTGAGTGCGATCTGACCGACAACAAACGCATTTCGAAGCCGGGAGCGCTTAACCCCGAGCAGCGCGGGCGCGTCCTTCATCGCGCTGAGCAAATCGGACTTCGATGCCGACACCGCCGGACCTAAGCCAAAAACGAAACCTATTGTCAGCGCAAGAAGAAGTGTAAAACTCAAAACCCGCCAGTCGATGTTGGCGTCGAGCGCAACCGGGACTGCCGTGGGCAAGCTGATCGCCGAGATCAATCGCGTCAGCCAAATAGTCAAACCAATACCGGCGATGGCGGATATCAGAAACAGCAGTCCGCTTTCGGTTAATAACTGGCGAATCAGGCGAGCTCGGGTCGCGCCCATCGCAAGCCGCACCGCAATCTCACGCTGCCTGGTAGTCGCGCGAGCCAGCAGCATACCGGCGACGTTTGCCGAAGCGATCAGCAACACAAACCCTACGATCGCGATAAACAAAGCGGCGGCTCCGAGTATCATCAGCCGCTCTTCGGGAGGAAACGAGCCGACTGAAGCCAGCTCGAGCCCGCGGTTTGGCTGCAAACTGGTCCGGCCCTTTTGAGGGTGTTCGCTCTCGAGCTGGCGATCGAGGGCGCTCAACGCCGCTTCCGCCTGTTGTCGCGAAACGCCGGGCGCGAGGCGCGCGGTCAGCTTGAGATATTTCGACATCCGCTCGTCGAATATCTTCGGGTTTGAACGCACCTGGGCCTGCATACTCAACGGCACATACACCGCCGGTGAGAAAACGCTATACGTGCTTGTAAAACCTTTTTGCGCGACGCCGATAATCGTAAACGGATGACCATTAAGCTTGATGATTTGACCAATCGCGGCCGGATCGCTGCCAAAATGACTTTGCCATAATCCGAAACTGATGACCGCCACCGGATGCCCGCCGCGAACGCGATCCTCATCGGGACCAAAAACGCGACCCAGCGCAGGTTGCACGCCAAGGGTATTGAAGTAATTCCCCGACACAACCATTCCGTACGCCGCTTCGGGTTGATCGCCAGTGTTAAGGCTGACCGCCGCCTCGCTCCACGCGAGGATGTCCGAGAAATGTTCGTTGCGCTCGAGATAGTCAAGGTAATCCGGATAAGAGATGGTGTGAATTCCGATTCCGCCGCCACCGGGCTTATGGATGCTTACCAGCCTATCGGGATCCTTCACAGGCAGGGGTCTGAACAGGAAGGCATTGACCACGCTAAAGACGGTGGTGGTCGCTCCGATGCCAATCCCAAGCGACAATACGGCTATGATCGTGAACGCGAGGTTCTTTCGAAGCATTCGCAATCCATATCTCAGGTCTTGAAGCACGTCTTCCTCCTATCTGCCGAAGAGTGTCCAGTCTGCGGATGGGAACTCCGCGGGAGTGCAAGGCCCTTCCGCGGGAGAGCAATAAGGATAACCGCGTAGGACACCGCTACGCGGTTACACCAACACCACCTCACTGAAGCGAAGTATTAATGAAAGCGCAACTGCAGTCTGGGCTCACAACTCCTACGATCTCGATCTCGCCTGAGGTTCCATTGAATTAAAAATCGATGCGAGGCTATTTGAGGTCTACTCGTGTCGCAGTGCCGCCATCGGATCAACCCTGGTCGCTCTTCGCGCTGGGATGTAGCACGCAACAAAAGCAATCATCAACAGACCTAACGCAACCAGTGCAAACGTCGACGGGTCAGTGGCCTGCACTTCGTAGAGTTGACTGGCCAGCAACCGCATCAACCCGAATGCTCCGGCGATCCCGATGCTAAGGCCGATCAGCGCCGGCTTCATTCCCTGGCGAATGATCAGCAACAACACGCTCGTCTGCCGTGCGCCCAGCGCCATGCGAATTCCGATTTCTCGTGTCCGCTGATTTACTCCGTAAGCCACCACGCCGTAGAGTCCCACGACCGTCAACAACAGTGCCGTGACCGCAAACGAGACCAGCAACACCGTGCTGAAGCGCGGCCGCGCCACCGCTTTGTCAACGAGTTGTTCCATGGTGCGGAAGTTGGCTATGGGGAGAGCAGCATCGAATTGTTTGAACTCCTGTTGGATCGCTCCACGCAACGAAGGCAGCGCCGCCGCATCAACTCGCAGCGCAAGCGACATTTCGTCGGCTTCCCCCGGCTCCTGCGCAAGCGGATGATAAAACTGCGGGCGTACCTGCTTGTCGAGAGCGTAACCGCGCACGTCGCGGACGACACCGACAATCGTGCCCCAATCCTTGTCATCCAATACACGCTTGATGCGTTTGCCAACGGCATCGCCATCAGGGAAAAACTGTCGAGCCAATGTCTCATTGACAATAACGACCAGCGGTTTGTTGAGGCCGTCGTTCGCATCGAAGTCTCGGCCGTTTATTCGTTTCACGCCCATGGCTTCAAAATAACCAGGAGTTATCAAACGATCTTCCGCGATAGGCTCTTTGCCGCGGGGTACCGGCGCCGCGCCTTCGACGGCAAGAAAGGTCACATTCTCATTGCCGCTCAACGGCAAGTCGGAGATCGCTCCGACCGCTTGCACCCCAGGCAAGTTGCTTAGTTGTGCGCGCATCTGTTCGAAGAATTGTCCTCGTTTCACATCGTCCGAGTAGCGCGCCGACGGCAACGATACATTAAAGGTGACAAGGTTCGACGGTCTAAAACCCGGATCAACCGCCAGTAGCCGTTGAAAACTCTGCAACATCAGCGCAGCGCCGACCAGCATGACAGCAGCCAGCGCAACTTCAGCGCTCACAAGCAAGCTGTAGCTGCGGAGGCCGCGTCCTGAGTTGCTGCGACCGGCATCCTTGAGCGCTTCAGCCAGGTTCACCTTCGACGCCTGCCAGGCGGGAACCAGACCGAACAGCACGCCGGTCAGAACAGAGATCAACGCAGTGAAGAGAAAAACATTTGTGTCTAAGGTTATGTTTTGCACACGCGGCACGTTTGGCGGGATCAGCTTCAGCAGAACCTCCAGCCCCCAATAGCCCAACAGCAGTCCGAGCCCCCCGCCGAGCGCCGCAAGCAACAGGCTCTCGGTCAGCAGCTGTCGGATGATGCGTGCGCGCCCTGCGCCGATAGCAGCGCGCACCGCCATCTCGCGCGACCGCGCCGCAGCTCGCGCCAGCAACAGGCTAGCGATGTTGGAGCAGGCGATCAGCAGCAGGAATCCGACGGCGCCCAAAAGGACCAGCAGCGGAGTGCGGCTCTGGCCGACGATCTGATTGAAAAGCGGCGTTAGCCATACGCGCCAGCCGTCGTGCGTTTGTGGATAAGCGCGGGACTGCTCGGCGGTCACGCTGTCCATCTCGGCTTGCGCCTGTTCCGGTGTTACGCCGGCTTTCAAGCGGGCAATCAGGATGAGTTGCCGCTGGGTCCGTCTCTCCCAGAAAGTCGCGTCCTTTGCGAGCGGCGTCCAAAGATCAGCTCTTTCCGGCAGGCGATAGCCCTGAGGCATCTCAGTCGCTCGCGGAAAATGAAAGCCTTCCGGCAAAACGCCGCTGATCGTGCGCGGCACTTGATTGATTGTGATCGTCTTGCCGAGGATTCCTTTATCCCCGCCGAAGCGCCGCTGCCAAAGGGCATGGCTGATGATCACGACGCGGTCCTGGCCCGGCTGCTCTTCTTCAGCAGTGAATTGACGACCAACCACTGGCTGGATGCCGAGCATCGGCAGCAGGTTTACCGAAACGTCAACGCCGCCGACACGCTCAGGGTTAATGTCGTCTGACAGATCGGCGAAATTGGATTGAAACGCGCCTATCTGCTCGAACGAAGTCGTGCGTGCTCGCCACTCCGGTAGATCGGCATTGGCTGGAGGCAGCTCATGAAAGCCGAGATCCAAAGTCGGATTGTCGGTCCACAGCATGACCAGGCTATCCGGATCATGGAACGCCAGCGGTTTGAGCAGCACTCCATTGACGACGCTGAAGATTGCTGTGTTCGCGCCGATGCCCAGGGCCAGCGTGAGCACGGCGACCGCCGTAAAGCTTTTGTGCTTGAGGAGCACTCTTAACCCAAAACGCAGGTCTTGAAACATCTCGTCCTCCAGTCGTTGTGGCTGCAACAGCAGAGCATCCCAGAACGCGCCGAGGCTGCGACCGAGCAAATCACGTTTAGTTCTCCAATTGAGCTTGTCCCAATCAGCCAGTAACAACTCGCGATAGCGCAACTCGGCGTCCCACTCCTGTCGCCAATCGGGTCGCAAGCGTCGCGGGACAACGATGCCGATGAGATGCACGAGCCGTATAGGAAGACTTGAAGGTTGTCGAGTGCTTGTTTTCATTATCCCTGGCAGCGGCGCTAATGTACCGCAGACTGTCCAGTCTGCGGTCGTCCGCCACGGTCACTGTTTCGAAGACCCGCAGACTGGACAGTCCGCGGTCGTCCGCCACGGTCAATGTTTCGAAGACCCGCAGACGGTCCCAGTCTGCGGTCGTCCGCCACGGTCACTGTTTCGAAGACCCGCAGACTGGACAGTCTGCGGTACACTTCCTTTCTTATTCACACCTCAGTGCAACCATTGGGTCGACTCGCGTTGCCCGACGCGACGGCAGATAGCCGGCCACCATCGCCACTGCAAGCATCAAAAACGCTGCCAGCGCTAGCGAAATCGGATCAGTCGGCGTCAACCCGAACAGCATCGTCGAAGCAAGACGTGTAACAGCGAATATGATCGGCAACCCAACCGCCACCCCGGCGATAACCAACGCCAATGCCTCGCGCAGTATCAGCCAGAACACATGGCGCCTCTGCGCTCCCAGCGCCATTCGGATCCCGATCTCATTTGTCCGGCTGGCAACGCTGTAAGAGAGAATACCGTAGAGCCCGATACACCCGAGCAGCAACGCTAACAAACCGAAGAAACCCGAGAGCGTAGCCATCAATCGCTCTCGCAAAATGGTCGCCTCGATCATCCGTTTGAACCCCTGGAATTTCACAGTGATTGCTGGATTGATCTCGTTGAGGACTCTCGTGACGGCCGCAACGGTCTTGCCCTCGGACAGCTGTGATCGGATCATTAACTGCACGCCAGACCCGGAGCCGGTGTTTTGCGCGGAAGCGTAATAGGCTACCGGGCGAAACTCTTCGCGCAAGTCGCCATATTTTGTGTCTCGAACCATGCCGACGATTTCGTAGCGGGTCTCCGGGTCTCCGGGCGTCGCCGGGATCCAGAACCGCCGGCCAATCGGACTTGCTCCATTCAAAAACCTTCGCGCGAAGGCCTCGTTTACAATAGCCACCAGGGGCGCGCCGACCCGGTCGCGGGCATCGAAATCACGCCCGGCCAGCAGCGCGATTTGCAGGGTCTTGAAGTAATCAGGTCCGACTCTGCTTAGGCTTAGACTCTGCGCTTGTTGCGCGTCCTCGCCGTCAATCCAGGCGCTGGCGCCACCCCAATCGCGGAGCGGTATCTCATGCGCGATGGCCGCCGACTCCACACCCGGAATCGCTCGGATGCGTTCGAGTAATTCATCTTTGAAGACCGGATTTCGATCTGGTTGGAGCTTCAAACGCTGAAACAATACCAGCGCCGTCACCACGCCTTCCCCTCGGAAGCCCGTCTCCACGGCCATCAATTTGCCCAGACTGCGCGAAAACAAGAACGCGCCAGCTACCAGCACGAGCGAGAGTGCGACCTGCGCAACTACCAGAGCGCGTCGCAAACTGAATCGTTCGCGGCCAGCAGTCATGCCCCGACCGCCGGCCTTCATTACTGCGCCGGGTTCCATCCCCGTTCCGCGTATCGCCGGCGCGAGTCCAAACAGAAGACAGGTCAGGACGGCCAGCCCCGCGGCAAAACCGAGCACACGCCAATCAGGGGCGAGATTGAGAAAAACCGGTTCAGCACTTGTGCTGAGGAATGCGACCAGCAGCTTGCTCAACGTCTGCGCAAGCGCTGCGCCAAGCAACGCGCCCAGCACGGCCAGCAACAGGCTCTCGACCAGCAACTGGCGGATGAGTCTGCCGCGCGAGGCCCCGAGCGCCTGACGCACGGCGATCTCGCGCTCGCGCACGCTCGCCCGCGCCAGCAGCAAATTGGCGAGGTTAGCGCAGGCGATCAACAGAACCAATCCCGCAATCGCCAACAATAACCAAAGCGGCCGCTCGTAGGTTTCGCGCAACTGTGAAACGCCTGCTCCGGCTGCGACGACGTTCAGCCTGGACCCCAGGTAATCATTCACACTATCGGGCGGATAATTGGCAGGCAGCGACGCTTCAAAGACGCCCGGCGACATTGCCTGCGATTGAGCGCTGGCCTGTTCAATCGACGAGCCCGGCTTAAGACGGCCGGTTACTGTTAGCCACCACGCCGTCCCCAAGAACATTCTGCTATTGCCGCGAACGAGCGCGTTGGCGCAAAGCGGCAACGCCAGATCGAAAGACCGCCCGACTTCAAGGCCAAAGAATCCCGCCGGCGTGACTCCGATTATTTCAAATGAGTGATCGCCAACCGTGAGACTGCGTCCTATGACGCTTGCGTCTCCGCCGTATTCGCTCTTCCAGAACTCGTGGCTGATCACCAGCCCCGATTCGCCGCAACCTCGCACGTCGTCTGTTGGCGTGAAGAGGCGGCCAAGCGCGGGTTGAACACCCAGTGTGTTGAATGCGTCACCGCTAACATAAAGCATCCGCGCGGAGCGCACCTCCCCGCCCGGAGCGAGGTTAACGCTGTCCGTGCCCCAGGCGAAGATGCCCGAAAACACTTCTTGCCGCTCCCGGATTTGCTCCCAAACCGGATTGCTGACGGTTGGAAACGGCGTGTCCGCGAATCCGCCCCGCGCCCCTTTCATATCCGCGAGACGCACCTCGGCCAGCTCGTGCGGAGCCTTCACTGGGAGCGTCCGGAGCCGCACCGCGTCGATCAATTGAAAGATTGCGGTGTTCGCGCCGATGCCCAGCGCAAGCGAAAGCACGGCCACTGCACTGAAGCTTTTGTTCTTGAGTAACATTCGCACGCCGTAGCGCAGGTCTTGAAACATCTCGTCCTCCAGTCTGGCGGGTTGCAACAGCAGCGCATCCCAGAAAGCGCCGAAGCTGCGTCGCAGCAGATTCAGTTTGGTTCGCCAATTGAGATTGTCCCAATCAGCCAGCAACAACTCGCGATAGCGCAACTCGGCGTCCCATTCCTGTCGCCAATCGGCGCGCAAGCGGCGCGGCACTATCACGCCGATCAGTCGGATCACCCACAGCCAAAAACGAAAGCGGGTTGTTTTCGTAAAGTCATCCATCAGTTTCATTCGTGACTGAGAATCGATTTATGACTGGCCTGGAGATGATCTTTCACGCCTGCTCCACTACTCGTGACGCAACGCCTCAAGAGGGTCAACATGCGACGCCCTGCGCGCAGGGAGCCAGCAAGCGACCAGCGCAATCAGAGTCAGAAGCGACGCGACGACAGCAACTGTAAACGGATCACTACCATTTACCCCGTAAAGTTGCTCCGCCAATTGGCGTTGCCAGCTTTGGCTCGCGAAATACTGAGTGGCTAACAATCGCTGCGCGGCGTAACCACCCAAAGCGCCCACAGCCAGCCCCAGCAGCACCAGCTTCATGCCTTGCCAGAGCACCAGCCGCATTACGTTCGCCGGTTGCGCGCCGAGCGCCATGCGAATCCCGATCTCGTTGGTGCGTTGAGTTACCGAATAGGCCAACACTCCAGAAAGACCGATAGCTGCGAGCAGCAACGCCAGTCCACCAAAGAAACTAAGAAGCCGAGCGGAAAGGCGCTCCTCTCCCACTGTGATCTGCGAGCGTTCCTCCTGCGTGCTGAGTTCGTTGACTGGTAGATCGCTGTCCAACTCGCGGATGATTTCGCGCACCGGTCCCGCTAGTGCAGTCGGTTCACCCGTGGTCCGCAGGGCGAAATGCATATCCCTATCCCCGATCATTTCGCCTTCTTGCCGCCAGGGCGTGTACAGCTGCGGCTTGATCTCTTCACGCTGGCTCATGTATTTGCTGTCTGCGACTAGACCGACAATCTCTATCTCACTCTTGCCAATCGTGAGACGTTTGCCGAGCGCATCATCGTCGGGGAACATCCTGTTAGCGAAAGTTTTGTTGATGATGCCGATTTTGGGTGCGCGCTCGTCATCGTGCGCCGTGAAGCCACGCCCCTCAAGCATTGGGATTTCCATCGTCTCAAAGTAGTTCTCGCGCACCATCTGCCGGTTGATAATGTGGCGCTCCGCGGTGGTTTCCGTCTCGCCGGGCAGCAAAACGCTGGTCGTCCAGTTGTCGAGCGCGATGAGTGGGACTTTCGCAAAGGTCGCACTGCGCACGCCAGGCAGGTGATCTAACCTCGCGAATAACTGCTCATAGAACCGCAACAACTGTTCGTCTTTGTACCCACCCTGTTGCGGCTTCAACCTGAAGATCAACAAATTCTCTTGATTGAAGCCTATGTTGACGCCTTGCAGGTTATTGAGCGTGCGGATAAACAAACCCGCGCCAACCAATAAGAACAGCGAGACTGCTACCTGAGCGACGATCAGCCCTTTGCTCAAACGAGACACCGCGCCGGTTGTGCGGCGGCCCTGATTGAGGGAAGTCGCCAGATCCGGCTTCGTCGAATGCCAGGCGGGCGCCAATCCAAAAAGCACCCCGGTCAGTAATGAGACGGCCAGCGTAAACGCCAGCACACGCACATTCAGACTGAGATCGATGCCGTTCGGCAAGATCCCGGTGTACTTGTCGGTGAGTAAAAGAACCGCGCTCTTACCCCATAAAGCGAAAAGCACTCCCACTGACCCGCCCAACACCGACAGCAGCACACTTTCCGTCAGCAGTTGCCTGATCAAACGCCCCCGCCCCGCGCCGACGGCCAATCGCACACTGATCTCGGTGCGCCTCAAGGCGGCCCGCGCCAGCAGCAGGTTGGCGACGTTGGCGCAGGCGATCATCAGTACCAGCGCCACAACGATGAACAGTCCATAGATTGTTGGTGAGTAACGTCTCCGCCGGTCCAGCATCCCCTGGCTGCCGGATTCCGCGATCAGGCGCGGGAAATCTGCCGGATCGAGTTGCGCTGGTTCACTCTCTTTCCGCGGCGGCGGCATGGCTTCCAATGCGGCAGCCTGGAATGCGGCGTTCAAGCTGTCGCGCGCCTGTTCAGTGGTCGCTCCCGGATTGAGACGGCCCATCAAATTCAGCCACCACGGGCCAGGGTTTTTCGCGGTGCCTAATCTGCTCTCCTCGCCCCGCACTAGCGGCTCTTGTGTCAGCGGTATGGTGACGGCAGCGTGGTAATCCACTTGTGACGGATCAGTGAAGCCGTCCGGTGTTACGCCGATGATAGTGAATGATTGCTTGTTGAGTTTGAGCGTCTGCCCGAGGACGGCAGGATTCGCGCCAAACCGACCCTGCCAAAACTGATGGCTGAGCATGACTACGGGTGTAGCGCCGTCGCGGTCATCTTCGTCAGCAATCGCGCGCCCCAGGCTGGGCCTTACTCGCAGCACAGAGTAGTAGGCGCCGGTCACAGCTTGTCCGCTGATGATCTCCGGCTGATCGCCCGCCAACACTGTCAAATCGCGGAGCGGAGCGAAGGCAAAGACATCCTCGAGCGGGCTGTCAGGCGTAGCGGCGCGTGCCTGGCGCATCTTTTCAAAGACGTCATAGCGAAAGAGCGAAAGCCCTTTGATATCCGGCGGCCCAGGCACGAACGACGTGCCGCTCATGCCACTGACTCTGAACGGCCGTCCCGCCTGCCATTCAAACAGCACCAACCGCTCCGGCTCATCGACCGGCAGGGTCTTGATCAGCACGGCATCTGTTACGCTGAATAACGCCGTATTCGCGCCGATGCCGAGCCCCAGCGAAAGCACAGCGACAATCGTGAATGCTTTGTGCTTGAGCAGCATCCGAACGCCGTAGCGAAGATCTTGAAACATCTCGTCCTCCAGTCTGGCAGGTTGCAACAACAGCGCATCCCAGAAAGCGCCGAGGCTGCGTCGCAGCAGATTCAGTTTGGTTCGCCAATTGAGATTGTCCCAATCAGCCAGCAAGGACTCGCGATGGCGCAACTCGGCTTCCCACTCCTGCCGCCAATCGGCGCGCAAACGTCGTGGTACGATTACGCCAATCAATGTGATCAGCCAGAGCCAAAAACGAAAACGTGTTGTAGGCGCTGAATGAGCCATCTGGTCTACTCGTGTCGGAACCTCTGGTTATTCGTGTCGAAGCGCCACCAACGGATCGACCTTTGTGGCCCGGCGCGCGGGCAAATAACAGGCTAGCAATGCGACGAGGGTCAACATCAATGCAACGCCGGCAAAGCTCCACGGATCAGTCGCGCTTATGTCGTACAGCAGTTGGGTGAGAAGGCCTGTAGCCGCCCACGCTCCAAGCAAACCGATCCCGACGCCCCCAAGCGTGAGCTTGACGCCATCGCGCAAAATCAAGGCGAGTACGTCCGCGCGTTGCGCACCCAATGCCAACCGCACGCCGATCTCTCGGGTGCGTTCGGTGACGCTCCCGGAGAGCACGCCGTAGATGCCGGTGGCTGCAAGCGCCAGCGCGACGAGTCCAAACGCCTCGAGCAGGATGAGCACGAAGCGGCGCTCGCTTGCCGACCTCGCGAGCAGATCGTCCATAGTTGCAACACGCACAATCGGTTGATCCTTATCCACCGCCCAGATCGCCTGTCTGATGTTCGGCGCGAGTGTCGCGGCGTTATCGCGCGCCCGCACCACCAGCGACATCACGTTATCCGCGAATCTCCATTGTTCGGGTGTGGTGTAAAGCGCATCGGATTCCGGCGCCGACAATGAGGCTTGCTTAATGTTGCCGACCACACCGACTATCGTGTGCCAGGTGCCATCGGCAGGGCCTATCTGAACGCGCCTGCGAAGCGGATCCTGATCGCCGAACTTACGCTGAGCGAGTGATTCACTAATCACCACTGCCAATGGCGCATCGGCCTTGTCCTGCGCAGTGAGAAGACGCCCGTGACGCAACGGGATTCCCATCATCTCAAAGTAACCGGGACTCACTGCATATCGAAACGCGGAGTATCCTGCGTTTGCTTCATCGAACTCGAAGTGCGCGCCGTATTCGTCACGGTCGCCGCTTAGCGGTAGCTGGCTAGTGAACCCTGCCGCGGTGACCCCGGGTACGCGGCTAACACCATCCAGGACTTCCCTGAAGTATCGATTTCTTGTGTCCGTATCGAATCGTCGTCCCGATACCTGCACCTGCATTGTCAGCGAGCGCGACGCATTGAACCCCGGATCGACCGCAAACAGACGCTGCAAGCTGCGCAACATCAAGCCGGCGCTGACGAGCAATACGAGGGCAAGCGCGACTTCGGCGACGACCAGTATGCGTCGAGTCAACTGATGACCGCCGGTAGTACGCTGCGAGCCCTGCTGAAGTCCAATCGTAATGTCGTTCCTCGACGCGTGACGCGCCGGAGCGAGCCCAACCATCACTCCAACCATCGTTGTGATGGCCATTCCAAAGAACAACACGGTTTGATTAAGACCCATCTCGGTGACGCGTGGAAGCCCAGGCGGGCTAAGCGCAACCAGGGCCCGTATGCCGAAATCCGCAACGATCATCCCCAGCACACCGCCAAGCAAAGCGAGCAGCAAACTTTCAGTTAACAGTTGCCTGACCAGGCGGGTTCGCGGAGCGCCGAGCGCTGCACGGACCGCGAATTCACCGCGACGCCGCGCACCGCGAGCAAGCAGCAGGTTCGTAACGTTCACGCAGGAGATCACCAATACCAGAATGACTGCGCCGAGGATAACCAGCAGGGCCGGCTTGACCGCACGCGTGGTTTCGTCCTTGAGCGAGTCGACGATCAGCCCTTCATTAAATGTCGCCCAGGGTGGTCTGGCGAACTCAGGAACCGGCGTTGAAGCGATCGCTCCCAGCTCTCTCACGGCTTGATCGCTCTTTATGCCTGCGTGGAGCCGGCCTACCATCCGGAGGTGATGACCCCATTCTCTACTTTCAAACGAAGGGAGTGCTGAGTCGTACTGCAAGAGCGTCCATGCGTCCGCCGCAGGAGCGAGGATATTCTCAAAGCGGGCCGGCATCACGCCGATGACTGAATAGCTGGTATCGTCGAGCGTGATTTGTTGTCCGATGATCGTGTGATCGCCGCCGTAACGCCGTTGCCACAGCGCGTTGCTTATGATTGTTACCTTGGAGCCACCGGTCCGGTCGTCGGCTGAATCGAAGCCGCGTCCGAGCGCCGGCGACACACCTATCGTCTCAAAGTATTTTGAGCTCACTCGCTGCCCATCCAGACGCTCAGGTTCGGTGAGGCCGGTCAGAGTCGGCTGCCAGCTCCTCAAAACGGCGAGCCCAGCGAAGAAATGACCCCGCTCCGTTAACTCGCGATAGGTCCCGAAGGTTACCTCCTGGCGCGCGCCGTCGGGACCACGGTCCGAGACAATCACCAGTTGATCGGCGCTCGGATAGGGCAGTGACTCAAAGAGAATTGGGTTCACCGCGCTGAAAATTGCAGTGCTCGCGCCGATGCCCAGGGCAAGCGTGAAAGCCGCGGTCAAAGTGAACCCTGGCGTCTTCAGAAGCATTCGAGCCCCATAGCGTAAGTCTTGAAACATCTCCTCCTCCAATCTTTGTGGCTGCAGCACTAGCGCATCCCAGAACGCGCCCAGACTTCGGCGCGCCAAATCCAGTTTGGTTTGCAAATTGAGTTTGTCCCAATCAGCCAGGAGCAACTCGCGATGCCGCAGCTCGGCTTCCCATTCTTGCTTCCAATCGGCCCGCAATCGGCGCGGCACGATCACCCCGATCAAGCGGATCAGCCCGAGCCAGAACCGAAAGCGAGTTGTTTGGGACGTGGCGGTCATCGCTTTACTCGTGTCGAACGGCAACCAACGGATCAACCTTCATCGCTCGGCGCGCGGGAACGTAACAAGCCGCGAGCGCAATAGCGGTCATTAATAGTGAAATAGTGATCAATGTCGGCGGATCAGTCGCGCTCACGTTGTAGAGCAAGCTCTTCATAAGCCGCGTCAGCGCTAATGAAGACGCTACCCCGATAAGAACCCCGATCGACGAAAGCGCGAGGCCTTCTCTGAAAACCAGTCGCAAAACATCTCGCTTCTGTGCGCCCAAAGCCATACGAATCCCGATCTCGCGTGTGCGCTGAGTCACCGTGTACGCGATTACTCCGTAAAGCCCGACAGCACCCAATAGCAGCGCGATACATGCGAAAACAACAAAGAGCAAGAGATTGAAACGGCGCGGCGCGAGATTCTGCGCGACGATCGCCTCGAGCGACCGAACATTGCCTAGCGGCTGGTCCTTGTCCACCGCCTGAACTTCTTCCTTGATTGATGCGACCAGACTCAAGGGCTCGACTGAAGTCTTGATTATTAAATCCATGACGCGCGCAAAATCTGCCAGCGAGCTCATCTGCGTCCACGGCACATAAATCTGAGCGAAGCCCTCCTGCGCCAAGTCGACCTGTCTTACGTGCCGGACCACGCCGACTATCTCCCGCCACGGCTCGTCGTTAGCGCCAAACCGCATACGTTTGCCGATAGCGTCCTTGAGATCACCACTCGGAAAATGCCGGCGGACGAAATGGTCATCAACCAGGATCACCGAGGGTGAGTCAGCAATGTCTTGAGCGGAAATGTAGCGCCCAGCGAGCAGGGTGATACCCAGAGTCTCATGAAAACTTTCGTTAACCGACAGCGTATTGGCCACCGCCCAGTCTCCGGGCTTCTGAGGCTCGGGTTGTCCCTCCATCAAGTAACCGTTTTCAGCAGCGCGTCCTCCGAGAGGGAAACTCGTGCCCAGGCTCACCTGGTTCACACCCGGCAAACCAGTGATGCGGCGCGTAACTTCTTTTAGAAAGCTGGTGCTTTGGGTGGCATCGCGGTATTTGGCGTCAGGCAAGCGCAATCGCAGTGTCAGGACGTTTTGAGCGTCAAAGCCAGGATCAGCCTCCATTAATTGACGGAAGCTCTTTAGCAGTAACCCGGCCCCTACTAATAGAACCAATGAAAACGCGACCTCGGAAACAACCAATGCTGCGCGCAGGCGCTGGCCCGCGGTGCCGCTTGATTCGCGGCCGCCGCCTTCTTTTAACGCATCGTGGAGGTCTACTTTCGAAGACTGGATCGCCGGCGCCAGGCCAAAGAGAATCCCCGTCAGCAGTGTGGTCAACATCGTGAACGCCAGGACTTGCGGATCGATCGTAATGTCTTCGGTTCGCGGCACCCCATCCGGGATCAGGGTTATCAGGAATCGAACGCCCCACCCGGCAAGCAGCAACCCAAGCGCGCCACTAATAAAAGCAAGCATCAAGCTCTCTACTAGCAACTGCCTGACGATCGCCAGCCGCCCCGCGCCCATCGCCACTCGGATCGCGATCTCTTTTCGCCGAAGTGCGGAGCGCGCAAGAAGCAGATTGGCGACATTTGCGCACGCTATCAACAACACCAGAACAACCGCCGCGGCGATTACAAATAGAGGCTCGCGAACTTCACCCACGTAGTCGTCTAGAAAAGACTTTATCGCTACGCTGTTGCCGGTGTTTGAAACGGGATATTCAGCCTCCAAACGGCCCGCAATTGATTTCATTTCACGTTGTGCCTGCTCCAGCCTTATTCCGGGTTTCATTCGGGCCATTACCCACACCGGATGGGAACTGCGATTCTGCATGAAGCGCTGATCGGCGATACCGCCGAGCGGGATAAAAAAATCATTATTCAGGTTGCCCTGACCGTAGAAATCAAAGTTCGCGGGGGTCACGCCAATAACGGTCCAGCTTTCGCCGTTGTAAGAAATGGGTTTACCAATCAAGCCCGGATCACCGCCAAAGCGCCCCCGCCACAATCCATAACTTAGAACCATCACTCGCTCTGCGCCGGGTTTGTCTTCGTCTTTAGTGAAAAAGCGTCCGCTGTGCGGTTGAACACCAAGAATTGAAAAGAGGCTCGCTGAAACGAATCTTCCTATCACCCGCAACGGCTCCGGGCCTCCGGTTATCACGCCGCCTGCCGGCCTCCAGGCGGCGAGATCTTCAAAGACGGTTTGTTGAGCGCGCCAGTCGAGATAGTTCGGGAACGCAACCGACAATACCGGTACTTCTTTGGAGGTTTCCGTAATCGTGACCAGCCGCTCTGATTCAGGGAAGGGAAGCGACTTGAGCAAGACTCCGTTGACAACGCTGAAGATTGCAGTGTTCGCTCCGATTCCGAGAGTGAGGGTGACAATGGCAACGGCTGTAAAGCCCTTGTGCTTGAGCAGCATTCGCGCACCGTAGCGGAAGTCTCTCAATATCTCGTCCTCCCATCTCGACGGTTGTAGCAATAGCGCATCGCGCAACGCGCCGAGGCTTCGCCGGACCAAGTCAAGTTTCGCTTTCCGATTGAGCTTGTCCCAATCAGCGAGCAGCAACTCTCGATGCCGGAGTTCCGCTTCCCACTCCTGGCGCCAATCGGCGCGAAGCCTTCGCGGGACAATGACGCCGACAATCCGGATCAGCCAATGCCAAAAACGAAACCGAGTTCTTTCGAGCCGTGGCCCCATGATTTACTCGTGGCGTAGCGCGACCAAGGGATCAACTCTTGCGGCCCGTCGCGCTGGAAAGTAGCAAGCCATCACCGCGATCAAACAAAGCAGCGATGCGACGACTGCAAAAGTTGTTGGATCGTTGGCGCTCACGCCGAATAACATACTGGTCATTACGCGCGTCAATGCGAAGGCGCCGAATAAGCCGAGCCCCACCCCGATCAGCACCCGCACCATTCCTTGCTTGATAAACAAACGCAAGACATCGACGCGTTGGGCACCCAGCGCCATGCGGATGCCCACCTCGTGAGTGCGAGCCGTGACTACGTAGGAGATCACCCCGTAAACACCTACACCGGCGAGCACCAGCGCGAGCACGGCAAAGCCACCCAGGAGCAGCAAATTGAAGCGGCGCGCGGCGACGGAATTGGACAACCGCTCATCCATCGTCATCACCTGGTAAACGGGCAGCGCCGGATCGACTTCGTGCACCGCGCGGCGCAGTGATGTCGCGAGACTCAACGGGTCACCGGTGGTGCGCAGGACCAGCGCCACTCCGGGGCGCGGCGTTTGCCGATAGCTGAGGTAGACCGCCGAATCGATCTGTCGATCCAGGCCTTGATGTCGGATGTCGCCGACCACTCCGATGACGGTTGTTAACTCCGCCCCCGAGCCAGCCACAAAGAGTCGCTTGCCAATCGGATCGTCGTCTTGGAAGAGTTCGCGCGCGAGCGTTTCACTGAGCACCGCGACGCTGGGCGCGTCTTGAGCATCACCGTCGGTGAAGAGCCGCCCCGCGCGCAAGCCGATGCTCATGGCCCGGAAGTAGTCAGGATTGACCGAGCCGATGGGAGCAGTCGTTTCTTTCTCCCCTTCCTTCGGCAAGCGGCCCTCAACACGCAACGCGCCGCCCAGGTTGTAACTTGTCAAAGGCAAGTGGCTGGTGGCGCCAGCCGCAGCCACGCCGGGTAGCGCGGCAAGCCGTTGCAGGGTTTGCTCGTAGAATTGAACGCGCCGCGACTTCTCGTTGTAACGCGGCGGAAGCTGAAGCCGCGCCGTCAGAATGTTTTCGGCGCGATAGCCCGGATCGACATCGAGCAATTTAACGAAACTGCGGATGAGCAGACCCGCACCGACTAGCAACACGATTGCCAGGGCGACCTCGCTGACCATCAGCACGCTGCGTAAGCCACGCCCGTGAAAACCGCTGCCGTGTCCCCCTTCTTTGAGCGAGACATTCAGATCCGGGCGGGAGAGTTGCAGCGAGGGCACGAGACCGAAAAGCAGACCTGTTAGTAGCGAGATGAGCAAAGTAAAACCGAGGACGCGCAGGTCAATTGTGATCGCCGCCACCCGCGCCAATTCGCCGATGGTTGAGGTTGAAGTTAGTGAGCTGAGGAGGCTGGTGAGCCAGAAAGCGAGCAGTAGTCCGGCGCTGCCTCCGGCAATCGACAGCATCAGGCATTCGGTCAACATTTGGCGAGCGAGACGCAACCGGGTCGCGCCCAACGCTGCACGAATCGCCAGTTCTTTTTGCCGGTTGACCGCGCGCGCCAAGAACAGATTGGCGACGTTCGCACAGGCAATCAGCAGGATCAACCCGACGGCGCCCAACAACACCAGGAGGGGACGTCTGGTGTCGCCAAGCAAATGCTCATGCAAGGTAACAAGCCGCGTTCGACTATCAAGAAGACGCCAATTCGCATTCGGCCTCGTCATTTCGTAACGTTGCAAAAGCGAATCCAACTCCATACTTGCCTCTTCAAGAGTGAGCCCGGGTTTGAGGCGCGCCACGGTTGACTGGAATGAACGGCTTTGGCCTGCGAGTTCTTGTTGCGGATCGAGGGCCAGCGGCAGAAACACATCGAAGTGGGAAGAGAAGCGAAAGCTCTCAGGCAACACCCCAACCACAGTGTAGATGGCGTCATTGAGCGTGATCGTCTTGCCGACGATGTCTCCATCGCCGTTGTACCGCTGTCGCCACAAGCTATCACTTAGGATAGCGACGCGCTCGGCGCCGGGTTTGTCTTCGGCGGCGGAGAAATTGCGTCCGATGGCCAGCGGCTGCACGCCAAGCATCGGCAAGAGGCTAGCCGAGATTGTGCCGACATCGACCCTCTCCGGCTCGCCGACCCCGGACAAGGTTCTGGCGCCTCCGTCGAATTGGGCTATGGCTTCCAATGTTTGGCTCTGCTCTTGCCAATCGAGGAAGTGCCCTCCAAAGGCCGGACTACCGGCGCTGGTCTTCGAGGTCTCTTCCACCCAGACGAGCCGATCCGAATCGGGGTAAGGGAGCGGTCGCAATATTAGAGCATTGACGACGCTGAAGATTGCGGTATTCGCGCCCACACCCAGCGCCAGCGTCAACACCGCAATCAATGTGAAGCCCGGATGCCTGCGTAACATGCGAACGCCGTAGCGA
This sequence comes from Blastocatellia bacterium, assembly GCA_035649735.1. GTDB lineage: Bacteria > Acidobacteriota > Blastocatellia > UBA7656 > UBA7656 > Onstottus_A. Next base: position 6,565 of record DASRIZ010000380.1, on the reverse strand, counting down.
AGATCCTGAAACATCTCGTCCTCCAATCTTTGGGGCTGCAACAGGAGCGCGTCCCAAAATGCCCCGAGGCTCCGTCTAACCAAATCACGTTTGCTTCTTGAGTTGAGCTTGTCCCAATCGGCCAGCAGCAACTCGCGATTCGTGAGCTCCGCATTCCACTCTTGCCGCCAATCAGCTCGCAATCGGCGAGGCACGATTACTCCGATGACGCGGATCAGCCAGAGATGAGGCTGTCGGAAGGGATGTTTGTTCCGATCAGGGGACGTCATCGGAAACCTCAATCGATCATCCGCGTTCGCGAGTTGGGGTGACCTTGGATGGATGGGGCATATGACGCTCCAGGAGCCGATAGCGTTTAACGGCTTCGGTCAGTGCGTCTTCTCCATCCGGGGTTAATTCGTAGTACTTTCGCGGCGGTCGTTGTTCACGTTGGGCGATCCCGGCCTTTTCCCATTTGGAATCGATAAGGCCGGTGTTTTCTAGTCTGCGCAGGGCAGGGTAGACAGTACCGCTGGGCAAACCGGTAATGTCCATGATGTCGAAGCCGTACTGGTAGCCGTTGCCTAGTGCTTGCAGGATGACCGCCGCCGAATATGAGAGATACGCTTTCGGACTCATCCTTCCTCCTTCTCAGACGTGAGTAGCATGCTAGTTATATAGCTTGCTACATAGGGTGTCAAGAAAAATGTTTGAGGTTCAGGGTTGGGAGTTCAGGGTTTTGGGTTTTCGACTGGGATGCTGCGTCGTTCGAGCAGAATGACGTCGCGCCATATTCCGTTAAGCGCGCCGATGCGTTCGCGGCGGCCCACCGTGCGAAAACCGCAGGTCTCGTGTAACACGATGCTGGCGCTGTTCTCGGGGAAGATACCTGCTTGGAGAGTCCATATGCCGTTTCGTTCAGACTCTTGGATGAGCGAGCGCAGCAGGGCTCGACCCACTCCCGCGCCGCGAGCGGACTTTGAAACGTAAACGCTCACTTCGGCGACGCCCGCGTAGACTCGCCGGCTCGATACGGAGCTAAGTGCCGCCCAGCCGACGACCCCGGAGTTGGTTCGAGCGACCAGCCTGGCGAATCGCAAGTGATTTCGGTCCCAGGTTTGGTAATCGGGAGCCTCAGTTTCAAAGGTTGCGTTGCCGGTGGCTATGCCCTCGAGATAGATCGCACGCACGGCTTCCCAATCGGACGGCTTCAACTCTTCGATTTCCAGGTTCACGATTGCATGTTAATCGATTGATCTTTTAACGCCCACCTTCAGTGGGTGTCTGGAGTTTGGACATTTCGCTCGCCAATTTCAGCAAGACAACAAAGGACACCGCTACGCGGTTACCGCCAACGCCGTTTGTCGACGACAGACTAAAGTTTTGTCCAACACCCGACTTCAGTTGGGTGTCTGGCCGACCCGACCCGTGAAACACCTCACTGAAGTGAGGCGTTAATAAACCGGTACGACGCTGAATGATTCCCGAGTTGCATCCGGATTTGACAGCACGATCGTTCGTGTAGTAAAAAGCGAACGATCGTGCTATAGGAAGGAGGCTTATGAAAGCAGTTAGTGAGATCAGAAAGCAACAAGGCAAAGAGCCGCGAGGCGCGGAAACTCGTCACGAGATCCTGCAAGCCGCCGTTCATATCGCTTCCGCCGAAGGGCTCGAAGGATTGACCATCGGCGGCCTTGCCGATGAGCTGCACATGAGCAAGAGCGGACTCTTCGCTCACTTCGGTTCAAAGGAAGAGCTTCAGCTCGCAGTCGTAGCCACCGCTCGGGACATCTTCGTTCGCGAAGTGGTCGAACCAGCATTCAAGAGCGAGCGCGGGCTAGCCAGGCTTCTGGCGATGCTAGACTCGTGGCTCGACTATGTCGGGCGGAGCGTTTTTCGAGGCGGTTGCTTTTTTATGGCAAGCGCCATCGAGTTCGACAGCCGCCCGGGAAAGGTCCGCGATTTGATAGCCGAGTTGTCCCGCTCCTGGCTTGATGCGATCGAAAGCGAGGCGAGGCACGCCCAGACCCTTGGTCAACTCGACTCCCGGTTAGACACTGCCCAGCTTGCGTTCGAGCTTCATGCGCTGGGTCACGCAGCAAACTGGTACTACAACATCTTTCAAGACAAACGGGCCTTTGATCAGGCGCGAACCGGTATCCTCGATCGCCTGCGTCAGGGCACAACTCCCAGCTTACTCAGGTTGCTCGGCCAAAAAAGCGCCGCGCGCAAACCCTCCAACAAAAAACGAAAGGAATCCAAATGAGTGACAAAAGCCAGGACGTTGCAAACATATTGAAGCTTTACGAACTGCGCCGAGAAGAAGGACTTCGACGCGCTCGCAAATGGTACTTCACCGAATTCAACCCCAAGGGCGCCGAGGACATTGGAACCATATTCGGCAGCGGCCACGACGGAAGCGCTAACTATCGAATGATAACTTCCTACTGGGAAATGGCTGCATCCTTTGTCAACAACGGCGGAATCGACGAGAAGATGTTTCTGGACGCAAACGGCGAACACGTGGCCGTGTTCTCAAAGGTCGAACCGTTCATCGAAGATGTGCGCAAGCTGATCGGGTTACCTGACTACCTCCGCCAGCTCCAGATCCTGGTCGACAAAACACCGAACTCCAAGGCGCGGCTCGAGCGAGTGCGGGTGATGTTCGATCGCTGGGCTAAAGTAGCCAGCCAGCCGGTATCAGCAGGCAGTCAATAACGCGCCTCAGATAGATTGACCTTTCCAGGCGGCCTCGAAGACGCGGCGTTCTGGTTCCCTCGGCGTCGTTGCTAGTTCCAGGAAAGAGAAGCCGACATCGGGACCGTGATAAGTGCTGATGTCGATTCCTCGGGCGCCGTTTTTCCCCGCCTGGAAAGTGTGAATATTGTCGCGCTTCGCAGACAGCGTGTTGATCCTGCCGGGCCCTATTATTTCATTGTGGGTCTCGCGCACAAGGAAGCTCTGTCGCGATGTAAACGACGGAGCTTCGCCCTGGATTTCGAAATTACGTATGCGCGCTTCGCCTTCGAGGCCAAGCGTGCATACGCTCGCATTCGGATGACAATGAGGCGGCAGGAATGCGCCGGGTTCCAGCTGCCATTCGACTATGAAGAATGGCTGTCCGCGGTACGACACCCCAAACCTGATCGCCGGTTCGACTGCGCCGAAGCGCCCGACCTTTGCTCGAGGGATGTCAGTCGTGCGAGCCCGTGCAATGTTGGAAGCCACCCAGTGGAGGTAGGCATCCTGGCCAGCAGCCGACGAGTCTTTGTGTAACTCGTGGGCGACTGGTTCGCAGTGTTTCAGAAAAGCCGCCCAGTCAAGTCTTCCATCGGTGTTCAATTCCGTCATAGCAGATTTCTCCTGGCTGGGTTCGTTCGCAAACCCGACTCCTGCGCGCTCAAGGATGAACGCAGCGGCAATTGACGCCGGGGCGCCGAGCACGCGCCGGCGCGTTTCAGAAAAGCCTGGCGTAACTTCGTCGATCGTCTTCATGATTGCTCCTTTTGCGAGCTCTCTTATTGCTCGACTGTTTATGTCGTCCAACTCGCTTCGTAAATGCCGGGTTCGATCTCGACCGGCTTCTTAGACAAATTCAGATACGGCGTCGTCTCACGCTTTTGCTTTATTCTGGTCGTGATGTCGAGCCCTCGGCCCCCGCGGGTCCCCGCCTGAAAACCGTGAACGTAGCCGCTTTCAAGATTCACAAGATTGACCTGGCCGGGAGTCAAAAACTGGCTCTGGGTCTTTCGCGCCTTGAAAGTCCCCTTGGCGTCGAAATCTCGAGCGCCAACCATTTCAAAGTTCTCCACTCTGACCTCACCCTCAAGCGCGAGCGTCATCACGTTTCCATAAGTGTGTGCGTGCGGTCGGATGATCGAGCCGGGTTCCATGCGCCAGTGAAGCACAATAAAAGGGTCTGCTCCGGGAATCGCACCAATAAACGTGCCCGCGCCGGCCCCTTGTCCGCTATCGCGCATTGCCGGCACAGGCGCGTCGGCCATTCGAACCGCATAAGAAGCGATTGTGAGGAGATAGCGTTGTTGTCCGGCGAGCGAAATATCGCTCACCAGTTTCCTGGCAACCGGCACGACCTCCTTCAAGAATTCTTCATAGGTCAATCGCTCGTTGCTCGCGGCGAGATTCGCGCTCGCCACTCCTGGTATCGCGAGCGATCCAAGTGCGAGGGCGGCCGATTTCAAGAAGCATCGACGCTCTACGATGACGCCTGGCGAGACCTCAGCGCTCTCGCCGATTTCGAGTCCATCAATAGTCTCCTGATCATCCATAGCGGTCTCCTTTGTGAAACTGACGGCCGTCGTTCGTTCTCAACCTAGACCGCTTTTGTTCAGGTGCCAATGAACTGGGTAAGAAAACCGGATGAGTTTCGGGTGAGTTTCAGGTGAGGAAATAAATCTAACGGAGCGGCGAAGTTACGGGCCTGGTCTGAGGTGGTATTTATTTCAATCAGGTTTCAACTGCGGCTATAATCAACGCGTCAGAAAGGTGAGATCCGAGCATGGAGCCCAAGGTTTCCGCTGATGAGATTATTCGGTTTGCCGAATTCGAGCTCGCGCTCAAGAGCGGCGAGTTGCGCAAACACGGATCGGTCGTTCGACTCCAGCCTCAGCCTTTCAAGGTGCTTGTGTTTCTCGTTTCACACGCCGGTCAGACGGTGACCCGCCAGGAGCTTCAGGAAGCGGTGTGGGAGGAAGGGACCTTTGTTGATTTTGAACACGGCTTGAACTTCTGCATAAAGCAGATACGTATCGCGCTTGGCGACGATGCACAGTCGCCGCGTTTGATAGAGACGCTTCCGAGACGCGGCTATCGATTCATCGGCAAGATCGAAATGAGTGAGGTCGAGAACGCAAACGGTTCTACCGCGCCACAGGCGATCAGTAGCGTTGCTGATCTGGACAAGGCGATCTTTGTCGACGCCGCGCAACACCGCATGAAGGCCGCTGCGCGTCCGGCCATCATTACGGCAATCGGGCTGGCGGTATTGATTGCCGGTTACTTTGGCTGGCGGCGACTCAACACTACCGCGGCGCCTCCACCCAAAGTGATGATTGCGGTTTTGCCTTTTGAAAATCTCAGCGGCGATTCCGATCAGGACTATTTTTCGGATGGGATGACCGAAGAGATGATAGCCCGGCTTGGCGGGCTTCACCCGCTGAGCCTTGGGGTCATCGCGCGTACATCGTCGATGACATACAAAGGGGTGAGTGCGGACATAACCCGTATTGGTCGCGAGCTTGGAGTTGATTTCGTCGTTGAAGGAAGCGTACGTCGCGAACAGGACCGAGTCCGTATCACCGCGCAACTGATTCAGGTCAGCGACCAGACTCATCTATGGTCGGAGTCCTTTGATCGCCCGTCGGGCGACGTGTTGAAGGTGCAAAGCGAAGTCGCCGATCGAATAACTCACGCCCTGGCCATTCGCTTGATCCCTGAGAAGGGAAGCACTTCAACTCATTCGGCTAGCTCGGACGCGGTCGATGCGTATCTGAGAGGACGGTACCTCTGGAACAAGGGAGACCGCGAAAGCGCAAGACGCAGCCTTGAGTATTTCCAACAAGCGATAGAGAGGGACCCAAACTACGCCGCTGCGTTTTGCGGATTGGCGGATTCGTATCGGGTTTTGGGGTTGTTCTACGCGATGCTTCCGGCGGACTCCTATCCAAAAGCGAAGGAAGCGGCGCTGCGGGCAATCCAGCTTGATCCGCAGAGCGCGAGTGCCTATGTGTCGCTGGGGACGATCAAGTTTCGATATGAATGGAAGTGGGAGGAAGCCGAGCGCGATTTCGTGCGAGCGATCGAGATCAACCCCAGCTTAGGAATTGCCCATCACGATTATGGGTGGTTTCTGGTTGCTATGGAACGATTCGATGAGGGCATAGATCACATGAAGCTGGCGCAACGGCTTGATCCGCTGTCGCCGCTTGCGAATTCCGATGTGGGATGGGTTTATCTGATGGCTCGTCGTTACGACGAGGCCATCGAACAAATCAATCGCACGCTCGAGCTTGAGCCGGCATTCGGTTCAGCTCTTGCTTGTCTGGAGCGCGCCTATGCTCTCAAGGGGCAAACGCAACTGGCCCTGGAAACGTTGTTGAAGGAGATGAAAGAAGACGGCGCTCGGTTTCGTGGCAGCGATCCAGCGGAAACGATGATGGTGCTCTATCGCAGGAGACTCGAGCAGAGGTTGCCGCTTATGAAAACCAGTCTTGCACCTCCGTACACTGCCGCAATGACGTGCGTCGCCGCCGGTGAGCTTGAGCAGGCATTGACCTTTCTTGAGCGGGCCTACAGCGAGCGTGATCCGATGCTGGTTGCGGTGAGGACCGACCCCGCGTTTGATGAGTTGCGTGGTAACCCGCGGTTTGGCGATCTGCTGAGACGGATCGGATTTTAGGGGGAGAGGGGGAGAAGGGGAGAGGGGGCGAGGGGGCGACAGGAGAATTGAAAATTGCAAATTGCAAATTGAAAATTGCAAATTGAAAATTGCGAATTGATCTATAGTTAATCCGTGACCAATTTTCAATTTTCAATTTTCAATTTTCAATTTGCAATTCTTCTGTCA
>DASRIZ010000379.1:0-9285 GCA_035649735.1 Blastocatellia bacterium | reverse complement strand
CGTGATGCGTGATGCGTGAAGCGTGATACGTGATGCGTGATGCGTGAACTCCAACCTAATCCTAGTTGAGTTCACGCATCACGTTTCACGTTTCATTCCTAACACTCGATCATCGAAGTACCCGCGAAGCAACACTATTTCATCGCCGGTTTCGCCCGGTAACACCGTCACGACATCATAGCGGTATGGTTCGTCGTAAACTTTCATCAACTGCCGATATCGCCTCGCTGCCCGCGCGATCTGCCGCTGCTTCCGAAGGTCAACCGCTCGTTCGGGCGCAGCCAGGTCATCGGATGTACGAGTCTTTACTTCAATAAAAGCCAGAGTATCGTCCTCATAGGCTATAACATCGATCTCGGCCGATAGCTTCTGACCGCGCAGCCCTCGCCCCAGTGGCACCAGGATGTTCGTCGCGACAATTCGATAGCCTTCGTACGCGTCCAGGTAAGCAAGGGCCTTCCGCTCCCCGCGCTCACCTAACTCCAGATGGCGTGCTCGAGCCAGGGGGCTTCGCCTTCTAAAAACCGCCTTGATCTCGTCGATCATAAAACCTTTTGATTCGGATGACCGCCCCGTCCGTTTCGATCGGCGCATCTTATCGCAAGCCGGCTCCTTGTAAAAGCTTCAAGCCGCAGGCTAGAGTGGAACGTTGCAATCAAACACCGAAAAACCCGAGAACGTATTAGCGCCGGTGACGCCGGCCGACCAGGCTCAGCTTCCAACGGTCGTAATCCTGGGACGCCCAAATGTCGGTAAGTCGACGCTATTCAACAAGCTAACCGGCAGACGCCGCGCTATAGTTGGCGACGAGCCCGGCATAACGCGCGACCGAATCTACGGAAATGCCGAATGGCAGGACCGCGAGTTTCGGATCGTCGACACCGGTGGCATCATACCCGACGACAAGGAACTAATCCCTGCAAATATTTTGAGCCAGGCTCGCACGGCCCTGGACGACGCAGCGCTGATCCTTCTTGTTGTCGATGCGCGAGCCGGGATCACTCCGCTCGATGAAGAGCTTGCCGAACTTGCGCGGGCAACCGGCACGCCGGTGTTTGTTGCGGCCAACAAAGTGGACACCGCCAAGCTCGAAGCCGACTCCCTGGAGTTCGAACGCTGGGGTCTCGACGCGGTATTTCCGATCTCAGCCGAGCACGGCAGCGGTGTAGCGGAAATGCTCGATGCTGCGCTGGATATCCTCAAAGCGCCGAGGGTCAACGAAAGCCATCGCCAGGAAATCCGGCTAGCTATCGTCGGTCGTCCTAACGTCGGCAAGTCGTCTCTTGTGAACCGGCTGGTTGGCGAGGAACGCGTGATCGTATCGCCGATCGCGGGCACCACTCGCGACGCCGTCGACACCGAGCTCGAGTATCAAGACACCCACTTTCGGCTGATTGATACCGCCGGGATCCGGCGCAAAGGCAAGACCGAACTGGTTGCCGAAAAGATCTCTGTAGTTATGGCGCGGCGAAATCTCGAAGACGCCGATGTGGCAATTCTGATGCTCGACGCCATCGAAGGCCCAACCGCAAACGATGCTACGATTGGCGGTTACGCTCACGAAGCCGGGGCGAGCCTTATCATTGCCGTCAATAAATGGGACGCGGTCCAAAAGACCGCCGACAGCACAAAAGAGTACGCGCAGCGCATACGCGATATGATGAAGTTCGCCGATTACGCGCCGATAGTGTTTATCTCCGCCAAGAGCGGCTTGCGTGTGACAAAGCTGTTGGACCAGGCACGGCGCGCTCATGAGGAACGCAATAAACGAGTCTCCACTTCGGAACTCAACCGTTTCTTTGAGCGCAATCTCGAACAGCCCCGCGCAACAACGCCTTCCAAATATCCCTTGCGAGTGCTCTACCTGACTCAGGCAGGAACCCGCCCGCCCACGTTTGTTGTTTTCACCTCGTCGCGCAGCCCAAAAGCAAAGCTGCATTTCTCCTACGAGCGTTACATGGTGAACCGCCTGCGCGAGGAGTTTGGATTCTTCGGAACTCCGATTCGGATCAAGCAACGCAGAAAGAAGGGCGAAGCTCCGAAATCTCACTGAGGCATAACTCCATCTTCCATCTTCCAACCTCAATCTTCTAAAAAACTTGAATATTTTTAGTTGCATCGGATTATTATTTTCGACAGAATACATCCCTGGGTCAGGTTCGAGGTGCGTGGCTCTTAAGGAGGGGTTGTAATGCTAATAGGAGAACCGGCGGATGTCTCTTCGTTGAAGCTCTCAAAAGAAATAGAAGAGATATTGTTCCTACAGTCGCTCTCCAACCTGGTGTCAAGGCTTAGCTACGATCGGCGGCTGGAACGTGCCTGGCAGATGGTCGAAAGAGACTATGCCGATTCGAGTCTGACGCTTGATGAGGTCGCGACTGGCAGCGGCGCAAACAAGAACCATCTGAATGTCCTCATACGAAGGAGGACCAGCCTCACGTTTCATCAGCTCCTCATTCGTTATCGTCTCGCGAGAGCTGTAGAGATGATGCTGGCGAAGAACTACAGCATCCTGGAGATCGCATTGGAGAATGGTTTTGGCAGCATTACTACATTTGAACGGAACTTTCGCGCGGTTATCGGAACAACCCCGGTACTATTCAGAAGACAGCACAATAAGTGACGACTCAATCAGGATTTTCGATGAGACTTTTATCTCACTGGTGTGGTTTTATGGGCTCCCCTGGGCCACCTCACTAATCAGGAGATATCCAAGTGAAACGTAGAATTCTGTCTTTGTTTATCGCGATCATTGGGATGCTAATTTGTCAGTGCAGCGACTTAGCCAATGGGCAGGAGCAGGGATCAAAAACTGAAGTAGTGGCCACAATCAACGGCAATCGGGTAATAACCAGCAGTGAGATCGACGAGTTAATAGCACCCCAGGTCTACAGCTTGCAGGAACGGATCTACAGCCTGCGAAAGAACGCTCTGGACAATCTGATTACGAAAATAGTCCTCGAGCACGAAGCGAAGATGCGAGGTGTAACTGTTGAGCAACTGAAGCGAGAGTTAATGTCCGAGAAGGTCGAGGTCAAGCAGAGTCAAATAGACGAGGTTTACCTGGAAAACAGAGGTGGACTCGGGAGCATGCCCGAAGATGAAGCCAAACAAAGGATCAGATTGGATCTGGAGGGGCGCGAACGTCTGGAGAAATATAGGAGCGTATTGGCAGAGCTCAAGACCAGGGCCAAAATCGTTGTATCACTCCACGAACCGATTCCACCAACTATCAAGGTCAGCGCAGAAGGGCCATCGATCGGTGGTCCTCGCGAGGCGCCTGTCACCATCGTCGAATTCTCCGACTTTCAGTGTCCATTTTGTAAACAGGTTGGGGAGACGACCAAGCAAGTACTTCAGGGATACGGTGATAAGGTGCGACTGGTATTCAAGCATCTGCCGCTATCGATTCATCCGGATGCATTCAAGGCAGCTCAAGCTTCTGTGTGCGCGGCTGATCAGGGAAAGTTTTGGCAATACCATGATCGACTATTCAATTCCAGCAGTCTATCAACGGAAACATTGATGAGTGTGGCCGCCGCCGTCGGAGTGAACACGAAAGAATTCACGACCTGTCTTGATTCCGAGGAGAGTCGCGCTCGCGTTTCCGCGGACATGAAAGAAGCGCGGCTCGCGGAAATACTGTCAACTCCGACTTTTATCATTAACGGCAGAGTCCTGAAGGGCGCAAGAGGCGTGGAGGATTTCAAGAGGATGATTAATGAAGAGCTTGAAAGGCATCAAAAAAGGCAATCGGTTAGAGACAAGTAGGACGGTTGGATGAGGTTAACTGCGCTTCACATCGTTATGGGCGGTCTAACGTTGCGTTAGACCCTGCAGGTATCTCGATATTCTGAAATAAAGGAACTTTGATGCTAGTTCCAATGATGGGATTCTTTCTAATAATGATCGCTGTAGGGGGATTAGGAAGCCTTGTTGCTTTAGCAGACCCTACGCGCGCTAAGCTGTTCCCTTTCACTTTGGCCATGTTGTTTTCAGGATCGGGCGTATATATTCTTGGGCTAGGATTAGGCTACCTCAGCGAAAACGTTTTAGGTCCCGCATCCATAGTCGTTGATCTTGCTTTTCTCATCGGGCTTTTGGTTGGGAACGTCGGCGCCATCATTGGTTTTGTCATTGGAGTGCGCCGCAATGCTAGAATCAGCAAAGAGCAACGCGGTGGATAAGAAATGATTGTGTAAACGATCAGAAGAAGAGTGAAGAGGATTCAGTTTAGGCCTCGGGGAGTGGTTCGTTACCAGCGTCAATCGCCGCCCGCCGAACATTGACTTTTGCAAGGACCGCCAATCCGGCAACAAAGAATACGACCAGCGATAATATTGCCACCCTATAGCTGCGCGTAACTTGAAGCGCCAACCCAAACATCAGCGGAGCCATCCAGCTCGTGCCTTTGTCGCTCACTTCGTACAGGCTGAAGTATTCGGCCTCGTGACCCTTCGGGATCATTAGAGAATAGACGGACCTGCTCAGCGCCTGGCTCCCGCCCAAAACGACTGCGATCACCGCCCCTAGAAGAAAGAACTGAAGCTTGGTTTGCAGCAGACCATATGCGTACACCAACACGCCAGTCCAAATCACCAAACTGATCATTATCGCTCGCTTGTTTCCGGTCCTCGTCGCCACCCAATTGAAGAGCAGCGCTCCAAAGAACGCCGCAAATTGGACCATCAGAATAACCTGCACAAGCGTCGACTGTTCCAGCTTCAATTCCTCGGCGCCGAATACTGACGCGAGCGCGATAACCGCCTGGATGGCGTCGTTGTAAAGCAGGTAGGCGACTAGAAACAAGAGCGTATGCGGATATTGCCGAGCCGTCCGGACCGTGTGAACGAGTTGCTTGAATCCGGTCGCGATGAGATGCTGGCCCGGCGGAGGCTCTTTGACCGGGAGCCGGTTTCTCAATGACGAAATCGATACCAGCGTAAACGCGGCCCACCAGGCTCCCGATGACGCCAGGCTTATCCGTACCGCCTCGCTCGTCGTCAGTCCAAACGACTCCGCTTTCGAAAACAGATACAGATTTAGCGCCAGCAATAATCCCCCACCGAGATAGCCGATCGCCCAACCGATGGATGACACCCGATCGCGGTCCTCGGCGCTGGCGATGTCCGGCAAAAACGAATTATAAAAAACAATCGCCGCGCCGTAACTAAGATTCGCGAGCACCAACAGCCCGCCCCCCAGGAGATAATTTGTGCCTTGTAGAAAATAGAGACCCATAGTCGCGAACGAGCCGATATAAGCAAACAACGCGAGCATCTGCTTTTTGCGATGCGAGTAGTCCGCGATAGCTCCTAGTATCGGAAGAAAGACCATTTGAAGGCCTACCGATAGAGCAACCACGTAAGGAAAAAACGAACCATAAAAGACGCGGATGCCGAACGGGTAAACGAACGTATTGCCCTCGCCAAGCGATTCTGCCGCAGCACGGGCAATACCTGTCAGGTATGGCCCCAGAAATACAGTGATGACTGTCGTATAGAAAGCCGAGTTGGCCCAGTCATAGATGTACCAACCAACCCGTTCGCGTCGATTGTTCATAGAGGTGCGGAGGGTGCTGATGAAGCGCGAGTGAACCGGCAGGATAAGCTATGAGCGTAGCCTAGAGCAAGCAGAACGTCCCTGGGGGTGCGCGCACCGCTGTCGCTCGTTATTTTCGAATGTGTCGCTCGAAGAACTTGACTACACCTGCGAGCGCCTCGACCGGAAACTGATGCCCGCCGGGGTGGATATAGGTCACCAACTCGGTGCCGTTGACTCCAGGCTCGGTTCGCTCCAAACCGTTGACCTTGGCTTTGGACGGATCAGTCTTCAAACGCTTTCGAGTCAGTTCGATGCTGACCCGCTGACCTTGGAACGGGACCAGCTGATCGTTCTCACCCGCGATGATGTACACCGGTTTCGGGAGCGCATCCTCGACAAGCCGGCCGCCCGGACCTGCGCCCGAACAAAGCGCCGCCAACCTGTCGCCTCTCATATTCCACAACACATTTACAAATCGTCCGCCGTTCGAGTGCCCCAACACGTACACTCGATTTGCATCGGTCCTATACTTTTGTTGCATTCGCGCGAGAGCCGCATCGAAGAACTTGATGTCACGATCGCCGACCTCACCGGGTGACTTTTGCCAACCGTTCTGCTTCCCTTCCTTATCAGTTATGCCGACTATCCCGGGAATGCCTTGCATGTATACGACAACCGCTTCAGGCCACAGCTCCTGAATGCGAAAGCGTCGCGCGACGTTGACCGCGGTCCCGCCGTGTCCGTGAAACACAAACACAACCGGAGCGCTCTTTCCCGGTGTATGCTTCGAATTGGCATATACAATAGCCTGCCGCTCCGAGCCGTCGACTGCAAAGGTTTCCGTCTGGGCCTGACCGGTGGTGGCGCCTGCCAGCACAAAAAGCAAAATGACTATCATCTTGCCGAGCTGTCGCTCTCCGACAAAGGCCTTGCTACGAACGGTTGAATGGTCCCGCTCAAAGACTGGTGCGATGCTATTAGGGTCTGTGCGAAACCTCAACATTACACATAGGACCGGCTTGGCGCGATAAAAGTTTGTTAGTTTGCATATACCGGTGGTCTGTTTCACTGACATTGCCTTTCAGGAGAGCAACAGTTCGAGGTCTTCCCGACGAAGAGTCCGAATCAAGCTGTTGTCCGCATTTATTATCGCGTCGGCCAGCTCTCGCTTGGTCGCCTGCAGCTCGAGCACCTTCTCTTCAACAGTATCACGCGCGATCAAGCGATATGCGAATACCTTCTGCAATTGGCCGATGCGATGAGCGCGGTCAATCGCTTGAGCTTCAACGGCTGGATTCCACCACGGGTCCAAAAGAAACACGTAGTCAGCCGCCGTAAGGTTCAATCCAAGCCCGCCCGCCTTTAGGCTGATCAAAAACAGTTTGCAGTCGGAATCGTTTTGAAATCGCTCTACGCTCGCCGCACGATCGCGAGTCTTACCATCCAGATACTCGTATACGATGCCGTCCCCTTCTAAACGCTCACGGAGAATCGCAAGGAAGCTTGTGAACTGCGAAAACACCAGAGCCTTGTGTCCTTCGTCAAGCACTTCCCTGATCTGGGGAAGCAGCACTTCGAGCTTTGCACACGGCTCACCTTTCCTGGACTTGTCTATCAACCCGGGATGACATGCCGCTTGTCTTAGCCGCAACAACGCCTCGAGAATCTGAATCTTTGACTTGTTAATCCCGTCACGTTCAATCAACCCCAGGAGTGATCGTCTGTAATGATCGCGCAGCTCATCGTATAGTTTGCGCTGAACCTCTTCCATTTCACAGTAAATGGTCTGCTCAGTCTTTGTTGGAAGGTCTTTCGCTACCTCTTGTTTCGTGCGCCGCAAGATGTACGGGCGCAAGGCTTTGGCCAGCAACGCTCGAACCTGTTCGTCAGGATTGCGCGCAGCCGAAGTATTGAGCTTGAACACCGAAGCGTCGCCCAGCAACCCTGGATTCAGAAACTGGAACAGGCTCCACAACTCACCTAGATGGTTCTCAATCGGGGTTCCGCTCATAGCCAGGCGATGATCGCCCCGCAGCAAACGGGCAGCTTTCGCTGACTCAGTATTAGCGTTCTTAATGGCTTGCGCTTCATCCAGAATCACGTAATCGAATTCGACGTCTTTAAACTGAGTCGCATCTCGCCGAAGCGTTCCATAGGTGGTAATGATCAAATCGTAGTCATCAAAGTGTCCGGAGGTCCTCAAGCGATTCATGCCGGTGTGATCCAGCACACGGAGTCTGGGCGTGAACCGCGCTGCTTCCTGAATCCAGTTGAAAACCAGTGACTTTGGCACCACAACTAGCGAGGGTCCGAGGCCGTCGTTGACTTCTGCTTTTGATCCATTCTTCTTGCGCTGCTTCGATTGGCGGCGGGACAATCGTTCGCGTTCGGTTCGCCGCAACTCAAGTAATGCAAGCACTTGAACCGTTTTACCAAGACCCATGTCATCGGCCAAACAACCGCCGAACCCGAACTGCTGAAGAAAGTTAAGCCACCCAAGTCCTTCTCGTTGATAGCCGCGCAACTCGCCGCAAAAGCTAGGCGGAGGATCCGCCGCCGTTATGCCCTCGAACCGTTGGAGTTCATTGCGGGCTCGCGAGTACGCCTCGTCGAAACTCGCTTCGGGTTGTGACGCAAGCAGCGCGTCCAGGAATCCGACCTGGCTCCGCGTAAATCGCAGGTGATCGGTTTGGGTTGAGCCCAGACTGGCGAGCAGCCCGTATTTTTTCAACCACTGTTCCGGAAGCAGGCCGAACGTACCGTCGCCAAGCAGGATCGAATTATCGCCACGTTTCAGCGCCGCGATCAACTCCGGAAGATTCGCCTTCGCTTCACCAAAGTCAACGGTGCCGTGAAGCTCGAACCAATCAATTCCCGAAGCAACCTCGACTCGAAACTCGCGAGGCTCGCGATAGATGTTACCCTCGGCTTCTACATGCCACCCCTCGGAAACCAGAGCCCTTACTACTAGCGGCATCTTCTTGGCGGTCAACGTCAGGACCGGCTGCGTATCGAAATTAGATCCCTGACGGGTGAGGCCAAGCTGTCGGAGTCGCTCAGCAGCGGTCTGTTCAGCCGTCCGATCTCGCAAGACTATGCTTCGTGTCTCTGCTTGAACGATCGCCGACCGGCTATCCCCTTCTCCAACAACCTTGCCGCCGTAGTTGAAAGACAGCACGCCACTCAGACGATCACGCTGCTGCCAGGGATTTCTTTCAAGTTTCAGGAGTCTTAGGCACGGTTGAGGTGAAACCGAAATTTCGTCATAACGCAATTCCTCTGGTAAATCGAGCCGTGGCACACTCGGCAGCTTGAGTATCTCCTCCAGCAGCAGGTCAGCCTGCTCGGCTGGAACACGGAGTGGACCCTGAGTGCGCAACTGACTGATCCAAGCGAACGCGTCGAAGTCGTTGAGCCGGGCAGCGCGTCCTCGAGCGAACACCAACGCCGGGGTGAGAAGGTGCGGCTCTGAAAGCTCCATTCGCTCGCCGTCTCTTCGCAGCGAGCCGAGGATTACCAGCCGGCTCTCATCGCGGCGCACCTCGAGCCAAAACTCCCACGGGTCACCATCATCCCACTCAAGTGGGAGCAGTTCGTCACTGGACGCGGCATCATTCCCCGCCGCTGTGCCGACAAGCAAGCGGCAACGCGAAGTCTTACACATCAGTGGGAGCAGGGTGTGGTCTAGCGGCTCGAACAGTTTGTAGTGTTGGGGAGCGCCGGAATAAGACAGCGCGTAGC
>DASRIZ010000378.1:0-13531 GCA_035649735.1 Blastocatellia bacterium | reverse complement strand
CCGCGAATCCAGCCGTCGCCCTGTCCGTGAACGACCTGCACCACATCACCAATCTTTCCAACCGCCGGCGATGACCACTGCCCGTGCAGAATCTTTTCAAAAACCGAGTTCTCTTCCCAGACCAGCTTACCGGTTTTCTTGTTGAGCGCGATGATAGGCGGAGCTTTTGGCGAAGGGTTGTTGACGTGGCTCTCATCCTGCCCGTTCGACGTGCAGATGTAGAGCATATCGCCGTAGGACACCGGCGAGCAGTTGGCCATGTTGTGCGGATGAGACCCGACCTCATCGATCATGTCGTACTTCCACACGATATCGGCGTCGACCTGGCCAGTCAGCTTCTCATCCTTGGTGGGTCCGTCGTTCTCGTTGTCACGAAATCCCTGCGTGTCCAGGCAGACGACCTCGCAGCGATTGGAGACGTAATAAAGCCGATCGCCTTCGACCAGCGGCGATGAGCAAACGCCCTGAAACGGCCAATCGTTGACGCGGCCGGCTGCCAGCTTTTCATTCGTGTGCTGCCAAAGGAATTCCCCGTCGGACTCGCGGAAGGCCATCAATACGCCGCGATCGCCGCCCTGCTTCGGGTCGCGCAACGCTTCGTTGTTTGTCCCAACGTACACCTGTCCGCCGGCTACCACCGTATTGCCGTAGCTTTGCGAGCCGAGAGTCGCGACCCACTTCACGTTTTTCTTTGTCTTGATGTCCCAGCTGCTGGGCATCCCTTTTTGGTTCGAAACCATATTGCGATCGGCCGTGCCGCCCCACATCGGCCAGTCGCCGCCGACGGGATCGGAGGCCGAAACGCAGTTGATCACTGTGCCAAGCGTTACCGCAACAGCGGTCGCGATTGAAAAGAATCTAAGAGTCCTAATTTTCATTTTGTTCCCAGGGTTCACAGCTCAAGTTTGCGTTGGTTTCGCAACCCGCAGATTGAGCGCTGAACATCGTTATTTGTTCGGCGTGACCTTAATGTTATCTATGAGTACGTCATTCGGAGCGTCGGCGAAGATGCCGGGGCTCCCGTGACGATTGCCGATTGGGTCGATTCGTTCTACGAGCCACTCGGCTGGTTCCGGCTCAGAAGCGAGCCAGGCCTTACCTCGCGCCCGCACCTTGCCATCGGGCAGATTCTCGACCTGTAGCTTCAGGTGGTACCACGTGTCGGGTTTCCAGGCGAAAGGCTTTTTCACCGTTCGCTTCTCTTCGATCTGCCATGAATGCAATTCGAGTCGCTGACTGTTCCCGAAGAGCGCAAGCGTATAACGTTGCGCGACGACTCCGGCGTCGCCCATCTGGCGGCGCTTTTCGATTGCTCGTACATCCGCTTCTACCGTGTAGTTCATCCAATCGGTCGGCCCAATGAACGAGCGGGTCCGCTTGAAGGCCGGCGGATTCGGATTTTTCACGAGCAGTTTGTTTCCATCAACCTCGCGCACCGACCATTTCCCGGTTGCGTTGATCCAGTCTGCCGGCACGGACTCGGCGGCAGACTCGCTAAAGTCCTCCTTCGAGGGCATCGCGGGAATCACGCGGACTCGCGAGACCCCGGTTACGCCGCCAACCGTCGCCTTTACCAAGCCTGCCTGCGCTTTCGAATCGGACGCGGCGGTGAACTGATTGCCTTGAGCCGTGCCCTTCAGCTTGTCGAGCGACCACGCGGCATTTGCTTCTTCGCGAATAAATCGGCCGTGATCGTCAAAGAGTCTCACTCTGAACTTCACCGGTTCGCCGGGTTTCGCGAGAAGATCAGCTGGTATGACTTGTACGTGCGCGACCGTCGCATCGGCGGGCGCGTTTTCGATTGTCTCCTTGACCGCCGGAAGCTCGGCGGAGGGAGTTTTTTTGCCGATGCAATAGATCGCCTTTGTTGTTACCAGGTAAACGCGGCCGCGTGATATTCCAACCGACGCAATGATCTGCTCGTTCGAGGCGATAAGATCGTCGCCCGCCTCGGTTTTAATCTGCACTTTATCGACCGGCTCGAGCTCATCTTCGTCGAGGATCTCGCAGCGATCGGCGCCCGGCTTTAAGATAAAAAACTTGCCGTTCTCGGTTCCAACGTAAAGCTTGCCGTCCGCGAAAACCGGCGAAGCCTTTTGTATCGTGCCCAGATTCTGCTTCCAAAGTTCTTTGCCGGAGCCTGCATCAAAAGCAAGAAGATTGGCGCCGGCATCCACCGCGTAAATGCGTTCACCGTCGACGATGGGTGAAGCCGGGCCGACCTGTACGTTCTTGATCGCCCACTTTATTTGCTCCTTACCGATAGTGCCTTTCGCGGTGGCATCCACTGCCGCGAGCAAGCCCATCTCAGTGGTGTCAAGATTCTCTTCCGGGTGAGAAACAAAGGCAGTAGTGCCTTTGAGCACCACTCCTGGATTGACGCCGCGCTTGCTTGCAGCGTAGCTCCAGACGGGCTCACCGGTGTTTACCTTTAAGGCGTTGACTGTTCCGTCTCCTGCTCCGGCGATCATCAAACGTGTTCCGTTGATCGTAGCAACGACAGGCGTCGAGTAGGTGGTGTCGAACGGGCGGCCACCCGGCGTACTGATCCAAACCGATTCGCCGGTCCGCTTGTCAAACGCATAGTAGCGATGGCGTCGCTGCGCAAGATCTCCCCAGCCATCGGTGACCGTGCTGACGATTACCAGATCGCCTTCGACTATCGGCGAGACCGTTCTCCCGCCGTGAGTAGTCCACGCGCCAAAGTCTTCGGTGAGCGATCGGCTCCAAAGTATTTTGCCGTCATTTGACAGCGCGGTCAGCTCGTTACATGCGCCGAACACGTAGACATTGCCGGTCGCCGGATCACCGGTGGGTGACGACCACGCGATGCGCCGAGGCGGCACATCGCTCTCGTAAACATTAAGCCGGTGTTCCCAAATCAACTTTCCGGTGTTGGCGTTTAAGCACATAACCCGCTCTTGCATTGACTCGCCTTCGCCCGACGAATTGAACAGGAAGACGCGGCCTCCCATTACAATTGGCGCAGAACGTCCGCCGTACGGAGCCTTCCAAACCAGATTCTCACCTTGCTTGGACCAGCGCGTCGGGAGACCTGTTTCCGCGGAGTGGCCGTCGCGGGCGGGGCCGCGCCAGTTGGGCCAATCACTGCCCGAAGCAACCAGACTGACCGGAAACACAAAAAACGACAGTGCGAGGGATAGGAATTTCGTATGAATGGCTCTCATAATCGGTTTCACAGGGCTTCGCATTTGGTTCGCTCTTTATCCAACATGAACGATCCAAGACTTCTCCACTGACCGCTAAGGCGTGCTTGACTCGTTGATCTCAAGATATTATGTTGCGCTTGAGCGCGTCAAGCAGGGATTATTTGAACCTGTTGAATTTCAGCAGCGTTCTACCGCTTGGAGCGTCCTGCTTGTGTGCCCACGACAAACACTCGGTTTAGGAGTAAGCGGTCTCGGAATCAAGACCATTCGACGGGCCCAACGATACCTGGAGAGAAAGATGTCAATTACACGAATTGTGCTGGCTTTAATCCTGTTGTCGCCGCTTGTTGCAAACGCGCAGGATAAGAACGAGGAGTTCCTCGCGGCTGCCCGGAAAGGTGATGTAGCAGCGGTCAAAGCCTTTCTCGATAAGGGCGTCGATGTGAATTCCAAAACGCGTTATGGCGCAACCGCCCTGTCGTACGCTTGCGACAAAGGGCATCTCGAGGTCGTCAAGTTGTTGATCGAACGCGGTGCGGATGTAAACGTGAAGGACACGTTTTACGGTGAAATGCCTCTTGGCTGGGCACTGTCACACGGATTCGTAGAGGTGATAAAGGTCTTGTTGGACAAAGGCGCCTCGGGAAGCGACCGGGTGCTGATGACAGGGGTTCAGGAGGGCAAAATCGAACTCGTCAAGGTAGTGGTTGAAAAAGGCGGCTTAAAACCCGAAACCCTCAACAACGCGCTGCGCCGGGCATTCGCGACCGGGAACAAAGACATCATCGAGCTGCTGAGGAAGGCAGGCGCGACTGCGACGGAAGTAACGGTCGAACCCGAAGTCTTGAAGAGTTACGCCGGATTGTACAAGAACGAACAGGTCGGGGAAATCACCGTTGAGATCCGGGATGGTAAGCTAGCCGGAAGGATAAGCGGCCAGCGCCCGTTCACGACGTCTGCTATAAGCAAGAACACATTCTCGATCGTCGAGGTCGAGGCTACGATCACGTTTAACACCGAGGGTGATAAAGTCACCGGATTCGCGTTGAGCCAGGGAGGCGCTAACTTCGTCTTCAAACGAGTAGAAAAGAAATAGCGCCCTCTTCACGTAGTGGAGGGGTTACGATTGGTGGAGGGGTTAACGATTGAATGACTGCCACGTAGTAACGAATTTATTCGTTTCTTAGGCATTGAAGAAAGAACGAATGAATTCGTTACTACGTGGAAGATCTTCTTTGGAGGGTTTGATGTTTCACAAACGCACCGCTAGCAGATTATCGCGCATTTCAAGCTATCTGTTGCTGATCGTTCTGATCGCAGGCTTCGCGCTCAGCGCACGAGCGCAGAACTGGCCGTCGTTCCGCGGGGCCAACGCGTCGGGCGTCGCCGACGGCAAACCCACCGCAACGAGCTGGGACGCCACCAAAGGCACAAACATTCTTTGGAAGACTCCAATCCCGGGACTCGCACACGCCAGCCCGGTTGTCTGGGGCGATAAAGTATTTGTCACAACGGCCGTCAGCAGCAAAGGCGGTGAATACTTCCGGCACGGTTTGTACGGTGACGTCGATATGGACAAGGACACTTCGCCTCACACCTGGCATGTCTACGCTATCGACAAACGAACCGGAAAGATCATCTGGGATCGCATAGCCCACGAGGGCGTGCCCAAAATCAAACGTCACATCAAATCGACTCACGCAAGCTCGACCCCGGCCACCGACGGCAATTATGTCGTTGCCTTTTTCGGATCCGAAGGTTTGTTCTGCTATGACCTCAAGGGCAAGCTGATCTGGAAGAAAGACCTGGGTTTGCTTGATACCGGATGGTTTTACGATCCCGACTATCAATGGGGAACCGCCAGCTCGCCGATAATCTACAAGAACATGGTGATCGTTCAGTGTGATGTTCAGAAGAACTCTTTTATCGCCGCCTATGATTTGAAGGACGGAAAACAACTGTGGATGACGCCGCGTGAAGAGATTCCCTCCTGGGGAACTCCGACGATTTATGAAGGTCCGGCGCGAGTTGAGTTGATAACAAACGCCACCAGGGCGGTGCGAGCTTACGACCCGATGACCGGCAAGGAGCTTTGGAGGCTGGTGGGCAATCCGGAGGTTACCGCGACGACACCGATAACCGGTCACGGGCTGATCTTCATCTGCAACAGCTATCGTCCAAACCAGCCGATATATGCTATTCGAGCCGGCGCGACCGGCGACATCTCGCTCAAACCAAATGAAACGACGAACCAGCACGTAGCCTGGAGCATGCAGCGCGGCGGGACTTACATGCCCTCGCCGCTTATCTACGGTGAGTATCTTTACACCTGCGCGAATCAGGGCGTGATGGCCTGTTACAATCCAAAGACCGGTGAGCGGCTTTACCAGCAACGTATCGGCGACAAGGGCGGGTCCTACAGCGCGTCGCCGGTCGCCGCCGACGGCAAGATCTATCTGTCCAGCGAGGACGGCGAGATCTTTGTTGTAAAAGCCGGTGCCAAGTACGAGCTCCTGGCCACGAATCAGATGGGTGAGGTATTGATGGCGACACCGGCGATTTCAGACGGTATGATCTTTGTTCGAGGCCGGAACAATGTTTTTGCCATTGCCGACCGCAGCTCGGCGGCGGCGAAATGAGATACTCGCAAGATCGTTCGTACTCGGGTTTAGGCGGAAGCTGGTAAACAAGAATTCTCAACAAACCAGGGAGGCATCTATAATTGAAACGAATTCTGACAGTGTTGCTCTACTCATTGTTGACGTGCATGGTCGCGTCTGCTTTCTCAGGACCGTCGAAGACAAAGGCCGCCAACTCAGGCTCGAACTGGGCGCAGTGGCGCGGGCCTGACAGTCAGGGAATATCCAACGAAAAGAACCTCCCAACCGAGTGGACCGAAACCAAGAATGTTCTTTGGAAGACAGCCATCCCCGGACGCGGCTTTTCGTCGCCGATCATCTGGGAAAAGAAAGTCTTCCTGACCACCGCGATTGAAGGTGGTCCCGCACCTGCTGACCATAAGCCGGTGAAACACATGATGCGCGACAAAGAGTTCTCGCATCCGGACTGGACCGGTTCCGACAAGCTCCACACGTTCAAAGTGTTCTGTCTCGACCGCGACTCCGGCAAAGTTATTTGGGAGAGAACCGCGTACGACGGGCCAGTCTACGATTACCGGCATCGCCGCGGAACTTACGCCGGGCCGACCCCGGTTACCGACGGCAAAAACGTTTATGTCTACTTCGGGTCCGAAGGCTTCTACTGTTACGACTTCAACGGCAAGTTAATCTGGAAGAAGAATCTCGGCGGGATAGCTACGATGGGGATGGGAGTCGGCACGTCGCCGGTACTCCACGAAAACCTGGTTATCCTGCTGTGCGATCAGGAATTCGACGGAACGTACTCGTTCATGACCGCGCTGGATAAGAAGACAGGCAAAGAAGTGTGGCGTGTGCGCCGTCCGGTGCAAAGCAGTTGGGCGACGCCGATTATCGCCAAAACTCCCGAACGTGCCGAGATGGTTGTGAGCGGCAACGAGTTTTTGATCTCGTATGATCCGGCTACCGGGAAGGAACTGTGGCGAGCGACTGGTCTCAAGAGCCACGCAATTGCCACCCCGGTTGTAGGCCACGGATTGGTGATTCTGTCGTCGGGGTATCCCTCGAAAACCATCGTTGCGATACGGCTTGGCGGATCAGGCAATCTCGACGGCACCGACAGGATTGTTTGGCGTTACAACAAGGGGACTTCTTACGTTCCCTCGCCGATCCTCTACGGCGACTATCTCTACTTGATGAGCGATGCGGGTATTCTCAGCTGTTTGAACGCCAAGACCGGCGAGGTTATTTACGAAGGTGGACGAGTGCCGATCGCGACGAAGTTCTACGGCGCATCCCCGGTCGCCTTCGACGGAAAGATTCTGTTAACGAGTGATGACGGCGACACGTTTGTCATAAAGGCCGGTCCAAAACACGAAGTACTTGGAACCAACCCGATCGGCGAGCCGAGCCGCACCTCGATTGCGATCACCGAAGGCAAACTGTTTGTGAGAGGTGAGAAGAATCTCTTTTGCATCGCCAACAAGTCGCGCGCGGATTAACGCCTGATTGTTGGATGAAAGATTGAAGCGTTTGCCTTGCCTGATCCTACAAGGCAAGAGCGCAACTGAACGGTGTATGCGCAGTACAACACGATACGTCCTAGTCGTAGTTTCGCTTTTATTCCTCGCATCAAGCGCGGTTGCTCAACGGCCCGACTTTTCAAAGCTCATCGAAGCGATGAACAAGGACGGCTGTGCCGTTCACCAGGAGTCCGGGGTTAAGGCTTGCAAACGCGACTACTCAGTCGACGGTAAAAACGTCGAAGCCATATCCTTCGAACCTAAAGGCGGCGGAAAGTTCCCGGCTCTGCTGCTGATCCCAGGACACCTGGGAACCGCGCGCGACTGGATTCCAAACGGCCTGACCTACGCGCGTAACGGGTTCGCAGGCCTGGCCGTAGCGCAACCGGGCTACGGCAGATCCGAAGGTCCTGGGGATTACGTCGGCCCGAGGACAATAAAGGTTCTTACTGAAGGCTATCGACGCTTGCAGCGCGAGCCCTTTGTTGATTCCAAACGAATGGGGATCGTCGGTTATTCGCGCGGCGGGATGGCCGCTTCGTTGTTGGCGGTGCAACTGGATGATGTCAAAGCAGCGGTACTCGGAGCCGGTGTTTACGACTTTAAGAAACAGTATGACGACACCGGTCTGGACGGCATTCGCCAAAACATGAAGGCCGAGACGGGCATGACCGAGGACGCAATCAAACAGCGGTCGTCCGTTCTGCATATGGAGAAACTGAAGTGCCCCGTTCTAATCCTGCACGGTGAGAAGGACATCAATGTACCTGTGAGCCAGGCGTATCTGTTGCGGGATCGGCTCACATCGCTCAAGAAGGAGTTTGAGATCCAGACCTTTCCCGATCGGGACCACGGCATAGGTCAGCCAAATCTCTTCAAATACTCGCTCGATTTTTTGAAGCGCAAACTGGCCGGCGAGGCGGCAACAAAGTAACCCTCATTTTTTACAAGGAGTCATACCACAATGAGACGCATTTCAAGACTACAGATCCTAATTCTGATGGCCTGCCTGTTGGCCTCCGCGGCATTTAGATCCGAAGCCGCCCCGAAACACAACTGGTCGCAATGGCGCGGCCCCGAAGGCAACGGGATCTCCGTTGAAACCAATCTGCCCGCGGAGTGGTCCGAGAGCAAGAACATCAAATGGAAAACGCCGATTCCCGGCCGCGGTCATTCCTCGCCGGTGGTTTGGGACAACAGGATCTTCCTGACAACCGATGTTGAAGGCGAGACTGTTCCCGGAGCAAAAGCGGTCGAGCACATGGACAGCGGAAAGCCCTTCAAGCATCCCGATAGCGTCGGCGCGGATCGCAAACATTCATTCAAGGTGCTGTGCATAGATCGTGGCACAGGCAAAACACTCTGGGAGCAGACGGCCTACGAAGGCACGGTCTACGACGACCGGCATCGCAAGTCCAGCTTTGCCTCGCCCACTCCGGCCACCGATGGCACCTACGTGTTTGCTTACTTCGGCACCGAGGGTTTGTTCTGCTATGACTTCAGCGGCAAGCAAATCTGGAAAGTGGCGCCAGGTCCGATCGCCACGCTTGGGATGGGCACCGGCACATCTCCAGTTCTGTTTGAGAACGCGGTTATTCTTCAATGCGACGAAGACAACGGCGAGAAATCATTCATAATGGCGCTCGACAAGAAGACCGGGAAGGAACTATGGAAGACCCCTCGAAAGGTCCAGGTAAGCTGGTCGACACCGCTTATCGTTCGCGGCCCGCAGCGCACCGAGATGATAACCAGCGGCAATGAGTTGATAATTTCTTACGACCCAAAGACCGGTAAAGAACTGTGGCGAACAAAAGGCCACTCGAGCAACGCTATCGCAACACCGCTGGCTGGCAACGGGATGGTGTTTGTCTACGCCGGGTTCCCGGTTAAGAAGACGCTGGCGATAACGCTTGGCGCCTCGGGGGATCTCAGCGATAGCAAGAACATCGCCTGGCAATACGACAAAGGTACGGCCTATGTGCCCTCTTCGATTTTGTACGGCGAATATCTGTATTTGCTCTCGGACCGGGGAATCATCACCTGTCTTGAAGCGAAGACCGGAAAGATAGTCTACGAGGGCGGCCGGATTCCCATACCCGCCACGTTCACCGCTTCACCGGTGGCTTTCGATGGAAAGATTTTGCTGACCAGTGAGGACGGCGACACCTTTGTGATCAAAGCCGGTCCGAAACACGAAGTGATCGCGACAAACTCAATCGCGGAACCCGTGTTTGCATCTCCTGCGATATCCGACGGAATGATTTTTATCCGCGGCGAGAGAAATCTTTATTGCATCGGGCGCTGAGGTTAATAGTATGAAACTCAAACTCGTGATCTGCAGCGTGGTTGCAGGCCTTTGCGTAATTCACATTGCGTCTGCGCTTGCGAAACCCGATTTCAGCGGCACCTGGGTGATGGATGTGAATCGGAGCTTTAGTAACCCTGCCGGACTGGAGCAAACCTTGACCGTTGTTCACACCGGCGATCAAATCAAAGTTGACGCCAAAATAAAGACCCAGCAGGGTGAACAAACGATCAACGAAACGTACACCCTTGACGGCAAAGAGACAGAGTTTACGCCGCCTGGAACTCAACCAAATGCCAAAGGCAAACGCAAAGCAATGTGGCTGCCGGATGCGAAAGGCGCAGTCATCGACGATATAGTCACTTCAGATTCTCCAAACGGTCCGGTGACTCGCAAGACCATGCGCAAGTGGACACTGTCACCTGACGGCAAGACGCTGACTGTTGACTACTACTTCGACGATCAGCGCGGCTCGTTCGAAGCTAAGCGTGTATTCGTAAAGAAATCGTAGACGGGTGTTCAAATGACTGATTCAGCTCCGGGATCATTGCCGTGGTACCGATCTACTGCGGCACTGATTGCTGTATCGATCCTATTCCCGCCGGCGGGACTGATACTTCTGTGGATGCGCAGCGACACCGAGTTCGGAAAGAAAGTTTTTGGCTCGCTTGCCATTATCGCGCTCGGCGCCGCTTACTGTTTCTTTTTTTTCGGCCGCGCTCTCTTTCTCTCTAAGCCTGAGCCAAACACTGAAGCCCACTACGCAGAACTGGAGCGCCAGCGCGCTCAGCAAAGCGACGCCGCAACAGCTCTATCACCCCCTGGTCAACCATCGCCTAATGCAGTTGCTTCGAATAACACCAACTCTAACGAATCAAGACCCGCACCGGTTGCCGGCGCGGCAAGGTCGACTCGCAGCTACTGGACCAACTATCGCGGACCCGCGCGAGACGGTCGTTATGATGAATCGCAGATTCGAACCAACTGGCCGGCTGAAGGGCTGCCTCTGTTGTGGAAACAACCGATCGGCGGCGGCTACGCGTCATTCGTCATAGCAGAAGGAATTGCGTTCACCATCGAACAGCGGCGTAGCCAGGAAATCGTTGCCGCGTATGATCTCGAGACCGGACGCGAGTTGTGGACTCACGGCACGGACGCCGAGTTTAGAGAGTCGATGGGCGGTGACGGACCGCGCGCAACCCCTACCTGGGAAGCCGGCCGGCTGTGGGCCCTCGGCGCCGAAGGCGATCTTCGCTGCTTCGATGCAAGGACCGGCAAGCTGAATTGGTCGAAGAACATTCTGAAGGACAACGGCGCGTCGAATCTTCAGTGGGGAATGTCCGGCGCTCCGCTTATCGTCGATGATAAAGTCGTCGTGCTTCCCGGAGGACGATCAGGCAAATCGGTGGCCGCCTACAACAAGCTAACGGGCGCGCCGGTTTGGAAGTCCCTCAACGATGCCCAGGCTTATGTCTCCCCGATGCTGGTCACTCTTGGAGGCAAGCGCCAGATCCTGGTCGAAACCGCAAATCGCGTAGTCGGGCTCGCGCCTGAAGACGGTGCTCTGCTGTGGGAGACCAGCTGGAACACCGACATGGGGATCAATTGTTCGCAGCCGATCGTCATCGATGCCAATCGTATCTTTCTCTCGTCCGGCTACGGGAAAGGCGCGGCTCTGGTAGAGGTCAGCAGCACCGGAGACGGATTGACCGCGCGCAAGGTTTGGGAGAACTCATCGATGAAAAACAAGTTCAACAGCTCGGTGTTGCATGAAGGCAATGTCTACGGGCTGGATGAAGGAATTCTGACCTGCGTCGACGCCAAAACCGGTGACCGTCGATGGAAGGGCGGCCGGTACGGCTACGGTCAGTTAATCCTGGCGAACGGTCACTTGATTGTGATCACGGATACCGGCGAGCTGGTGCTGGTCAAGGCGGCTCCTGACAAACACACCGAAGTAGCAAGGTTTGCCGCGATTGAAGGGAAGACGTGGAATTATCCAGCGATTGCCGATGGAAGGCTGCTGGTTCGCAATCAAACGCAGATGGCTTGCTTTGATCTCTCGGGCAAGTAGAATTCAGACGACACGCACGAGGCCAGCAAACGGAGGTCGAGACAATGTATTGTCCTACCTGCGGTTCCGAAGAACGCCAGATTAGCCAGTTCTGTCGCGCTTGCGGCGCGGATTTGCGGGTAGTGCGGGCGACGCTGGAAAGACCCGATTCGATTACTGCGTCGGCGGTTTCGGCGCGTGACGAAATCGGACACGCCATTGCCGACCGCATAAGAGAACTAAAGAAAGGTAGCGATCTCAGCAAAGTTGCTGAAGAGGTGCTTCCTCAGATCGAGAAGTTCCTGGAGTCACCGCATCAACGGCGTCTTCGAGGAATCCGTGAAGGCGTCGTGACCAGCGCCGTCGGTCTTGGCGCCACCGTGTTCTTTTTCGTGTGGAGTCTAAACGATAGGGACATGCTCTTTCTGACAGGGCTCGGAGTGACGGCTTTTTTTATCGGTCTGGGTCTTATTATAAACGCCATGCTGTTCACCGTTCCGAAGCAGCAGATACCGGAGCGTCCGTTGAATACGGCGCAGCGAGACTTGATCGAAGCGCCTCCGAGTCGCGTGTCGTTTGTTAAGAGCGAGCTTTCCACTGCCGACCCGTTAACCCCGCCTCCTTCGATTACCGAACAGACTACCCATCATTTGGCAGACTCACCATCGACGACGCCCGCCCGCGTTCGCGAGTCTGGTTGAAACGAGAGACTGCCTTCAAGCGCCTGGGTTATTCCGACACTTTGCGTTTAAGGATCGCGCGACCTTCCGGTCTGGGCTTGCCGTTGGCGAACGCCACGAAGACCGACTCCACGGTGTTCTTGTCCTTGATTCGGAAGACACCTTGATGGACGTGAGTGTCGACCTTTGGATCGAAGTTGGTCCCGCCGTGAAAAACAAACCTGATTTCGCCCGGCTTATCGCTCTTCTCGAATTTCATGATCGGTGCGTTCTTGAGTGCGCAGTAGTGAGTGAGCAGCAATTGGTTTCCATCCATATGAAACATCGAAACCATTTCGGTTGGCTGACCGGCGTACAGCGTTTCTACTACCGAGCTGCCGGCGGCCGTTACTTTGAAGTTCGCCTCGCGCGAACTGCTGCCGTGTTCGTGATCGCCGCTTCCCCGCTCCCAATCTCCTGCGAGTGTTTTGAGAAACTCGAATGCTGAGGTAGCGTCGTAGACAACGGTCTCGGGCCCGTTAGCCGTTTTTTTGGCATCTTTTGATTGGCCCGAAACGGACGCCGGAACAAACGCGATCGCTAAGGCTAGGCTCGAAACCAGAATGACCGATTTCTTCATGATCGTCTCCTTCGGTGCGAATGTGCGGGGATAGTATCACCCATATCGGCGGCGGAACAAGAAGCACTGTAATCGATGTCCTGATGCCCCTCGGTGAGAGTGCCTTTGTCAAACATGCTCTGGCGACCCTGCGGAGTATCGAATGTAACGAAAGCTGTGACGACGAGTTTATCCAGGTCGAGTACCTGGCTGACGGTTGTACCGGATTTCTCAATCCAGTTTACGAAGAAAATGTTGGGAGCTATTTCTGCCATGACAACTGACTCGGTGCCCTTTGATCCTTTGGCGGCGCCAGTGAGCGCTTCCCATGACACCTCGGTCGGGCTTGAATAGCGCCCGATGACCTGAAGACCGCTTTCGTATTGAAACAGCAGGTTCTTGCCGATCAGTTTCATCATCGGTATTCGAAGCCGATTTTGCCGGCCGATTACAGGCCTTGTAGCGCGACGGAGATTTAGACCCTGATGAGTCTAGAACAACAGCTTCAACCCAAACTGAATATGTCGCGGGCTCCCCGCAGACAGAATCCTCCCAAACGTCGGCGAACCCAAAAAGTTATCGGGCAGATTGAAGTTCGGATGATT
>DASRIZ010000377.1:0-5252 GCA_035649735.1 Blastocatellia bacterium | reverse complement strand
AGCCAGGTTTGTTTGCTTACTGACGGTACAGCGCGGCACCTCGCGACCCCTACACCTCGGCGAGCAAACCACTCCAGTGGCTGGCGATCATCGCGTCGAAGTTGTCGACCGGCGTGTTCACGTCCATGGCGCGCACGCGATAGACGTCACCGTGGGACGCGGAGAAGGGCTCGATGCCCTGCTTGAGTTCACGGGCCAGATTCAGCAGCCGGCGGCGCGCCGTGATGGAATTATGAAATCCTCGACCAGGCAGTGGGCGTTCTAGAAGTCAGATACCAAGCCGCTTTTGCGGAGTAGCTGCGAGAACTTTGTAACCCATGTCGCTGTAACCCTTCAGCCGGCGATCATACATCCGGGCTAACATGTGGACGTTAGCGTCGACATAGTCGTAGACTTCTACAACCTGTTTGTTGTCGTGCAACCGGTGCAAGCGGCCGACGTATTGTTGGAGCGTACCCTTCCAAGAAATCGGCATCGCCAGGAACAAGGTATCTAAGCGCGCATCATCGAAACCCTCACCGATGTAACTACCTGTTGCGAGGATTATACGCTGGTCGCCTTCCGGGATGCCTGAGAGAGTCTCGTTCACGGAACGACGCTGTTTCCGCCCCATCCCTCCCTTGAGCACGATGACGTTCCGGATCTTGCCAGCCAAGGCCGCTTCCAAACGGCTAATGTGATCTGTTCTACCTGTCAGTACGAGAGGGGAGCGTCCGGCTTCGACGGCATGGATCACGTCCGACACGATGTGTTGATTGCGGGCTTCGTCGGTCACGAGCGCAGCGTAGATGTCTTGGATCGTGGCGTCGGCCATTTCGTCGGGCATTCGGAAATCCGTCGGCCGCGGCATCACCACATGGTCGAATGGCGTCGAATCGGTCATGGCGCGAGCGCCAAGACTGTAACGGGCCGGTCCACATTGCATGTAGATGATCGGGTGGTGGCCGTCTTTGCGGGTCGGCGTCGCGGTCAGGCCCACGACATACTTGGCTTTCACTTGACGCATCACCCGTTCGAACGTGAACGCCGATAGGTGATGACATTCATCGACGATCACATGACCATAGTCGGCTAAGAAATCCTTAACCTCATGCTCGCGATGCAGACTCTGAAGTACCGCGACGTCAATGTTTCCGCTTCGTTTCGTCTTGCCGCCGCCAATCTGGCCGATCTCGTCGATCGGAATATCAAGGAACATTGCCAGCCGTTCGCGCCATTGATCAAGCAATTGCTGCCGGTGCACCATGATGAGGGCATTCACTTTACGCTGCGCGATCAGCCAAGCCGCGACCGCAGTCTTGCCAAACGCAGTGGGTGCACAGATGAGCCCCTCGTTATGCGGTACAACTTGGAAGACGGCTTCCTCTTGGGCTGGACGCAAGGTGCCGTGAAACTTGACTTGAATGGGCTTGCTCATCAGCCGCTCGTCGCGCAGTATCGGTTTGATCCCATGGCCTTCGAGGAACGAGAGCACCTCGGAGAGACATCCGCGAGGCAAAGCCACATGCTTCGCCAAATCCTCGCCACAGGCGATAACGCGCGGCTTGTCATAGGTGGAAAGCCGCATGGCCTGCGCCTTGTAGAATTCCGGATTCTGGAATGCAGCGATTCGAAGCAGGCGATTCAGGATCTCCGGTGGCAACCCCTTCTTGTTAATGAAGACTAAATTAGCCAGGACGATTTCACAGGACGCGGGCAACGGTCCTTTGATCGGCGTATCGGGCCGCTTGCGTGACGGCGGCAAAGTCCAAGGATCCGGCTCATTCTCGTCATCGACCGTCGCGATCCGAACGCCAATCAGGTCGCCGTGCTTAAGCGCTTCTGAGATCAGCCTTTCCACCAGGGATTGTGATACTCGACGAACCGAGTACAGAAAAGCCCACTGATCGGCATACGGTCGTAACTCGTCATCCAGGAATTCCGTAAACCCAGACTCACGCGGGCCTTTCTGGAGCGGCAACGCGATCAGGTTACCGAAGCCTCCCTTTGGCATCGTGTCTTGATTGGGGAAGAATCGATCATAGGAATCAAGCCCCAATTGGTGACGCCGTTCCATCGTGCGCGTCAGGATCAATGAACCCAGCCTCCGCGCAAGGCCAGCAGGTATCGGGCGTTCGAAAAATATCCAGATGTGCGCACCGTTTCCCGAGCGAGACCGCTCCAGTGCTGCCGGCACATTCAACTCTCGGCAAGTGGCCCGGAACGCAGCGGCGTCTTCCTCCCATGTCTTCTTGTCGAAGTCTACGGCCAAGAACCAACAGGTCTCATCCAAAAGCAATGGATACACCCCAAGTGTTTGCTTCCCAGCCAGGTGAGCATGAATGGCTTCGTCGGTTAACGGAATATTTTTCCGGGTTTCTTTGTCAACACGTCTTTTATCCGCCGGCTTGGCGGCGTAGTATGCCTGCCAGTCGCGTTCCGTCCTTGGCGAATAGCCTGTGCGCCCGTCCTGGCTCTCCCAGCGTTGAGCGTAGAGATCCTCGCGGCCGCGGAACAAAGATCGGAACAGGGCGATTTTTTCTTGAGTGCTCAGCGATGACCTAATAGGTGCCGCTTCCACCGACGGTATTTCCGGCGAGGGGGCCGGTGCCAGGCCAAGTTCTGCCAGAAGGTTTCGCAGGCGCTCATTTTCCTCTTCCAGTTCGCGACACTTCTTACGCAGTGCTTCGAACGCGCCCTCACGGAGGTGATCGCTTCGCATTAGACAATTATCCACCAGCTTATCATCAATAACGAGGGCGACGTTAGGTTGTTTCCCAGAGCGTACGGAGCGGAACCGCATACATTCCGTCTCCGAAACTTGCGCAGGCCTCGCCATGTAAAGGACAACCCCGGCAACAAACCGTTTGCCCGACGCCTCCTTCAGTTTGCGCAACCCGCGGAAATCGGCGCCGGTCACGGTGGCAGATGCTTTGATCTCGATACCTGCCAGCGCACGCGCCCCCCTCGGTGATCACCCAAAACCGGCCATTAGTGATCACTTCAAAACCGGCCACGGTAGAAGCGTTCGAGACATTGACAGCGTAGCGAAGCCTTTTAGGCTCGCGCGCCATGAGCAATGTCTTGAACGAAGAGAAACAACAACAAATCATCGTGCTTGGGCGCCTCGGTTGGCCCTTGCGGCGCAACGAGCAGCAGACCGGTGTGCGCCGTGAGACCGTCAACGCGTATCTGCGTCAAGAAAAGACTCCCGATCCCTTTTTCTTCGCGCGGCTCGTCCATGCGAGTAGCGAGAACGACCTCCACCAATGCGCTGGCGCGGCTGCGGTTGCTCAAGAACGTGATAAGCAAGAGCAGTGTGAGTGAGCAGACTTTCACGATCTATACTTTGGGTTAAAACTCCATCAGATCATTGGCGATTACAACCGCTCCGGAAAAATATTTTCTGACCTCGACGGCCCAAGGCGTGTAATCGTCCAGACCGAAGCGCGTGGTTAGATGCGATAGCACAACGGTTTTGAGCAAAGAAAAAGGGGTCGGGAGTCTTTTCACTTCCGCTTCGGGCGACCGCGGGAATGCATTGTCGCTTCAAGCCCAAGGTGCTTAGCGGTTTTGATCATCCAATCTTCGCTACCGAAGGGGCGGCCTCGCTGCGCACTCGATCGTAGATCATCCAACTCCGAGGCTTTATCCGGCTCGTTGACACATTCAATCCAGTTTTGCGGCCGCTCCATCGGCCACGGACTCAAAAAGTCAGCAAGCTTCGCGTCCCGTCGGGCAATCCGATAAATGCTTGACCATCGCCACCCTTCGGCGCGCTCGACCAATTTCGCCCGTAGAGCATTGCGTTCGACATATCTCGCCACTGCAAGAAAATGCTCGTCGGTCTGACACCGGAAAAGATTTGAATCGCCCCTGATACACCGGACCAGTCCCAGATGAATGCCGGTGCGCATGCCAGCGCTGCGAATGCGTGACCGTGATCCATCGCATAACTTCGGATAGCTCTCCGTCTGTGCGCGGCCACAATAAAAGATGCCAATGGTTCGGCATCAAACAATATGCTGCGATTCGTATCCCCGTGCGGTCATGTGCTTCAGCAAGGATTTTTTCAAACGAAAAATAATCGGCAGGTTTCTCGAACAACTCCAACCGACCCACACGTCGGTTCAGCACGTGGTAGGCGATACCACCAGTTGAAAGACGAGGACGACGCGGCATTTAAACATTGCATCTATCGCACGACCGACGTTCCCGTCAAGAAAAGACTCCCGACCCCTTTTCCGGTCCGCGCTATACTAGGGATATTCCCACTTGTCGGGCATCGAAATGTCGTCGGCGTTGTACAGATGGCGCCACTGGGATAAATTCATTCATAATAGGAATGGCTTGCCTGTGTTGGACTGTGTACTCTCTTTTACAGGCGACCGTCGCTGCGTCACCCAACGTTTCGGTCGCGAAAAACTGGGCGAAATAGCTAGAAAAGCGAAAGGCGACTCGACAATGAGGCGGAAGGGACATGTCGCGATCGCTGCGATCATGCTCAGCCTTGCGATCCTAACGCCCGTCTCCGCCGCGGATGACGCGGCCACGGCCTATCTCCGCGAGGTAGAGAGCCGCATCGTGGGATCGTGGCATCTGCCACCAAATAGCGATGGGTTGAAGATAACCTTGCGCTTCCATTTGGCGCGTGACGGCACGGTGTCGAGTGTGCGAATTGAGGGGTCTTCGGGCAACCCTAGATTTGACAATTCCGCACTTATGGCTATGCGCTTGGCGAGTCCGTTCCGACCGCCGCCGGAATCGTTTCGCGATGGTGAACAGCTCTTGGTCCTTGCTCCGACTCCGCCAGTACAGGTCAAACCAGACCGTAGAATTGAATACTATTTGTATTCACTCGGACTTGCAGCGTTTCTGCTTTCCGCCTTGACCGGCCACCAGAATCTTGGCCTATTTGTCCCACCAATTGTCCCACCAATTGTCGGTGGGTTGTGGTTTCTTTTTCAGCACTCTGACAATCCTGGAGTGGACAGTCAGGGTGTCGCAATCACGATTCTCGCGCTGGTAGCACTCGTTATTCCGGTGTCATTCGCAGTCTCTTTGGCCGGCTCATTGGTTGGTATTTGGGTGCGAGACGGCGTCAAATGGTGTCTAAAAAAAATTTAGGCGTACAGCTTAACTACTAGCCCGTGCGATCACATCGGTGTCTACCATCGGAATTTAGCAGGTAGCGGGATCTAAAAGAATGCGGTAAACAAGATTCTGACGAGGGTGTGGCTCTTGGTGTCAGTGACCTGTTCATTCAGGCTCAC
>DASRIZ010000376.1:0-2075 GCA_035649735.1 Blastocatellia bacterium | reverse complement strand
CAATCTGCCCGGGCCGAGGCAAGGCGCGCAAACCGCCGGCTGGGCGCTCAACCAGGAGCCTTTTATCGCCGGCTTGTTCGACGCCGCGGCCGACGCGCGCACTCTGCTCAGAACAGGTCAGGTCCCGCCAAACTTCTTCTCTCCACCTGGTAGAGGTCTGCTCACCCCGGCGGTTGATGGAGTAGACCCCAACAGTCGAACGTCCTATTCCGAACAGGCGAGCCTGGAAATCAATCGGGAGGTCGGAAATGGGCTGTCTGTCGGCGTCGGGTATCTGTTCGTCACCGCGCATAAGCTGGTTCGGGCGGAGAACCTGAATGTTTCGTGCTCTCCTCCCGCCGTTGCGAAGCGTGATAGCAACAACGTGGTCATCGGCTGTACAGGCTTGCCGCAGGTAAACGGTAAGGATTTCTTCAACGGCCCGCAGTACAACGCCGGCCTCGTTTACTACACGGACAACAGCGGCAATTCCATCTTCCACGGTCTGACGCTTCAAGTCGCCGAGCGGACAAGCAAGTATTTCCAGTTGAACGCCAACTACACATTTTCAAAGACGCTTGATGACGGGACATTCACTACATTCGTCAGCACCCCACAGAATCTGTATCAGAGAGGAATGGAGCGGGCCAACTCGAACCAGGATATTCGCCATCGGTTCATTGCTAACTTTGTCGCCAGCGGAGCGGAAAAAACGATTCTTCGGAACTTCGAGTTGAGCGGCATCGTCAACGCGCAATCCGGCCGCCCGTTCACCATATTTGCGGGATTCGACGCCAACAACGATACGAATCCGGTGACGGACCGTGTCGGACTATCAGCCAGGAATACGTACTTTGGCGATAAGTTTGTATCTGTGGATGTTCGCGTCTCCCGGCTCTTCCAGATCGGGGAGAAGCTGAGGCTCCGCTTGCTCGCCGAGGGATTCAATCTATTCAACCGATCAAACGTCGATGAAGTATTCAGCGTCTATGGCGCGCCGGTCTTTATCGGCGCCGTGCCGCAACACTACAAGGATGGCGTCGCCAGCCCGGCAAATCCGGCGTTCGGTAGCCCGAGGACCCTTTTCAACCCGCGGCAGTTTCAGTTCGCAGCAAAGCTCATCTTCTGATTGGTTCTGGTGCAAACCTGATAATTATGGATAATCGTGGGCATGACCCATCTATGAAGCAGTTGGTGTTGTCAAGCGAAAAATGGCAACACGCCCCCCAGTCCGCTGATTGAGCGGTAAAAACAAGCAGTAAAAAATGCTGATCGATCTTGAGAGCGTTAGATTCCGGGGGGTGGCAGGCGACAACACTTAGCATTTGTCGCCGCATGACCCCCCGGAATCTAATGCTCTCCTTAAGCAATGGGCCGTCCTGCGGAACTGGGGACCGGCGAAGCGCGACGAGCTGACCGGATTCGTGAGCGACAGTTTTATCGTGGTCGACTCGACCGAGGCGCTCTGCGAAATGTGGGCCGAGGTCCGAGGCCTGGCTCAGCGCGCCGGCCGGCAAATCGACGTCGCCGATGCGTGGAGGTTCTGGTGCAATTTTTCGAGGGAAGGCAGACAGAGCCTATTTTCAACTTCCCCTTACGCGACAAGCACTGCTTCCCATACCTGCAGGATCATGGCCATCGGGCCAGCGATCTCCGATGTGTCGAACTGTCCTTTTTTGATTTTGTTTGCCAACTCGATTCCACTCAACGTTACTTCCGCATTCCCAAATATCTTGAATCCAAGCATTGGATAACATCTCTGCTTCACCTTCCGGTGATCCTGCTCAATCAGGTTATTCAGGTACTTGTTGGTCCGGACGAGCGTTTGAGCGGGCAAGATGCCTTCGGTCTTCAATTCGGCGACGGCTTGATGAGACGCTTGACTGCCGTCGAGCGTGATCTTCTCCGGGACATCATGATTACCGATCGCCTTCTTGAAGAAGCGTACGGCGGCTGCTTTATCCCGGTTCTTAGTCAGCAAGAAATCTACAGTCTGGCCTTGCTTATCGACCGCGCGGTAGAGATAGCGCCATTGACCTTTCACTTTGATATAGGTTTCATCGACTCTCCAGGATGAGCCGACAGGGCGCGCATAT
>DASRIZ010000375.1:0-2341 GCA_035649735.1 Blastocatellia bacterium | reverse complement strand
CCGCACAGTCATAGTGTCTCCCTGTTGGAGTCGCAGCAGCACGTCATCGATCCCGCAAACCCGCGCGGCGCTCTCGACGATGGCGTCTAGGACCGGCTGCACGTCGGTGGGCGAGCGGCTGATGATGCCGAGCACCTCGGCGGTTGCGGTCTGATGCTCCAGGGCCTCGCGTAATTCTGCATTGCGCTCCTGGATTTCCTTAAACAACCGCACGTTCTCGATGGCGATGACGGCTTGCGCCGCGAAAGTCTCCAACAACCTTATTTGTTTTTCCGAGAATGGGCGGAGTTCAGTCCGTCGAATGAAAATCACACCGATCGGAATGTCTTCTCGTAACAACGGCGTGGCCAAAGCCGTTCGAGTGCCAGTCCGCAGCTGGAGATCTCTGGAGGCTGGAAACTCGTTTTCAATCTCCTTAAACAGGTCATGGACGTGAATCGTTTGCCTATCAAGCACGGCTCGACCAGGAGGGGCACCGCGGGTAATGGGTACCTCAAACCCGCCCGCTGCCTCAACCGGCCCATGGTGAGCAGCCAAGCGAAGCACATTATCTTGGGCCAGTCGAACGACGGCGTCGTACGCGCCACACACACGCGCAGCATTCTCAGCAATGGTATCCAGCACCGGCTGAACATCTTTCGGCGAGCTGGCAATCACGCCAAGGATCTCACTCGTCGCCGTCTGCTGTTCCAGCGACTCTTTGAGTTCTTGGAACAGCCGCACGTTTTCGATGGCGATCACCGCTTGGTCGGCGAAAGTCTTCAGCAGAGTAAGTTGTTTATCGGTGAATGGGTTGACCTCCGTGCGGCGCATCACGATCGCACCGATTGCGATATCTTCGCGCAGTAACGGGATGGCAAGCATTGTCCGTAAACCCTCTGGTACCGCGGCAGTCTTAACACGCCAGAAGTCGTCCTGGACTGCCCGAACGTCACGGATATGTATCACCTGGCGGTCGATCATCGCGCGTCCAACCACGGAGCCGCGATCGAGGGGACGGGTTTCTCCGGCCGCTTGCACGGGCGCCGAGCCGTAAGTCGCGACGAATCGATAGCCATCAGCTTCGACGCGACAGATGGCGACATCGGGCGTTCCACAAATGCGTGCCGCGTTCTCAGCAATGACATTTAAGACAGGCTGAATATCCGTCGGCGAACTAGCGATAACGCCCAAGATTTCACTCGTCGCGGTTTGTTGTTCTAACGATTCTTTGAGTTCTTGGAATAACCGAACGTTCTCGATAGCGATCACCGCTTGATCAGCGAAGGTTTCCAGTAACTTGATCTGCGCCGGGGTGAAAGGGCGAACCTCGGTACGCCGTGCGAGCAGTGCTCCAATGAATTTTCCATGCTGACGCAGAGGCGCGCCCAGAAACGACAGAAATCCGCTCCCGGAACCCAATCTTGGGAAATCCGTCCGCGCGCGGAGGTCGGGAATGTAAAGCGTGCCATGCTCGCGTATCCAGCGAAATTGTGGCTCATCATTAATACGGATCTCGATTCGGCGAGTCGGCATTGGACCAAAATGAGCCCGCGGAATCATGAATTCGTTTTCAACGAGCCGCAGCAGCACGTCATCAACGCCGCAAACCCGTGCGGCGCTCTCGACGATGGCGTCGAGGACAGGCTGCACGTCCGTCGGCGAGCGGCTGATGATGCCGAGCACCTCTGCGGTCGCGGTCTGATGCTCCAGCGCCTCGCGCAATTCTGCGTTGCGCTCCTGGATCTCCTTGAACAACCGCACGTTCTCGATGGCAATGACCGCCTGGTCGGCGAAAGTTTTGAGAAGGGCGATTTGCTTTTCGGAGAAGGGACGGACCTCCCCCCGCATGATCAAAATGACTCCAATGGCAATGCCTTCACGGAGCAAAGGTGTCGCAAGCGTCGTGCGATGTCCGCCGCGCTGCTGGAGGGCCTTCGCTTCGGGAAACTCGGTTTCAACCTCTGCGAGGAGGTCATGCAGGTGAATTGTCTGGCGGTCGGTCACGGCTCGGCCCGTTACATAGGACCGGGTGATCGGTCTCACTTCATCCTCAGCGAAGGCTTTCAATTGTCCAAATGAGGCGACCACCCGAAGAAGGTCATCCTCGACGCGAAGGATCTGAGCATCTTTGGCATCGCACAACCGCGCTGCATTCTCCGCAACCACGTCCAGCACGGGTTGGATATCCGTCGGCGAGCTGGCAATGACGCCTAAGATTTCACTCGTTGCAGTCTGCTGCTCCAGCGCCTCGGTAAGTTCTTGAAACAGCCGAACATTCTCGATGGCGATCACCGCTTGATCGGCGAAGGTTTCGAGCAGCTTGATTTGCGCTGGCGTAAAAGGATGAACCTCCAAGCGG
>DASRIZ010000374.1:0-6749 GCA_035649735.1 Blastocatellia bacterium | reverse complement strand
CGTCGAATCCGCCCTATGTTGACCAGGACGGTCGCGAGGGGCTTCAACGCGAGGTGCGCGATTGGGAACCGCACACCGCTCTCTTTGGCGGCATCGACGGATTGGATTTCTATCGGCGTCTGCTGGATGAGGGTACGAAGTACGTCAAAAAAGGCGGCTACCTTGTAGTCGAAATTGGATACGGCCAGCTCGATCCAATTACAAATATGACCAAAGGGTCTCGGTGGGAACTAGTCGAAGTCTCCACCGATCTTCAAGACATCCCCCGCGTGCTCACCTTTAGATTGTCCGACAAACTTTAGTTTGTCGGGCATCGATGGGAGCTTGCAAAAAGATTCTTTGCTTTGATAAGGAAATCTCCATGAACCTGCGAATCACTGCTTGCATCGTCGTCCTTCTCGCTCACTCTCTGGTTACCGCGCAACAGAAGCTTCCGCCGGCGGTGAGCTTGCTCTCGCCTTCGATCTGCGGAAAAGGCGTTTATCTCTTGTGGCTCGGCGATCAGTCAATCGGACGCGAGGAGTTCGAAGTAACCTGTCAGCCCGACGGCTTTGCGTCGAGTGGTCAAACCATCATGAAAGCACCCGGCCCGCAGATGGACTTGAAGTCGACGGTCTTAGTGGACAAATCCGGAGTGCCTTTGTCTTCAACGGCCAAAGGAACTGTGAGCGGGCAGCCTTTCGATCAGTCGGTTGTTGTGAAAGGCGCGGTCGCGGTTGTGACAACCAACGGCGCGGCAAAGGAACTTCCTTTCGCTAAAGGGACTTCCTTGTCGGGCGGCAACATATTTCACATGTTTCAGTTTGTTCTCGCGCGCTATGACGCGATCCGAGGCGGAACCCAGGAGTTCCTGGTTTTTCCCTCCTTGACCGCAAAAATCGAGCGCGTCGCCAGGGATGAGCTTCAAGTTCCCGGGATCGCCGCTGCGCCGACGCCATCCGTCTTTGATCGGTATACCATAACTGTGGGCATGGTGGCCGCCACCGTCTGGGTCGACTCAAAAGGCCGCATCGTCACGTTTGCGGTCCCGTCGCAGAACTTTGCCGCGGTGCGCGAGGACTATGCGAGCTTCATCCCGTCGTTCAAGGCAATCCTCTCCGTTAAGATGAAAGAAGCGGAACTCGATTACACCGCTCCTGCCGGCGCGGCGTTCACGGCGGAAGAGGTTACTGTCGAGGCTAAAGGTTTCACGCTAGCCGGTACTCTGCTCGTGCCCAAAACAGGCAAGGCGCCCTTCCCTGCTGTCGTCACGATAACCGGTTCGGGCCAACAAACACGCGATGAGTATCTGCCTCTCCCCGGCCTCGAAAAATACCGGCCGTTTCGTCAGATCGCCGAAGCCCTGGCAAACCGAGGCATCGCCGTTCTGCGGGTCGACGATCGCGGCGTCGGACTCTCGAAAGGAGGCGACACTCTCAAAGTTTCGACCAGCGCT
The DNA here is from genome assembly GCA_035649735.1 of Blastocatellia bacterium. Lineage (GTDB taxonomy): Bacteria > Acidobacteriota > Blastocatellia > UBA7656 > UBA7656 > Onstottus_A. Next base: position 5,314 of record DASRIZ010000374.1, on the reverse strand, counting down.
AACTTCGCCGATGACGTTCGCGCGCAGGTAGACTTTCTGCGTGAGCGACGCGACATCGACCCTAATCGAATTGCGCTACTCGGACATAGCGAGGGAGGTATGATTGCGCCGATGGTTGCCTCAACCGATAAGCGCATCGCAGCCATAGTTTTGCTTGCCGGGACCGGGAAACGCGGCGACGTCATCATTGCCTATCAGGTCAACCAGGGTTTGGAGGGCGACTCCACTCTTACCGAAGAAGCGCGAGTCAAAGCGCGCGCCGAGCAACAGGAAGCAATGCGCAAAGCGATTGACGGGGACGCTTCGGCACCAGAGTCGCTGCGCAATCCGTGGTTTCGATACTTTCTCGCGTATGATCCGCTGCCGGCGATTCGCAAAGTTCGGCAGCCCATCTTGATCCTTCAAGGCGAGCTGGACCGCCAGGTGACCGCGGATCAGGCGGATATGCTGGCGAAAGCGGCGCGGGATGCCGGCAACCGAGATGTTACCGCACGGGTGTTTACAGGGTTGAATCACCTTTTTCTTCCGGCAAAGACCGGCTCGGTGATCGAATACTCTTCGCTCAGCACGAATATAATTCCGGAAGACGTGATGAAGCAGTTAACAGATTGGCTGGTAGAAAAGTTGAAATCGGCTAAGTGATCTATTGGGGTCACGCGCCCTTTTTGGACTGCGCCGCATGTTCGAGTCGCGCGCCTTATCTGGACTGCGCCGCCTCTTCCGTATTTGGTGACTGTCGCATGCGTGGCGGCGCTTTCTTTTTTCGTCGCAAGGTTCAATGATTCGCCACAACCGTCTAACATTGCTCGTATTGATGGGCTTCGTCATCTCCGGGGTCCCGTTCCCGGCGCAAGCTGCTTCTGCTGATGACGCGGGTTCATCACTCCAGCGACTGCGCGTAGCGATTGTCGGCTTCGCTCCTCTGGTAACAGACAGTGAACCTTGGGAAGTTACCCTCACAGACGCACTGAGTCGAGATCAGCGGCTGACGCTGATCGACCGATCTATTGTGCGCTCGGCGCTGGCTGGAATCGGTTACGACGGCTCGATCAACTTGAGCAAAAGCGAGGCCAGCAGACTTGGAGCGGCCATCGGATGCGATTTATTTATCACAGGCAAAGCTGAGGCGTTCACCCGAAGCGAGCAAGCGAAGGAATCACACGAAGAGGCTTACGCGGCGGTCATGGTCGTCGATGGCCGGAGCGGCGCACTCATCGCCTTCGACTTCTTCTCCCACAAAGCTTCGACAAAAGAAGCGGCTCTGCAATCTCTCAGAAAGACCCTCGAAGACAAAGTTAGCGGCTACGTGGATTCGATGATCCAGGTACGCGCCCAATCTTCTACTGCGCGATCGAAAGGCTCGACGCCCGCTTCGGCGGAGAGCGAGATTATCGAGGAAATACCGGATGAAGACTCGCCGCGCTCCACAGGCTTCAAACCACCCGAGTTCATCAACCGGGTGAAGCCCGAATACACACCCGAAGCAGAGCTGGCGGACATCACGGCGACGGTCGAAGCAATGGCCGTCTTTCGATCTAATGGAGAAGTCGGTCGCATTGAACTAGTCCGGTGGGCCGGATTTGGACTGGACGAATCATCCGAACGTGCGATCCGTCAGTTGAGATTCAAGTCCGCAACCCGAGACGGCCAGCCCATTAGCGTGAGGGCGATGATCCGCTATAACTTTCGTCGAGTTCCGTCGCCGGCCAACAAACCGGAACAACCATCCACCGAAGCGCCGGCAAAGCCCGAGCGCAATCTACGCGATCTCTTCAAGCCAACATATCGGCGGCCTTAACGAATTGACCACCCACTCGGTGGCTCGCATTTTCACCGATCAGATCCGCGCAAATCCGTCGAATCTGTCCAATCCGCGGTCGATCGATTGGGACACCTCTTCCCGCTTCCGATCAACGCGAAAACCGTGGTATACATCAACACTTGGACGCGCGCCCAGGCGTCTCGAGTGAATCCCCTATTCAAGGAGTCTATAAAATGAAGCCAAATCCACGCCGCGCATTCAGCGTCATTACAATGCTACTTATCGCAGCCTCGGTGCTGCCGTCGTTGCTGCTTGCAGCCGACAAACGCGCAATTACCGATATGGACTTGTTCAAATTCGTTTGGATCGCGGATCCTCAAATCTCGCCCGATGGTTCGCGCGTAGCTTTTGTTCGGGTTTGGGTGAATCAAAAGGCGGATCGATACGAGAATGCGCTGTGGATCGTTCCTGCCGGCGGCGGCGCGTCCCGACAGATTACCGCAGGCCCGCGCGATTCCACTCCGCGCTGGTCCCCGGACGGAAAGACACTTGGGTTTGTTCGCTCGCCCGAAAAGGACGGCCGTCCGCAGCCGCCACAGATTTTCCTGCTTTCGCTCGATGGAGGTGAGGCGCGGCAGTTGACGGATGTACCGAGAGGGGCGGGTGGCTTTGAATGGTCTCCTGACGGAAAGACGATCGCTTTCTCAAACACCGACGACGGTAAAAAAGAACAGGACAAGCCTAATCCCGAAAACGCCGAGCCCAAGGACAAAACTCCCGAGCGAGTAAGCGACGTGCGAGTTATCTCAAAGGCGGTTTATCGCTCAAACGGGCCAGGCTATCTCAACCCAAAAGCTCGAACTCATATCTGGACAATAAGCGTCCCGCCCACGTCCGCCGAACAACCAAAGGCGAAACAGATTACAAAGGGTAACTTCGATGAAGGCAACCTGAGCTGGTCACCGGACGGCTCACGAATCTACTTTGTAGCGCGTCGAGTTACAGAACCCTATTATGAATCGGCGCGCACCGACTTGTATTCGGTTGCGCTCGACGGCAGCGATGAGCGAAAGCTGTTGACCTTCGAAGGGGGAATGCGCGATTACACCTTTAGCAACGACGGAAAACGCATCGCATTTGGCGGTGCTCTATCGAACCAGCCAGTCCAATCATACACACAGCCCGATCTCTTTGTTACGAACGCAGAACCAGGGGCAACGCCAAAGAACCTGACCGCAACCTATGACTTTGATATCGGCGGTGGCATTGGCGGCGATCAGCGCGCCCCGCGAGGCGGCGGCGGCGGCGGCGTAGTCTGGAGCAAAGATGATCGATGGCTGTACGTAAATGTCGCCGAACACGGCGCCGCAAACCTGAAGCGAATCGACGTGGCAACCGGTAAAATCGAAGCACTGACCACCGGTAAACACGAGGTCCAGAGCTATACCGTAACAAAGGACGCCTCCAGGATGGCGTTGTTGATAGCGACCTCGACAAACATCGGCGATGTTTTCTCGCTCGACACCGCGACCGGCAAGCTGACTCAGCTCACCAGAATCAACGATGAGTTGTTCTCTCAGCTCAACCTCACCGACCCGGAAGAAATCTGGTACACCAGCTTCGACGGCAAAAAAATCCAGGCCTGGATTCAAAAGCCGCCAAACTTCGATCCCTCGAAGAAGTATCCTTTCATTCTAGAGATTCATGGCGGGCCGCACGCGGCATACGGTTTCACGTTTACCCACGAGTTCCAGTGGATGGCCGCAAAAGGCTACGTGGTGCTGTACACGAATCCGCGAGGCAGCACGTCATACGGCCAGGACTTCGGGAATATCATCCAGTACAACTATCCGGGCGACGACTACAAAGATCTGATCGCGGGGGTAGATGAAGTCGTGAAGCGTGGTTACATCGACACGACGAAGATGGGGGTGACCGGCGGCAGCGGAGGCGGCGTGCTGACTAATTGGACCGTCGGCCACACCACGCGGTTTGCGGCGGCAGTGTCCCAGCGATCAATCGCAGACTGGGCGGGCTTCTGGTACACCGCGGACTTCACACTGTTCACGCCGACGTGGTTTCGCGCCGCGCCCTGGGAAGACCCGAAGGACTTCGTCAACCGCTCGCCGATCACCTATATCAAGAATGTCACGACACCGATGATGTTTATCGAAGGCGAAGCCGACTGGAGGACGCCTGCCAATGAGGGTGGCGAGGTCATGTTCCGGGCGCTGAAGTATCGCAAGATTCCAACGGTGATGGTGCGATTCCCAAACGAATCACACGAGCTATCGAGATCGGGCGCGCCCTGGCATCGAGTCGAGCGATTGCAACACATTCTGAATTGGTTCGATAAGTACCTTCAGAACAAACCAATCAAGATTTACGACGTGGAATAGAATGTACCGTAGACTGTCCAGTCTGCGAATATTTCGCATGCCAAGACCAGCGCAGACTAGACAGTCTACGCTACGGTTGGGCGAGTCTACGCTACGGTTGCGCACCTCTACGATGGTTCGTCTATGATTAGGAAACCCTACTTCTTCATCGTGTTCGTGGGTATCGCAGGGTGCCTGCTCGCAGGAGCATTCGGCAAGCAGCAGATGAAAGACGAGCTTCTGAACAAGGTTGATCATCTCGTTTATGCAACCCCGGATCTCGCCGCCGGCGTGGACCAGGTCGAGCGGCTACTAGGCGTAGAAGCAATTCCCGGCGGCCAGCACCCGGGAGGCGGAACTCGGAATTCGCTGATCCGGTTAGGCGAAGGATCGTATCTGGAGATCATCGGACCCGATCCGGATCAGCCAAAGCCTCTGCAGGCGCGACGGTTTGGTATCGACGACCTCAAAGCTCCGCGGCTTGTAACCTGGGCGGCAAAAAGCGCAGACCTCGAAGCCATATTTGAAAACGCAAAGCAGCACAGAATCGCGCTCGGGCAGATACAGTCTGGCAGCCGCAAGCGTCCGGACGGCGTCTTGTTGTCCTGGCGTTTAACTGCTTCGACGGTAATGACTTCCGACGGCTTGGTTCCGTTCTTTATCGACTGGGGGAAGACCCCACATCCAACGACTGGCTTGCCAAGAGATTGCGTGCTCATCGCTCTTCGAGCCGAGCATCCGGATCCGAATCGAATCAAATCGGAGCTTTCAACTCTTGGGCTGAGCATTCGCGTAGACTCTGGATCCAAGCCTGCCCTAGTCGCGACGATTCGTACACCGAAAGGCGAAGTCGAACTCCGCTAGCTCCGTCGCTTGAGGTCGTCGAGAGATTTGAAGTTGTCACCGCTCTATCAAGATCGTTAGGTATCCGCCGAGCCTCCAGGCTTCTTCGAGCGCCCGATGGTGTGTTTTCAACGGACCAAGTAACGGATCGTAGACCTCGATAAGTCTGCCGGTAATGCTCACCACGACCTGCGCGTGGTTACCGATGAGTCCATAAGGCTGCAGGTCAATACTTAGGATAGGGAAGTTGTCTTTGCGCAGCAGATCTCTCAGGTCGTACAACCGTAACCCGTAGTCTTCACGTGAATGCGTGAATCCCATCTTTCGCGCT
>DASRIZ010000373.1:0-16375 GCA_035649735.1 Blastocatellia bacterium | reverse complement strand
ACTACGGACCACGGACTAAATGAAGACCTTCCTCATAAGGCGAGTGCTCGCAGCCATACCACTGATCATCGTAGTCACCTTCGTCACCAAAGCGTTGCTTGTAGCTTCGCCGGGCGACTTCCTGGATACGATCAGGTTGATGCCGTCAATCTCCCGCGAACATGTCGCTCAAATGGAGCGGATTTATCACCTCGATAGCGACAATGTTTTCGAGCGCTACTGGTTTTGGTTGTGGCCCGCCCTCCGGGGTGATTTCGGATTCTCGTTCACCAAGAGCGCGCCGGTGTGGACGCTAATCGGAGAGCGGGTTCTGAACACGCTTTTGCTCACCGGCTCGGCGCTTGTTTTTTCGTGGGTGTTCGCGATTCCGCTTGGAATGCTTGCCGCCGTCTATCGCAATCGCTGGATCGACAAACTTATCGGATTTATTTCATTTTTTGGACTCTCTATTCCCAGTCTGTTTTTCTCGCTGCTGATGATTTTGTTCGCAGCCAAAACCGGGTTGTTCCCGGTCGGAGGCATTCACAATCAAGTGATGTGGGACGTGATGTCTCCGTGGGATAAGTTCGTCGACACCCTTTGGCATCTGTTCCTTCCGATGATAGTGCTGGGCACCATTGGTCTCGCGCAGTATGTTCGCCAGATGCGCAGCGAGATGATTGAGACCTTGTCTCAGGACTACATTCGCACTGCACGCGCCAAGGGTCTGAGCCAATGGCGAGTGCTGACCCGACACGCGCTGGGGAACGCAATCAATCCGCTTGTGACGATCTTCGGCTTCTCACTGGCGACGCTGCTGGCCGGAGCGCTGGTGACCGAATACGTTTTCGGTTGGCCCGGTCTTGGTACTTTGATCTTCGATGCCCTCACAAACAAGGATGAGCCGCTGGTTATGGCGGCAGTTGTAATGCTGGTCTTGATGCTGGTGATAGGGAACCTGATTGCGGACGTGCTATTGGCGCTTATCGATCCGCGGATACGTCTCGACTCTTGATTGCTAAGGGCTTCGTTAAGTAACTCGATGGACGAAAGAGATGAAAAGACGGCCATTGTCTCACTGGAAGCCTCGTCAGCGGACTCGGTCGACAGCGTCCCAGCTCAAGTCCCAACCGGCTTAGCTCGCGGCCGTTCACCTTCTCAGATACTGTGGCTAAAGCTGCGCCGCAACCGAACTGCAATGGTTGGACTCTGGATACTTGCGGCTATGTATGCGGCCGCGATACTGGCAGGGTTCTTAGCGCCATACAGCTACGACAACTCCAGACACGATCTGCCGTTTTATCCTCCAATGATGGGGCGGATACATATTTTTGATGAACAAGGCCAGCTAAGCCGGCCTTTTGTGTATCATCTGGTTCCTGTCGATCCTCAGCTTGCCAGCTATCGCGACGATACCACCAAAAGGTATCCAATCAGGCTTTTTGCAAGAGGGGACAGCTATCGAATTCTCTGGGTCGTTAGTTCCAACATACATCTGTTTGGAGTCGACGAGCCGGGACACGTCTTCTTGTTTGGTTCGGACAAGCTCGGCCGGGACATCTTCTCTCGCATTCTGTACGGCGCTCAGATCTCGCTGTCAATTGGGATCATCGGCATCTTGATCTCCACGATCATCGGAATGATAGTGGGAGGCATCGCGGGATATTTTGGCGGTGCTACTGATTTCGTGTTGATGCGCACGGTAGAGGTGCTGCTCGCGCTACCGAGTTTGTATTTTATCCTGATCCTCCGCCAGCTATTCGGCACGGCGATGAGTTCGACTCAAATCTACCTGATCATCGTCATAATATTGGCGTTCATTGGATGGGCGACAGAAGCTCGAGTCATTCGAGGAATGGTGATGTCGCTAAAAGAGAAGGAATACGTTATCGCTGCGCGAGCGATGGGGTTCAGCAACTCTAGGATCATAGTCCGCCATATACTTCCGAACACGCTTTCGTTTGTTATCGTGACCGCAACGCTGTCTGTTCCATTCTTCATTCTGGGCGAAGTCGCGCTTTCGTTTCTGGGAGTCGGAATCCAGGAGCCCGAGGCGAGTTGGGGGAACATGCTGGTAGCGGCACAGAATAATCGTCAGCTCATCGATTTCCCGTGGGTGCTGATTCCCGGGGTGTTTATTTTTTTGGCTGTAATGGCGTGGAACTTTTTGGGGGACGGTTTGCGAGACGCGGCCGATCCGAGGACGTTGAGCTAGTAGGATTGGCTTACGGGGGTGGTTGGGCTAGACTGTGACACATCAAAATCCTGGGTCAATTTCTTCAAGGGATCCTGAAATGGCAGATGATGAGATCCAGAGAGGGATAGAGTTTCTCGTTCAGCAGCAAGCAAAGTATGAGGCCAGACAAGCGAAAGACGAATCGCGAATCGCAGAGCTTCAAGAATACTTTAAGATGCTCGTCGAATTGGCCCGAGGTTCGGATGAGCGGTTGGATTTGCATGCCTCCAGGTTGAGAGCGACGAGGTGCGGCGCGCCGAGCTTGAAGAGTCCTTTAAGATGCTTACCCAGCTGGCCCACAAGCACGAATCACCGCCTGGACAACGTTGACCCGACCAGTGGTAGAGAATTGTTTCTTCCTTGCTCGTCGCCCTGATGGGAACGCAGCTAAACGTACCATTTTGTTAAGCTAGCCAAACTCTAATGAAGGAGCGTAGCGTAACAGTCTCCAACCGCCTTGGACTTCACGCTCGCGCGGCGGCGCGAATGGTTCGGCGTGCGTCGCAATTCAACAGCTCGGTCGAGCTTCTTCGCGAGGACACCGGCGAAACCGCGGACGGGAAGTCGATCCTCAGCGTGCTGTTGCTTGCCGCATCGCGTGGTACAACCCTTATAATCAAGACTGAAGGCGAGGACGAAGAACGAGCGATTAGTGCGCTCGCGGAACTGGTCGAACAGAAGTTCGGAGAGGAATTATCGGATGGCGTCTTCTAGCGTGACTCGCTCGCGCGACGTGAAGCTGCAAGGTGTCCCCGCTTCCCCCGGCATAGCTGTCGGACGCGTTCTCAGACTCGATGAACGGGGTCGTCATCAGTTCTACTACATCGGAGTCTCGGCCACACAGGCGCGACTGGAAGTCCGCCGGCTGCGCGAGGCTCTGCAGGAAGCCCGGGCACAACTGAAGGAGATCAAGACCCGGCTCGCCAAAGAACTGGGCTACGAGCACTCGTTTATCCTCGACGCGCACCTCCTGATGCTCGAAGACCCGCGGCTGATTGAAGAGCTTGAGCACGACATACGCACCCGCAGAGTCAACGCCGAATGGGCGGTTCGTTCAGTTACCGATCGAGCCATAGATGCTTATAAACAGGTAACCGATCTGTACCTCCGAGAGCGCACGTCCGATCTGGAAGACGTGGCCACCCGCATCCTCACGATACTATCGGGTCACGACAAATTCGATCTGACGAAGCTCGACGAGGATGTGATCATAGTCGCAAAGAACATCTGGCCTTCTACCGTAGCCGAACTGGATTTCAAGCGCGTTCTGGGATTCGCAACAAACAGCGGCGGGTTGACATCCCATTCGGCAATAATCGCACGATCGCTTGGCATCCCCGCGGTTGTCGGTCTCCACGACGTCACCCGTCTGGCCAAGACCGGTAATATTCTGATCATTGACGGCACGGAAGGGTGCGTTATTCTCAGGCCCACAAAGCCGGTACTAAGCCTCTACACCGCCAAACGCAAACGCGACGCCAGCCGCCGCAGGCTACCAGCCGCGGAGATCGCACAAGCCGCCGAGACGACCGACGGCGTTCGTATGACCTTGCGCGCCAACGTCGAGCTGCCTACTGAAATCGAGTCTCTCGCACTCTTTGGTGCAGAGGGCGTCGGGCTATATCGTTCGGAGTTTCTTTTTCTGACTCGTTTGCCGGAGCTTCCCGGCGAAGACGAACAATATGAAGTTTATAGCAAGCTAGCCGCGTCCACCGGCGAGGCTGGCGCCAACATTCGGGTCTTCGACCTCGGCGGAGACAAGCTGACGCTTGAAGGCTTTGAAGCTGAACAGAATCCGGCCCTTGGTCTTCGTGCGATTAGACTCTCGCTCAAAGCGGAGCATGTTTTCCGCACTCAGCTGCGAGCCATCCTGCGAGCGAACCTTCACGGCCGCCTTCGTGTCGTGCTGCCGTTGATCAGCACAATAAACGAACTGCGAGAAGCCAAGCGCATAATCGCCGATGTGAAGCAGGAACTAGCTGAGACTCGAGTCGAACACAGAGCAGATCTGCCGATTGGAGTGATGATAGAAGTACCTGCTGCCGCCTTGATGGCCGATGTTTTTGCGCGCGAGGCCGATTTCTTAAGCGTGGGGACCAACGATTTGATCCAGTATATCCTCGCGGTGGATCGCGCCAACGAAAACGTTGCGCATCTTTATCAGCCGCTGCATCCCGCTATTCTGCGAACGATCGCGCACCTGGTACGAACGGCCGAATCGCAGCAGGTTCCCCTGGAAGTATGTGGCGAGATGGCCGCAGACCCGCTGCAAGCAATCGCTTTGATAGGGCTGGGCGTAAGAACTTTGAGCCTCGCCCCGGCGTCCATCCCGCTTGTAAAGAACGCAATCCGCTCAGTCGAGCTGGCCCGCGTCCGCTCGCTGATGAAGGATGCGATGCGGTTGACTTCATCGGGCGAGGTCGAAGAGCTGCTGGCAAGAGAGCTTCCTCGACAGGCTCCTCGATTCTTCGCAGCGTGGTCATCCCGAGCCTGATCATCGGGATTCGATTTTGCGTGGCGTCGCGGAATTCTAGCTGCCGGCGCCCACTCGGTCGCCTCGCCGCTTAGACCCGTGAGTCGGTACGCCGGGAGCAGGAGAAGCCGTTAGCGCCCTCAGGGTTCTTACGTGATGAATGATGAACACCCAGCAGCGAAGGTCCTGTTTCGAGTAGTGGATACCGAGGAAGGAGTCGATGTAGAGACGCTTTGGGCGCGCGATCTAGGTAATGATCACTATCGACCAATAATGCCCAAGTGACAATGCTTGAAGCGGGAGGGCGGATATGCTAAAAAGGCGTCGAAACAACTCAATATCAAAACCCCAAAGTTCTCTATGTCATCGTTAAAGAAAAGCTGTCATGAGTGTGGGATGCCGATTGGCGCGGGCGTCGCAAACTGTTCCTATTGCGGAGCCACCGTGGGCACACTGTTCTCCGCGGCCAGCACTCCCGTAGTACCCGTAAAATCTAAACGTCCAAGCCGTTCAAATAGCGCCGCCAGCCAGTATGACAAGATTGAAAATGCTAAGGAGAGAGCCAACAAGGCTGTGATACTTGGTCTAACGGGTTTCTTTCCGTTTATCGGACTTTTTATGGGGGTCGCGGCAATCGTTCTCGGCGCTCTGGCCTCAAAAACATTGAAGGCCGAGAACGTTGAAGACGGTCGCGGATCCGCCATTGCCGGACTGATCATCGGAGGGTTGGCTTTGATTGCTCAAGGTGGCTATGTAGTCTACGTTTTGAAATCGGGGAATATCCCCTTTGCCGGTTGACCCATTTTCCAAGAAAGAAACGAACAAATTCGTTACTACGTGGGGAGACTCCATTTGCCGGCGGATCTACTTCAGTCCTGTGATCACCGCAGCTTTGATCGACACATCGAACGGGACATTATTTCTCTCGCGTTCGATGATTGACGCGAGTTGACCGAGCACCTTGCCGCGGTCTTTTTTTGGAACGATCTCCATCCAGTCGGTCAGGAAGTGGTCCGTGATCAACGGCGCCTCTAGAAAATCGTTAGCGGTTTCGTAGTCGAACTCTTCCTTGCTGACAAAGCTCTCGACGCTTCGCAATCCCGTTCGCTCAACCAGAGACTCGGCTTCAGACTTGGTCGGCCGCTCGTTTATGAGGCGCTCCAGAGACCTCCAGACTTCATCGGCCATGCCGATGTTGTAAAGCGCCTCCCAGTACACAGAGAAAAACTCGTCAAAGCTCCCTCGAGCGGTCAACTTTAGAATGACCCGGCCCCCAGGCCGCGCCACTCGCACCATCTCGTTCAGCACATCTTCAACCTCGTCCGCGTGCAGCATTGAGGCATCTCCAATTACTACGTCGAATTCGTGGCTCTCGAATGGGAGGTCGGACGCAATACCTCGTTCAAACTTCACATCCTGTGCTTTCTTTACCAGGGCTTTCGCGCGGGCAATTTCGATGCGCTCTCCGCTCGGATCGATTCCTATCACCTCGCCTTTCCCGTGCATTTTCTCGGCCAGCTCAACCGCCTCAGCGCCGGTCCCACAATTGACATCCAGGATTCGACCCTCGATCCGGAACTTGATGTTTTCATCGATCAGGGTGTCGAAACGGTCGCGCCACCCAGGAGTGACAAATAGATCATAGCGAAATGCAAGTTCCTTGGTGTCGCTCATATTTGTCAAACATTTTAACACGCAAAAGCGTGCGACCATGCAAGCGTGTTTGCAGCCGGTCACGGTCGCAGCTAGAATAACCGGTCGCATTGGCCTCGGGTTTATCGCATGGAGTCATACTCAAGTTTCTGTCCTGTATGCCGCCGCAAAGTTGACGGCCGGATGATTACTACCGCGGCGCCCGTTGACGAATCACTGCACCCGCTCCTGACGGTCAACATGCACGAATGGGAACCGGGCAAGCCAATCTGTTTTGATTGCATTCGGCGATACTCGCAACTTCACGACGAGTTGACTGCCGCTTTTCCGCATTTTGCCGAACAGGAGCTGAAAGTCGTTCCTACCCCGATGCGACTCGACGCGCCTGATCAGTTTCGCGGCCGCGGAACCACGATCGCGTTTCTCGACGCGGGCTTCTATGCGCATCCAGATCTTGCCAAGCCACGCAACCGAATACTGAAGTATGTGAATCTTGTCGAGCGCGCCAAGCAAAGCGATTTGATTACTCCGCAAGCATCCTCCTGGCACGGGATGATGACATCGGTAGTCGCGACCGGGAACGGGTTTCTATCGGGCGGTCTCTATCGAGGCATTGCGTCGGAAGCGAACGTTGTGCTGGTGAAAGTTGGCATGTCCTCGCGAGTGCGTCATCAGGACATAGAGCGAGGCATTCGTTGGGTGATCCGTCATCGCAAAGAGTTCAACATTCGAATTATCAATATATCGGCGGGCGGAGATTACGAGGCGAGCTATTTGACCGACGAGCTTTCGCAGGCGGCTGAGGAGGCCAGCCGCGCAGGTTTGCTGGTCATCGCGGCAGCGGGCAACTCCGGGCATTTGCGAGATCACCCGGTGCTCCCGCCCGCATCGGCGCCTTCGGTGATCGCGGTCGGAGGACTGGACGACCGGAACAATCTCGACTTTTCAGACAATCAAATGTACCGGTCGAGCTACGGGCCGACGATAGACGGGCTCCAAAAGCCCGAGATAATCGCGCCGGGGATTTGGATCGCCGCGCCGATATTGCCCGGCACTCCGACTGCGGAACAGGCAGAGTTGTTGTCGGAACTGGAGAACGCTCCAGACTCGGAATTGCTCGACATAATAAAACGACATCCCGGCGTTGACGAAGACCTCGATCACGCGACCGAACTCGCCCCGTATCTCTTGCGGCAGGTTGCCTGGATCAAGATCCGCGACAACAACGTGATCAGCGGGCACTACAAGCACGTCGATGGCACAAGTTTCGCGGCGCCGATCGTTTCCTCAATCGCGGCTCAGATCCTGGAGGCTGTCCCGGACTTGAAGCCACACGAAGTCAAGCTGGCGTTGATCAAGACCGCGGTGAGAATTGCTCAAGTTGATGTCGATCGCCAGGGATGGGGAATGGTGAATCCGCGAGCCGCCATTGCCGCGGCGATGGCGATGCGCGGGCAGGGATACTCGACGCTGAACCGCGCATAAGATTCCTTAGCGTCTTTGCGGATCTTGGCGGCGTTGGTGAAACCTGTTATTCGAATCAGTGCAATCACGGATGTCCGACAGGTATGCAAAAGTTGAATCACAACTTTCGATGTGCTAATAATTCTGAGGTCAAAGCGCTCTTTCAGTGTATCAATACGCGGTTTTTTTTGAGACCTTTGTTGAATCCGGCGCGTATACCGCTAAGACGGCCGCAGCGCTGAGGTGGGCGCACCCGTCCCCGCCCATAAGAATGTAGCGAAGGAGAAAGCAAGAATGGACAGCAAATTGGCACCGCAGGCTGAGGCATCAAAGACGGAAGCCGAGCCCGAAATCCCCGTTTCCAATCCACAAGAAAAGAAGGACGGTAAGCCGGCATCGTATTCGATGATGGAGCCGAAGATGCGCCGAATTTACGGCGAGTTCTACCGCGAAATCTACTTCTCGGAAAAGAAACAGCTCGACACAAAGACGCAGGAGTTGATATCAATCGCCGCGTCACTTGTCGCCAAGTGTCAGGGTTGCATCGAAGGTCATCTGAAGAAAGCAATCCAGGCCGGCGCGACACCCGAAGAGATTAGTGAAACGCTCTCAATTGCCGCCGCCATCAATGCCGCCGCGATCATAGACCTCACCGACGTCGCAGCTGCCAATCTCAACATCAACAATTTTCCAAGCGACGGACCGCGCTTCAGAGGTTAATCAATGGACATTTTTATGCACCTCGCCATCGGGATACTGTCGATAGTGATCACGCTTGTCGCCAACGCAGCCGCGCATTTCATGCCTCGACAGACGGCTGCGCCGCAGCAATCGACGGCCGCCCAGGCGACTCCCGCAGCGGGGGTCGAGTACGGATCGCTTCCATCGTCGTCGCTCAACAAGGAGTTGAAATTCGCTATTCAATTGCCTCCGAGCTACCAGAGCGACACAAAGCGGCGCTATCCGGTGCTCTACTTCCTTCACGGTATGAACGGCAACGAGAGAGAGTTCGAGAAGCGCGGAGTCGCCGCCGCCATCAACAAGCTGCGTGAAGAAGGCAAGATCGGCGAGTTCATCATCGTTGCCCCCGCCGGCGAGAACAGCTTTTACCTGAACGCCAAGAACGGTGCTCAGTACGAAGACGCGATAATCAAGGACTTGATTCCCTACATCGAGAAGACTTATCGAGCAATCGGGACGCCGGCCACACGCTCGATTCAGGGACTCTCGATGGGTGGCTGGGGCGCGCTCTACCTCGCATTCAAGCACCCTCAGATGTTTTCAACGGTGACCGCCCACAGCGCAGCGCTGGTGCCTGAAATGCCCCATCCGACAGGCGGCGACCGCCGCTCGGCGTTTCTGGCTCAATTGGTGGGGAGGATCTTTGGCGATCCCCCCGACGAGGAGTATTTTCGCGCCGCGAACCCGGTGTTCGTGGTCGAACAGAACCTGGCGGCGATCAAGAAGTCAGGTATAAAGATTTACTTCGACTGCGGCGAACAGGATAGATATGGGTTTCAGGAGCCGAATAAGGCGTTCGATGAAAAGCTCACAAAACTCGGGCTCGCGCACGAATTCCATATGTATCCCGGCGGCCACGGCTGGGAGTACATGATATCGGTAGCGGATCATTCATATGCTTTCTTGTGGGCAGGCTTCAAGACCGACGCAAAAGCGGCACCCGCCCGCACCCGCTCCGGCTTCTAGGTTCGTAGTTCGGCTTAATTCGCGCTACTGGGCTGATGGGTTACCGTCAGCCCTTTTGATTTGGTCACTCGTATGTCATCCGTTCCATCTAGTAACGCGCGCAGCCAATTCGCCGAGATGGTCTCCCGCGAAGATGCCGAGATAAACCTGGCCGAAGCTGCGTTGCTAATCGCCGCGGAGGAGTACCCGCGTCTCGATATTGAACTCTATCTCGCACGGCTCGATCACTTCGCGGATCTTGCGCGCCAGAGAGCCGCTGCCTCGCGTGACCCATTCGATGTAATCACCGCGATGAAGGGAACCCTGTTCGAAGAGCTCGGATTCCGCGGCAACCGGGAAAACTATTACGATCCTCGTAACAGCTATCTCAACGAGGTAATCGACCGGCGAACCGGGATACCGATCACCCTGACGGTCGTTTACATCGAAGTATCAAAGCGAATCGGATTTCAGGTCAAAGGCGTCGGGTTGCCGTTTCATTTCATTGCGAAGCACGAGATGGAAGGCGGCGATCTGTTCATCGATCCGTTTAACGCAGGACGGCTGCTCGACTCGGCAGGTTGCGACGCGCTGATAACAAAGATGAGCGACGGCAAACTGGAGCTTCGAATTGAGCACCTAGAAGCGGTAACCAACAAACAGATTCTGACTCGGATGCTGTCAAACTTGCTCGGCGTCTATTCCTCCAGTGACCGTCGCAGGGCGCTCGCGGCAATCGACCGAATTTTGCTGATCAATCCGGCCTCGGTCTCTCACATACGGGACCGGGGGTTGCTCCTTGCTGCGGTTGGTGATCGAACAGCCGCGATCCTGGAGCTGGAGAGGTATCTTGCACTGGCCGCAGACGCCACGGACGTCGACACGATCCGCGAGCAAATAAGGTCCATCCGACGGAGTCATGCCCGGCTCAACTGATCCCTCGAGGTTAGGACTATCTGGCCTTTCAACCGCATTTATGCGGCTATGTCTTCAAGAATCTTCCAAAGCGATCAAAACCGAAAAGTGACCCCGATCTGCACGGTCACCATGTCGGTTCGAGAGCTCAACACATCGAATACCACCGAACCGTTCTCCCTGCGAATAGAACCTTCTTTCAAATACTCAGCGCGGCCGCCTCGCAGATATCGCACCTTGCCGTCGAGAGAAATGTCGCCTCGACCGACCCGGCCAAGCGTCACCTGGACACCGCCGCCAAACCCGTAGCTGTACACCAAATCGCCCAGGTTCTTCGACGAGGTGAGCTCCTCCTCATTCGAATCATTCAGAATCGTGGTATCGGTGAACAGGTACTTGAAGCCCACCAACGCGTCCGCGTAGGGCCGAACTTTACCGGAGCGAGGCTGCGCTCGTAGTAACAGATGGGTGAACGCGATGTTGTTGTTGGTTCGTACCTTCACTTCCAGTTCAGGGATATTCTCACTGATTGACTCCGTGTGTTCGTCAGATCCGTAGGTGGTGAACGCCGCATCAACTCCCAGCAGCAGCGGCTTTCGACCAAGTCCGACCAGAAACTGACCGCCAACCCCGTAACCATTGTTAGTGACGTTCTTGCTGAAGTCCCCGGTTGGTATAACGGTTGTGACATCTAATCCAAACTGAAACTGTTGCGACTGCGCGTTCGAGTTGGCGCCGCACAACAGCAAAACTATCATCGATACTCCGGCTTGAAACAGAATGCTGATTTGTCCGGCGCGGGCGAGCCCTTGACCGCGACTTGAGGCAAGACCTGTTCTTGGATTTCGCATAGTTTCTCCTTGAGTCGAATGATCGATCGCAGCGACACAGGCAAACCGAGTACCGATGTCCGATAAGCTTCAGTTTGTCGCTGGAGGCTCGATAAGAGAGATCTCGAAGGCTTGTTTCCTATACCAAAACCGGAATGCGCATACGAAACCGTGCGCAGCCTGAGCCCGCCGATCGCAGATTCTCCAGCAAGAATCCCAACAAGAGAGGGATTGAAGGGGTGTGATTAAAACTGGGACTGATACCACCAACTTCAGTTGGTGGTCTTTAGTTTGAGCCTAAGTGCTAGGCGGACCACTTCTCCTCTGTAGCTCCTCGAAGGGGGATGGGTCGGCCGTTCGTAGGTTGAAACTAAACAACCACCAACTGAAGTTGGTGGTATTGCCTTTTGATCGCACCCGGTTGAAGGTTGGTTAAGGGATCGGCTAATGGGAGTTTATATCAGAGAACGTTCGTACCGCTGTTCGGTCACAACCTTTCCCCACAACTCGTGCGTGTTCTCTTCGGTCAATCGAAAGCCGGATGACTCGTATAACCTTGCGGCCGCGGTCAACGAGCTTTCAGTCCAAAGATAAATACAGGAATACTGACTCGCTTTGCAGAAGCTGATGACCTCATCCATGAGCCATCGGCCAATTCCCTTCCCGCGCAGATCCGTATGCAAAAGGAACCACCGTAGTTGCGCTTCATCCTTCGAAGCTTCGACTATTGCAATCGAGCCGGCAATCTTTCCGTTCTTCTCGACAAGCCAGATCCGCTCTCGATCGTTGTGTGACTTGCTGAACTCAGCAAGAGGCCCGGCGACATAGGCTTCAAATGTGTGATCCCACCCGTATTCCGCGGCGTACAACGTGCCGTGCAGGTAGATCACGTAGCCTATGTCGCCGGGCCTCAGAGTAGAACGTATCGTCACATCCGGCGGCAGTTGCTTTATGTCGCGCGAGCCCATCAACCCGTCTTACGGCTGAGCGCGTCGTTTACCCCAAGTCGGCGGAGGAGGCTCCTTGGCCGCTCGATCGACCGGCTTCTCTTTTAGCAGCCGCATCGCTTCTTGAACGGCGCGCTCGAGCTGTGGATCGCGCCCGCCGATAACGTCCTTCGGCCAGTTCTCTACGTCGATGTCCGGCCCGGTGCCTTCGTTTTCGACCGCCCACTTGCCGTCACGGGTGAAGAAACCGCCGCGCGGCGCTATCATCGATCCGCCGTCAATAAAACCGGGGGTGTCGGCAGTGTGCACGAGTCCACCCCAGGTGCGTTTACCGACCAGTAGTCCAATCTTGCGGTACTTGAACATCCACGGCATCAGATCGCCGCCCGAACCGGCCATCTCGTTGATGATCATGACCTTTGGTCCCCAGATGCCCGCCGACGGACTGGTGAATGGATAACGCTCGCCGGCAACATTGTTGAAGTAGCCGTCAAAGTCGCGCTGCAGAACGTCGATGATGTAATCCGCCGCCGAACCGCCGCCGTTAAACCGCTCATCGATTATCGCGCCCTTCTTGTCCTGCTGGGCGAAATAATATCGATTAAAGCTGGTATAACCCGGCTGTCCGGTGTTCGGCAGATAAACGTATGCGAGCTGCCCGCCTGACAGTTTGTCGACCATTCTGCGGTTGGCTTCGACCCACGCTCTGGTGCGCAGTCCTTGCTCGTTCGCCGTTGGGATGACCGTCACCTGGCGTGCTCCTTCCATCACCGGACGATTATTCAGCGTAATCACAGTCTGCCGATTCGCCGAGCCGTCGAGCAGACGATAGATGTTGTCAGGAGCTTTGAGCTCGATCCCGTTAACGGCGACGATGTAATCTCCAACTGATACATCGATGCCCGGTGACGCGAGCGGCGCCCGAAGATCAGGGTTCCAGCTCTCGTTGTCATAGATCCGGGTGATCTTGTATCGGTCGTTCTCGACCGCAAAGTCCGCGCCTAACAAACCACCAGGCGATGAAGGCACATCGGGCATGTCGCCGCCGCGCACATAAGAGTGGCCGACCGCGATCTCAGCGCCCATGTTATCGAGCAGATAGTTGAGATCCGCGCGATGATTTACATACGGTAGCAATTGGCCGTACATCTCCTTCATCTTCGGCCAGTCAGCACCGTGAGTGTTCTGCACGTACAGGTAGTCGCGTTGATTGCGCCATCCCTCGTTGAATATCTGCTTGAATTCCTCTTTTGGCTCGAGGTACATCCGCAACGTAGCGGTAAGCCGTCCCTGCCCGGGCTGGGGAACGTTGCGATCAGCATCCACGATAAACAATGACGGCCCCGGCGCCGCTCCCGCTTGACCTCCGGGTCCTCGTCCCCCGCCTCCTCCACCGCCACCAGATCTGTAAAGCAGTTTGTGACCATCCGCACTAACTTCGTAACTCGCCACGCCCGTTACGAACGCCGTTGAGCGACGATCGCTCAGCCGGTAGCGATGCAGCGTGCTGCCGCCGCCGCCAAACCCGCCGCCACCGCCACGTCCGCCGCCACCACCGGCCGGCGCCTCGAGATAGTAGACCGTTCCAGCAACGCCCGCGCGCAGTTCCGAGTATTGCCGCTCCGGAATACCAGGGACCGATATAATGCGTTGATGCAGTCCGTCAAAGTCGATCTGAACAGTCACCGGCGTACGCGGACCTCTCGGTGTTTGCGGAGCCTGATCGGCATCAGCCGCGGCGGCATCGCTTCCAGCTCCAGGCGCTCCACCGCGGCCACCCCGGAACCCACCGCCGCCGCCACCACCCGGTGTCGGCGCGCTTCCCACACCCCTGTCCTCATCGCTCTCGGGCAGAAGCGGGCTCGGCTCGCCTTTCTTGAGGAGCGCGCAATAGAGCCCGAAGGTCACGTCGTGATCGTATGAAGTCATATCGAGCCATTGCGAACGCAGCCCGAAATCGGTTGACGCCATGAACCAGAGATACTTCCCGCCTGCATCGAACACGGGCCAGGTCGAGTCGGCCAGCCCGTCGGTGACCTGCTTTGTTTCGCCGGTTTCGACGTTGCTTATGAAGATCGCGTGATACATCGACTTCAATCTGCTCGAGTAGGCAACCCACTTCGAATCGGGCGCCCACACCGGGTTTAGCGTACGCTGCGGAACCATCCACGGATCGTTCCCGACGATCTTAGCCTTGCCGGTCTCAACGTCGAGCACCCACACGTGCAAGTTTGTGTCGGAGTACAACAGCTTTTTCGAGTCAGGAGACCACGACGGGGTGTAGTAATGCGTGGGGTTCTCGAGCGTAATCTCGCGCGGCGGAGTAATGCCCTCCTGAGACTCGACTACTAACTTGTACTCGCCCGATTTGTCGCTGAAATACGAAACGTATTTTCCGTCCGGGGACCACGACGGATCGCGTTCAGCCGATCCGCTCGAGTTGGTAAGATTTCTCACGTCGCCTTTTTCGGCCGGGATCGTGAAGATCTCGCCGCGCGCTTCGACTACAACTCGCTTGCCAGTCGGTGAGAGGGCCATGTTGCTCATCGACCTGGTGACGTC
Organism: Blastocatellia bacterium; assembly: GCA_035649735.1. Classification (GTDB taxonomy): domain Bacteria; phylum Acidobacteriota; class Blastocatellia; order UBA7656; family UBA7656; genus Onstottus_A. The sequence goes on along the minus strand of DASRIZ010000373.1, from coordinate 1,630 downwards.
CTCCCAGCGTGGCATCATCCATGGAAAGTCACCGGTTGCGGTAATGGTTACAATGCGCTCTTTGCCGCTTCTGGGATCTAGCTCGTGGACGTAACCGGCTTGCTCGAAGACGATCGTGCCGGCGCCGGAGTCCAATGTCTTGACGTCGAAATCGTTGAATCTGGTGACTTGCGCCAGCCGCTTTGCTTTGGTGTCAAAGGACCAGACATTGGCGACGCCGTCTCGATCAGAGATGAAGAAAACCGTGTCGCCCACCCACGCGGGATCTACATCTTTTGAGTCGGTCCAGGGCGGGGACACCAGGTCGTAAGTCTTCAAGTCTACGATCCAGATGGGGCGGTTTTGACCCCCGCGATAGTTGCGGCGTTCGTCATCCCACGAGTTGTTCATCCGGTAGGCGATTCGTGAACCGTCCGGGGAGATCTTACCCTGATACGCTCGCGGCAACGCCATTGGTGCTTCGACTCCGCCGGACGCTGGTACGGTCCAGAAGCGCGGCGCGCCGCTTGGCGCCCAGGTCGCGCGAGAGGATGCAAACATCACCGCTTTTCCGTCGGGAGTCCAACCCTGGACCAAATCACTGCCGGGATGCCAGGTCAAACGCTTTGGCTCGCCGCCCTCGGACGGGACCACGTAAACGTCGTTGTTGCCGGCGTACTCACCGCTGAAGGCGATCCATTTTCCGTCGGGTGAAAAATGCGGGTTCAAGGTTTGCCCGTGAAAGCTGGTAACCCGGCGAGCGGTCCCGCCCGCGCGCTCAACGATCCAGATATTGTTCGCGTAGGCGAATGCTATGTGTGTCGCGCTAATCGTCGGCGAGCGCAGCAGACGAGTCGGTACTCCGTTTGCCGATGTGACTCTCGTTGCTGTGAGAGCCGCGAGCCCGGCAAGAATCAGGACCGCAAGAGCCAGAGCGGCGCGATAACGAAGCACACTGAGAACTATTCGTGTTGACATGGTTGGCCTCCGGACAAATTAGTACTCAAAGGAATGAGGAAGTTATGTATCACGAAGCGGGACTGGGGTCAAAGCGCGAGCGGCAACCGAATTCGACACCTAATTTGGAGTGCGCTGCCCTCTTCCGCATTCAGCGACATTCGCATGCGTGGCGGCGCTTTCGTAGTGTGGTGCAAGGACTCATGAATACTCTAGAGCGTTGTACCTTAGCGAAGGATAAAGCCATGGGCTCGAAGGCTAGTGGAAACGTCGGCCCGCGACGAACCCTATAGGTTTTCCTGGGGCCTCACGCCACACTACGAAAGCGCCGCCACACATGCGAATGTCGCTGAATGCGGAAGAGGGCGGCGCACTCCAAATGAGGTGTCGAATTCGAGGTCTAACGCTTTCTCTTTTGCACTTCTGCCAGCATTCGTTCGGCGGCGCTGTTTTGGAACTCGAGATTCTGTGCGTTCAGCTGAATCGCCTTCTTGAACTCTTCTTCGGCTTTAGACCAGTCTTTTTTGTTTTTAGACTGAGCATAGTGAATTGCGAGATTCAGATGAGGTAGCCCGCTGTTGGGCTCGAGCTTTACCGCCCGCTCGATATCTTTCAGCCCGTCCTTTTCACCCTTCATGATTCGCGCAAGCCCTAACCCCGCGACCGGTGTTGCGTTGGCTGGTTCAATCTCGCT
>DASRIZ010000372.1:0-9338 GCA_035649735.1 Blastocatellia bacterium | reverse complement strand
GCGTAAAGCACTTCGTCTATGTCAGTGTCGCGCAGCCGTCGCCAGTGATGAAGGCATACCAGGCAGCGCGCGCCGAAGGTGAGAGCATGATTCGCGAGAGCGAGCTCGCGGCGACAATCTTGCGTCCGTGGTACGTTCTTGGACCCGGACACCGCTGGCCTTACGCGCTGGTGCCGATGTACTGGGTGTTCGAGCGAATTCCCTCAACCAGTGCGACCGCAAGGCGGCTGGGGCTCGTGACTTTGGAGGATTTGATTGCAGCTTTGCTTCACTCGATTGAATCACCAGCGGATGGGATTCGAGTGCTTGACGTCCCTTCGATCCGAAGCCTCGCGACGTCAAACAAGCAGGGGGCAAGAATCAGTGGAAGGTGAATTCAAGCGTTCCGCTCCATCTTCTTGGGGTGCCGAAGTGAGTGCCTTCGAACGGACTGCCGAAGTTGTAAGCGAACGGCCGATCAAACATGTTCTCAAGGCTGAATCGGATTGAGCTCGCGATTCGATCCCGGTTGAAAATCGTAAGACCAGCAGCGAAATTGAAAGTTGTTCGCGGCTTGACGCGGCCGCGATCGAAATTGACGAGCTCCGCTCCCGGAGCTGTTTTCAACTCTTCCAATCTGTCCTCATCGACTTCCAGTGGCACTCCGCTTTCGTGACGCCCGGATAGACTCAGCAACAAGCGTGAACGGCGATCCTGATAGTTGATCGCAAAGCACCCGGTGTTGCGTTGATCCTGATCCGGAATGAATTTGGTGCCCGGTCCGATTTCGATAAACTCATCTGTGAGAAACAACCCGCCGTTGATTGGCCCGGTCTGAAGGACGCGCTGATTGGTGTAGCTCACATAACCCGAAAATCCCCTGCGTTCCGGCATGTCGAGGCGCACATCCAGGCCGCGTGAATAGCCTTCAGCGACGCTGTTCGGGAAAATGATCGTGGTGTTGAAGAAGACGTTGGGGTCTCCGACGTTGCGAAAATTGCGCCACCAGAATGCTGCGTCCAGCTTGAACAACCCGGCCACATCCTGCGCGAACCCCGCTTCCCAGGCCGAACTCCGTTCCGGCTTGATCGCGGCGTTTCCTCCGCCTTCAGGAGTAGCGAACGGTGAAAGTTGCCCGGCTTGATCGGATGCGGAAAGAAGCAGGTTGTCAACCTGTGGCGGCTGATAAAGACGGTTGTAGGATGCGCGGATTGCCGTCCTTGAATTTGGTATGAAGTAGACTGCGCCGAGACGCGGGCTCAACTGCTGCGCTGAAACCAACAGACGGGAATGATCATAACGTATCCCCACCTGCAGACTAAGGTTCTTGATGAACGAGAAAGCATCTTGAACATAGGCTGAATAATTATTGCGGGCGAGGTGCCCGCGAAAGATAAACGGGTTAGCTTCGTCAAAGGCGATAACCTTGTCGGTGATCTCGCGTTCTTGTGCCTCTTGTTCATCGGTCACGAAGAAGGTGAAGAACTCTCGCGGGGATACACGCTGAAATTCGACTCCGGTTTTGAGATTGTGTCCGCGATGCTCGTGGGTGATGCTCGCAAGCAACCCGTGACGGGCGTGCTGTCTTTCCTGCTCCGCAAACAGCGGCAACGCGAATTCGTTGCTGGTCAGCGTTGATTTGTGAGCGCGCCGAAAGTAAGCGAGATCGGTGACGGTCCGTGTGTTCCAGATGTGTTGCCACGTGAACGATTGAGCATTGTCACGCAGCTTCTGCTTCTGTCGCTGGCCCGTCAGCTGCTGATCGAGATCGTTTGAGACATTGAAATCAGAGCCGTTGCCGGCGACGTTTATTATCAGCGTGTCTCTCGATGTCGGATGCCAGTCGGCTCGTAAGGTGAGATTAACGCCGCCGCCGCTGTTATTGAAGTTTCTTAAATCGACCGGATCAAGGAATCGATCCGACCGATGCATCGCGCTGTTAAAGTAGAAGCCAACGTCGCGCTTTATCCGGCTGCCAATTCCTGCGGCGATCTCGTCTGTCTTGAAATCACCGGCGCCCGTTGTAATCTCGCCGACCAATGGTGAATCTATACCGGACTTCGGATGCACAATTACGACGGCTGCAGCGCGGCCGCCGAACTCGGCAGGTATATTGCCGGTGATCACCTGCATTGAATTTATAGTGCCGGTATCGATCGGGCTGGCGGATACAGCGTCGAGCCGATCGACGATTGGAATTCCGTCTATCACATACAAGATCCCGTCATCCACTCCGCGCACGTGAACGAGTCCATTGTTTTCAGTGGTGGAGCCGGGAGAGGTGGCTACCAGCTCTTGCAGCAGCCGATTTCTGTTGGTGCGCGGCGTATGACGGATAGAACGCTCGCCGATGGTCGTGGCTGAGCTGGAGGAGTCGCGCTCGATCAGATCCTGCGAGCCTACTTCGACCAATGTGTTGGCGCCGGCTACCGTCAGCCGGATCTCAACTTTGACCGGCAGGTTCGAGCGCACCATGACCGGCTGTGAAATAGCCTCGAATCCGCTGGCCGTCGCCCGCAGATTGTACTGATCGAAGGGGACGTTGTTGAAGACGAATTCCCCGGCGTTTCCGGTGATGAGTTGATATCGCTGTCCGTTGACCGGGTGATCGAGTCTCACGACGGCGTTTGCGATAAAGGCCCCGGCTGAATCGATAATCACGCCGGTGACCGTACCGTTCTGAATCTGTCCGTGAACGACGAAAAAAAGGACCCCGACCAAAACAACGGTCCAGAAGGATCGATGCACGGCTCTCATTCGCGGGAAGTCCTTTGCTTAACGGCAAACCGAAGCGCAAATCTCAACCGAATTCGTAGATGACTTATTGATGCTGCTTCTTAGCTTCACTGCACATTCCTATTATTTCGTGAAAACGATCGTGCAGCGCGGTTAATAGTTCTTTGACTTTGGCATCGCTTGCGTTTTCTCCAACCCGAGCTGCAAGGCCTGTCGCCTCGCGAGATAATTTTGCCAAATTTGCCTTAATCTTAGGCTGCTCATAAATTTTGGGCGGCGTTGAGTTGGCCCATTGAATTGCCTTTTCCGCCAGCTCTTTCGCTCGGCTGCGTATCGGTTTGAGATCGCCTTCTTCCATCGGGTGGAAGGTTGCTGACATCACTTCGTGGAACGCACTCAACTCGTTCCACTTGCCACTGTCTGCAGAAGAGGCGGTCATCGCTGCAGGTTGGAAATCCGTCGCGAGTGCGAGTGTGCCCCACTGCAGAAGCAATCTGCCTCCGTTGTCTTTCTTCTCCAGGGTGATCGTCAGGTATTCGACCGGCTTATCAAGCCTCTGCAAACTGAAGGGAACTTCGGCTACGGTCTCTCCGCCTTCGGATTGGATTAACAGGTGCCACTTCTGCGACTCGACATATTTTGCTTGCAGAATGAATTTGCCGGCAGGAATGACTTTTGAGCCGAATTTCAGACTCGCCTGGGTTGAAAGGGTTGTGGGATCATTTGCGCCCATTCGCCAGACCATTCCCGGCTGGATCATAGCTTCCGGGTTTCGCCCTCGCAGACCGGGCCGGCCGTGATTGACTTCGATCGCATTCGAACCCAATTGCAGACTGGATTTTCCGCGGTCGTCCTGAGCGGTCGCCGCGCCGGCTATGCAAGCCAGAGTAAGAATGACTAACGGGAATAGGACACTGATTCGCTTCATAAATGTTCTCCTCGGGATTAGTTTGAAAGGACACATCTTACCCGATTGGGAATGAATTGAGTAGGAGGCAGTAGTCCGTAGTCCGTAGTTTCTGGTTCAACGGCGGTCTCAAAATCGACAACCAGAAACCAGAAACCAGAAACCACGGACTACGGACTACAGCGACAATCGCAATCCGAACTGCAGTTGCCGTGGGTCGCTGGCGCCCGTTGGGCGCCCGAACGCAGGCAACGGGGTCGTGCCCGTCCCAAAAACATTGTTAGGCAGTTGCAGGTTCGCGCGGTTGAAAACATTGAAGGCTTCGGCAATCACTTCCACCCCAACGCGCTCGTAAAGGCGGAGGCGGCGGCTCAGCCGCACATCGAACGAGGCGAAGTCAAACCCTTCACCTGTGTTCCGCCCGACTCCCACTGGGCGATCGTTGACGGTGGTGTCGAAGTTCCGATCGGCGCCTGTCTGGATGTTAAACGGCAAGGCCGAGCCGTAGTTGAAGATGTAGCTGAACTGAAAGCCCTCGACTACGCGCCGCCACGCCGAATCGCTTTTCGACTCGGGCACCGCAAGCGTCCCGCTCAACGTCAGTCGATGTCGCTGGTCATTGTCGCTACGGCCGCGATCATCTCTCAAATTGAAATTGTCTTGCGGCGTAAAGAAAAACGCATTGCCGGCATTGTCGACTGCCTTTGCGTAGGTGTACGAGACGCGCGCACCGGCCCAATGCGAGAACCGCCTGTTAAACGATACGGTCATCCCGTTGTAATAAGAGTCTCCCGAGCCCTCGTACCTTGAGATGTTGGCGAAGGTCGAGTTCGGCCGGCCAAGATTTGGCACTCCCGCCGACGCCGGGAACCGCGGCACGTTCACATTACGAGAGAGAATCAGATGCAGCCCGCGCGTGTGCAGGTACCCGACCGCAAGCGATGTGTCCGGTGAAAGCTCGCGTTCGATTTGCAGGCTCGCCTGAAGCGTGTACGCGTTCTCGATGTTTGGATCGATCGTCGTAATGCTCGGCAGAAAGCCTTGAGGAAACGAAGTTGCCACGTCGGGAAAACCCGGCGCGCCGGGTTGCCCAAATGAGAACGAGGCGACTCTGTATTTTGTCCCGTCACGCTGCAGCGCATTTGAAGTGGCGCGCAACGGCACACGTTCGTAATAGAGACCGTAGCTTCCTCGGACTACCGTCTTTCCACCGCCCGCTGCATAAGCAAAACCGATGCGAGGAGCGATATTGTTTCTATCCGTTTTGATCGAGTCAGGCAGGAATTGCAGATCGTACCGGATCCCTGCATTGATCGTTAGATCCGGATGTGCGCGCCATTCGTCCTGGACGAAGAAGCCGATATTCGGATTGGATTGGAACAAAGTGGGCTCGCCGAATGCCTGTTGAAACGTGACATAGCGGCTCGCCTGGAAATTCGCCAGTGATGAGAAGGTGTAAGCTCCTTGCAGGGCCCCGGGGAACGTAATGTTCACTCGGTTGTATATGAAATCCGCGCCCAGCTTAAGAGTATTTGCGCCGCGGAGAGCGGTTATGTTGTCGGTTATTTCGTAGAGATCAAGATCACGGGCAGTTGGCGACGAAGTCGACGTGCCGAGATTTGCGACGCCGGAGATTGTTATCGCCGGGCCAACGAAGTCGTTGACCGGCGCCCCAAGCCGGCTACGCGTGTACTGAAACCTCATCTCGTTTACCGTTCGCATCGACAGGGTCGCGCTCTCGCTCAACGCGATCGTCTGATCTCGATTCTCCAGCCCAGTACCCCGGCTCGCCGCGTTTAGTCCGCCTACGCCGCGTGCGTTGAGACTATCAATGTCGTAAAAACTGTAGCGCACCGCCAGCGCGTTCAATGGATTGATTCTGTGATCGCCACGGATGAAAAAGTTAGTCGTCGTATAGCCCGTAGGAACCAGTCCGGTGCTGATGCGCGGACCCGTATATCCGATCCGATCGAGCACGGTGTTGATCGCCGATATGTTTGAAGGCAGGATGGTCACAACGACGGCATTGTGCAATCTCGTTTGTTCGAAGTTCCCAAACAGAAATGTGCGATCGCGTTTGAGTGGACCGCCGAGCGAAGCGCCGTATTGAGTCTGGGTCAACGGGTCCTTCGTCGGCGCAAGCGGGTTTCTCGCGTCGAGCCGCTGATTTCGAAGAAAGCCGTAGCCGCGCGCGTGCCAGATGTTCGTGCCCGATTGGGTAACGACGTTGATGACTCCTCCCGAAGCTCGCCCGAACTCCGCGATCCCGCCTGAAGTGATCACCTGGAATTCGCGAATCACTTCCTGACTGAAGAATGTTCCCGGGAGATCGGCGGCGTCGTCGTTGGCCGATAGCCCGTCGATGATAAACCCGTTATTGATGTTGCGCTGCCCGGCGACGGAAATCTGCGTGCCCGGCACCGCGGATGTTTCAGCAAACCGCTGGTTGGAAACGGGATTGGCGCGTGACACCGCGGGAGTTAGCGCGGCAAGGTCGAGGTAGTTCCGCCCGTTCAGCGGCAAATCCTCAACCTCGCGCGACAACACCGTCTCCGCGACCTGGGTGCGTACTGTCTCGACCACGGGCGCAGATGTGACGTTAGCGGTTTCGGTCAGTCCGGCGATCGGTAGTCTCACCGACAGATCCAGCGCCTGACCGACTGAAAGAGACAGCGATCTGGTGACCGGCTGGAACCCGTCGTGTTCCACCTTGAGTTGGTAGCTGCCGACCGGCAAATAGAGAAAGTTGTAGCGTCCGTGCTCGTCACTCCGGGACAAGCTGGTTTGATTCTTGTCGAGGCTTGTTATTGCGACTAAGGCTCCGCTGATCGCGGCGCCGCTCGAGTCCTCGACTCGGCCTGCAAGCGTTGCCGATGCGACTGCCTGCTGAGCGAAGGCCGGAATCGCGCTGCCGAAGCTGGTCAACAAGAGCAGCGCTGCGGCGAATGATAGTTCCAGTCTCCATGACTTCATGATTCCCCTCCCGATTCGAAAAAGACTGCATGAACGCGTTAGCTTTTTTCGGACACCACGTCCGCCCACCAGTCAGGCAGCCTGGCTTTACGGCCAAGTGGCACTGCTGATTGGAAACCAACGCGTCGGGAAGTTTTCAGAAGTTCGTGGAGATGGGAGGTGCGCGCGGAGCCGATGAACCGCCGTCGGCAAGGTTTCGGACAGCCACGACATGCTCAGGAAATGTAATGTTCGGCTCGTCGGAGAATATTAGAGGAGCGCCTGCGCGAAAGTGGTTGCGAAGCAGGTTCGAAGATCGGCTCGCGGGCGAACAGTCCTCGGGACACGAAGGAGCCAGCTCAGCTTCGCTTAAGCGAGGTTTGTTATCAGGGGTTTGACCTTTGACCGAGGCGCGATGGGGGGTGCAGCAGCAGAAGCCATCCCTCACGCAGCAAGCCATCCCGCAAGCATCCGACGTTTGGGTCGCAAGACTGGCCGGCGTTGCGACTGCAGCAACAAGCAAGAACAGGGCTGCACAGAGCGCCCGCAGTCTTGCTAATCGAGAGTGCGCCGGTCGAGTCATTGGGCTGTCATCTTACTACAAGTCCCGCCTCGGGAGGTATTAGTTTTTTGTTATCGTCATTCCAAAAGCGCGGGTAAGCAAGGAGGGATGGTTAAGACCGGGTTCGGAGTTGAACCGACCGGGACACTTCACGTGTCCCCAACGGGTTTGCAGCCCGCGAGGAGCACCGGCTCCTTTAACCGGCCGTTGTCCGACAAACTGCGTTGGTAACCGCGTAGCGGTGGCCTATCGATAGGCCACCGCTACGCGGTTATCGTGTTGTTGAAAATGCCGACCGAAATGTCCAATCTCCAGCAACAAAACTTCAGTTTGTCGGACATCCTATTCTGTAAAGTTCGCGCGCAGGGTCAACGTGAATGATTGATGCTCGGGGTCGTTTGTCGTAACGCTTGCTGTTTTTGTTATTTCACCTTTGTAGGTGTCGGTCTTGTCGACCGCCAGCGTAACCGTGCCGACCTTACCGGGAGCAATGACCTTGTCGTACTTGCTCGTGGTGCATCCGCAAGACGGGCTCACGCTTTTGATCTCCAGATCCACTTTCCCTTCATTCTTGATCTGAAACGAGTAAGTGAGAGGCGTACCCGCCTTGACTGAACCAAAAGAGTGTTCCAGGGACGGAATCGTGAGCTTCGGCTTTCCACCGTCCTGTGCCGATACAGAGAAGACAAACATCAATAGTGAAACCACCGCAAACGCCGTTCGTGTTTTCATTAATCTAACCTCCAAAGTTATTCAATTGAGCGCCGGGACCGTAGCGTAGTCGGTTCAGTCTGCGACGACCGACTTCCGCGCAGACTGGACAGTCTACTACTCTGTGACTAAAGCAACCGGCAACACCATTGATAAACGCTTCTGAGTTCGCGACGGTTACAAGGCCGGCATAAAAGTGTGCAAAAGGTTGAACAGCGTAAAGCCTTGACTCGATCCGTCGCATAGTATTTCATTAATCCATTCGGAAGCATCGAAATGCGAAAATACACAAAACTTGTAGCGCTCGGAGTCATCTTTTTTGCGGTGACGATCTCCTCGATCGGTAGTTCAACTGCTCGTTCGCAAACCGAGAGGTCGCTAGCCGGGGAATGGATCGTCACCTCGAAACCTATTAATGGTCAGATGGCCTCGCCGAAGGGCGTGTCCCTCGGTTTTCCCGACCGCGACATGATTTTCGAGCAGCAGGGTGACCTTCGAACCGGCATCGTATTGCGTGAAGATGTCGGCGCCAACGTCCACCCGCTTGGCGTTTGGCGGATTGACGGTGACCTGTTTAGCAGCACCTTCCAGTTGTGGTGTCCTGATTCAAATGGTCCTTGTGGCTCCATAGTGATGCGTGGCAACTTCGTTAACGATGACAAGATACGCGGTACGATGACCGCGTTTTTTAATCTGAATGATGACAACACGCCTACGGGTTACGACACCTGGACTTTCTCATTCGTTGGCAATCGGGTTGGTGGAGGCTCGAATTGATGCCGCGGCCAGGTCATTCACAAAAGCTGGTATACGCCCTGGCGACGGTCGCCTTGCTACTTACTTCGGCGTCCCCCGCGTTTGCCGGCAAAGAACTCGCGGGACGTTGGGTGCTGCGGATCACGATTCCCGAAGCTCCGGGCAGCACGGTTACTCGCACGTTCAACGTCACACTGGATGTTTCTCCTCGTGGCGCCAGTCTTCACGGGCGCGCAAACATGACCGACGAAGCCGGAAGAACGGTCGGGGCTGCATGGCGTCAAACCGGCAAAAGCGTTTCGATCACTTACGAGTTGCCGTGTCCGGGAGACGGTCCGTGCGGAACGTTGATTCTTCAGGGAAAAGTTAAGGACGGCGGCATTCTGATAAAGAAGGGTTCGGTGATTGTGATGTGGGACACGATAAACGACCGCAACCCCGCGCTGTATGACACCTCAACCGGAACGTTCCGCGGCGACCGCATCAGTGAATGATAGGCTCCTCGTAGCGTAGACTGTCCAGTCTGCGCATGAGAGATCGTATCACCTGGAATCAGCGCGCAGACTGGACAGTCTACGCTACGATTGGCTTGGCCCAGATTTCTGCATTCCGATAACACGAGTACATAGTGGACACATCTACAGATCGCACCGGGTCGCGGCGCCGTTTCTTGAAGTTGCTCGCCGGAAGTCCGTTGATCGGTTTATGGCTCCCGTCAGGTTCGTTCGAAAAGAG
>DASRIZ010000371.1:0-3205 GCA_035649735.1 Blastocatellia bacterium | reverse complement strand
ACGTGCAGCGCTCTCTGCGATCGTATCCAACACCGGCTGAATATTAGTCGGTGAGCTGGCGATAACGCCCAAGATTTCACTCGTGGCAGTTTGCTGCTCCAATGCTTCCTTGAGTTCTTGGAACAAACGGACGTTCTCGATAGCGATCACTGCCTGGTCAGCGAAGGTTTCGAGGAGTTTGATTTGAGCCGGGGTGAAGAGGCGCACCTCGGTGCGACGTGCGATCAGCGTTCCAACGAGTTCCCCCTGCTGACGAAGGGGAACGAACAAGATGGTGCGCCAGTCGCCGGCGGAACCCATCGTCGGGAAATCATTCTGTGCCGCGCGGACGTCGGGAACGTGGAGCGCGCCGTGCTCTCGCATCCAGCGATACCATGGCTCATCAATACTGATCTCTACGCGGCTCATTGGTATGGGTATGGGACCAAAATGAGCCCGCATAACCATAACGTTCCCCTCGCGGAGTCGTAACAGCACGTCATCAATCCCACAAACCCGCGCGGCGCTCTCGACAATGGCGTCGAGCACTGGCTGCACGTCGGTGGGGGATCGGCTGATGATGCCGAGCACCTCTGCCGTTGCCGTCTGATGCTCCAGGGCCTCGCGCAACTCTGCATTGCGCTCCTGGATTTCCTTGAACAGCCGCACATTCTCGATGGCGATCACTGCCTGGTCGGCAAACGTCTCTAGCAGTTTAATTTGCTTATCGGAGAAAGGGCGGACCTCCATGCGGCGGATTACAATTGCCCCGATTGCCGTCCCTTGACGGAGCAGGGGCGTAGCAAGCATGGTGCGAGCGCCTGAGATTGCCTGCCGAGTCTTGGAATCCGGAAACTCAGTTTCGACTTCTGCTTGGAGGTCGTGAACATGCGTCGTTTTTCTCTCAATAATAGCTCGGCCTACGGGCGTGCGACGAGTGATTCGCATAGCCTCGACCGTCGGAATCGACCCATACTTCGCCACGGCCGGAAGAAGAACATCCCCATCGATGCGAGCGATCAGGGCATCTGTAACGTTACAAAGCCGCGCGGCACTCTCGGTCACAGCGTCGAGCACCGGTTGAATATCAGTCGGCGAGCTGGCAATGACGCCCAAGATTTCGCTTGTCGCCGTCTGCTGCTCCAGCGCCTCGGTCAATTGGACGTTAGATGTTTCGAGTTCCGCGGTCCTATGCGTGAGTTCCTGAAACAAGCGGGCGTTCTCAATCGCGATGACAGCCTGGTCGGCAAAGGTCTGAAGCAGGGCCACGTGCTTTTGCGAGAACGGCCCGACATCGGCGTGCCAAACTGTAATTGCGCCAATCGGATCGTCACCCCGTAGCATCGGTACCGATAGCACGCTTCGGAAGCGCAATCTCTCCATGATGTCGCGGCCAGTATGGTCGGGATCATTCGTCACATCCGGAACGTGGATAACTGAGCGATCGAGGATTGCTCGTGCTGTGAACAGATGTCGGCCCGGCCGGGTTGGAAAGAGCTGCCGGGATCGCTCCAGGGCTTCGGGAGAGTAATTGTGGTGACCCACCATGTGGATCAGCTCGCCGTCAAACCGGTAGACAGAACTGAAGAGAGCACCACAGAGCTTAACCGAATGCTCGGCGATCGTATCAAATACCGCCTGTAAATCAGTTGGTGCACTACTAATAACCTCAAGAATGTCACTCGTCGCGGTCTGTTGCTCTGTAGCCGCGGCAAGCTCTCGGTCGCGAAATTCAAGCTGTTCGGTGACGCGCTGTAATTCTTTTTCGAGTTGGCTGAGTTCGGCGGCGCGCGGACTTTTTTTCTTCTTTGAGACCCCAAGTCGAGTCATGTGGGTTCTCCTGACTCCTACTTTGGAGGACTTTCAGCGGCTAATGTGAACGGAGGCTGATTAAAATGCACTCTGGTTCGAGAGCCTAGTAGACAATGAAGTTCGGTGTCAACCGCTGCGGAAACCGTGTACTTCTTCCCACTCCCGCACGTCGCGACATACAGGAAACCGACGCCGAGAGACTTTTCTTGACTGGATCGAGCCATTCGATCTAGAGTTTTGTGGTGCCGGGCGAGCACGCCTCGACAATCGACTAAGTCGGGACTTGCGTAACTCAGTAACTTGTCATTCGCTTTAAGATCCGATTTGGACACAGGGGCAAATCTGAACGTTTGCCTACAGAAACATTGGAAAGATGAGGCCCAGAGACGCACCACAATCAGCCGGGCTCTGGGGAATTTTTCTTCTTGTCAGTTGCGTTTTCGTAACCGGATGCGGCGTTGTCACCTCTCCGAAAAAAGGGGTCGGCGCCTGGTACTTTCCGCACGTGGACAGGGCAATCGCCGAGATCAACGTGTCCTGGTTCTACACCTGGCAACCGCACCCAATGCCGATCACCCAACCCGACAGGGTGGAGTTCGTCCCGATGATATGGGGCGAGACATTCATCGAACCCAAGCAGCTGGAGCTAGCAAAGAAGAGCGGTTCCGTCCTGCTCGGATTCAATGAACCCGACCAACCGGACCAGGCCAACATGACGGTGCAGCAGGCGCTGGACCTCTGGCGCCACCTGACAGCGACCGGCATGCGAGTCGGCAGCCCGGCCACGGCGGCGGATCCTTCCTCGTCGGGGAGCTGGCTCGAACAGTTCATGGATGGCGCCAAGGCACGCGGCTATCGCGTCGATTTCGTGTGCGTTCACTGGTACGGAGAAAACTTCGACATCGACGGCGCTGTCAACAGGCTCAAGAATTTTCTCCAGGCCGTACATCATAAATTCCAGCTTCCAATCTGGCTCACGGAATACAGTCTCATCCGCTGGAGTAACCCGCCCACTTATCCTAGCTGGGAGCAGCAGGCAAAGTTCGCATCGAAGTCCATCCAGATGCTCGAGACACTTCCCTTCGTGGAGCGCTATGCTTGGTTCTCTCTGCCCCCGTGGATGAAAGACGGCAGCGACAGGACCTCGCTCTATTACCAAGACGGAGACTTGACACCTGCGGGCGTTGCCTACCAGAAGGGGCCGACCACGCTAGCTTCCAACGCCGATGCAGTAGGTACCGAAGTCCCAGATGAGACTTGGCTTGATCAGTGACAGCTTTGCTGCAGGTAGCCATCGACCTCTCAGACGGCAGCCCAGTCTCCGGCGGCATCGCCACAGAATTCGGTGTCTAGGAAACATAAACGAAAAAGAAGACACGAGGATTATTAATCCTCATAGCACGTCTAAGCACGA
>DASRIZ010000370.1:0-4963 GCA_035649735.1 Blastocatellia bacterium | reverse complement strand
TAGGTGATCAGCTAGGCTGACTGGAGCCAACGACTAAGTCAAGTTCGATCAGTGACCGTCGGTTCGATTGCGGTTCCGGAGCCGACGAATAAAATATTCCGACCTTCGCGATTTCCGTTTCGTCTTAACCAACGTAAGACGGAAGCCTCGAGTCTTAAACGAGGTAATTTATGAAAAAGTTAGTGAGCTTTTGTGTAGCGGCTGTGATAGTGCTCGGAGCCAGCGTAGTTTCGATGGCCGGGCATCGCGGCATAAACGCGCGACAGCATCGCGAGCAGCAACGCATCTTTCGAGGAATTCGCAGCGGGGAGCTAACCTGGAACGAAGCAAGGCGACTGGAAGGCGGGCTTTCGAGGATCAGGCGAGACGAGCAAAGAGCAAGAGCGGACGGTTACTTGAGTCCGCGCGAGCGGGCCCGGCTTCAGCACGGGTTGAATCGAGAGAGCCGCCGGATCCACCGTCAAACTCACGACGGCCAGGATCGCAATCCGTAAAACTAGTTCTATCTCCAAGTTGGTGAAGTGAAGACCGGTTCCTCACTTCACCATTTTTATTTGTTGCCCTATATTAATCGGGCAACGCACCATCAACCCCATCAGGAGGACACTGTGAAGAGAATAGTCAGCATTTTGTTAGCGGTGACGTTTGTTCTGGGACTCGGTCTAAGCGCGATGGCGCAAAAGACGCCGGTCGTTGACAATCGTGAGAAAAGGCAGCAGAAACGGATCAAGCAAGGCGTAAAGAGCGGCACGCTGACCAAAAGAGAAGCCGTGAAGCTCGAGGCCGGACAAGCCAAGACTCACGCCCTGGAAGCCAAGGCGAAATCCGACGGCAGGGTTACAGTCAAGGAAAGAGCCAAGCTTCAACGACGAGAAAACAAAACCAGCCGCAGGATATATAAACAGAAGCACGACAATCAGAATCGGTAAGGAGTGGTCCGGGGTCCGTGGTCCGTAGTCCGTAGTCCGTAGTCCGTAACTATTAAGTGTCGAGAGATCCTTGATAATGAAAAAAGTGCATGACCAACGACTTGCCTAGTCAGTAGTTCGTGGCGCCAAAGTTGGTGGTCGTATTTGAGTGGATGTTAGGCTACGGGCTACGGACTACGGACTAAACCGCAAAGTTGGTGGTCGTATTAGCTGGATGTTATGGCTACGGACTACGGACTATTGACTACGGACTACACCGTTACCGCTTCGGTCGTACCAGTAGCGCCCCTGATCTCTGCAAGCAACTCATCCCGACTGAAGCTTCCCTTTTGAATTATTCGCGCCGTTCCAATGTCCAGCGCGCGCCGTTCTTCGTGGGACAGATCCCGCGCCGTTAACAGGATCACCGGAATGCTCCGCCAATCAGGATTCAAGCTCATTCGATGAACGACCTCAAAGCCGTCCATCTCAGGAAGCATCAAATCGAGGATTATCGCATCGGGCCGTCGCCTGGTAATCGCCTCTAGTGCTTCGCGGCCGTTAGTCGCCGTCTGGATATCGTATCCGCCGCCGCCTTCGATCATCGCAACAGCAAGATCAAGCGCATCCGGATCATCGTCGACGACCAGCACGCATTTCTGTTCGGGCAACTTTGCGCGAGCAAGAACCGCTAAAAAGGCGGCTCGATCGATCGGCTTGCGCAGAAAGATTCTCGCGCCTGCGCTTAGCGCCCGGCCCTCGACCCCGGCATCGGATGAAAAGGCGACAATCGTGCCTTCTTTGTGGCTATTTGCAATGCGCTCGATTATTTCTGCGTCGCCGTCAAGCGCGTCGAGATCAATCGTAACGATCGCCGGCTTTGCCATTCCGGCGATTTCAACTCCTCGCGCCGGATCGTCGGTTACCGCGACTGAATACCCCGCCTCTGCAAGATACTTCTTAGTGAGATAAAGCGAACCAGGATCTGAATCGATTACAAGCGCGGTGCGTTCCGGGTCGGTGAGCGGAATGTCAGTCTCGACCGCCGGAGCAACACGCCCCTCAATATCAAACGGCAAGGTCACGGCAAAGACCGAACCTTCCCCTTCGCGACTCGAGACGTTTATTTCGCCGCCGAGCAGTTCCACCAGGCGACGGGTAATCGAAAGGCCCAAGCCGGTCCCCGATCTTGAACCTCGGCCGGCATTCGCAATCTGGCGAAACTCCTCAAAGATTCGCGTCACTTCAGATTCCGGGATACCGACCCCGCTATCGATAACGGCGATTCGAATGCGTTCGGCGGACACTCGCTCGGCGGTTACTCTGACTTCGCCTTCGCGAGTGAATTTGATCGCATTTGAGAGCAGGTTTATGAGAATCTGCTGAAGCTTTGTTCGATCGGTGTGCATCGCCGGCAGGCCGTCTTCGACATTGATGCTGAGCTGTATTGGGCGAGATTCCTTAAGCGGCTCCACGACCGCCATCGCCCTTTCAATTAGATCTCGCGCGTCGGCCGGTTCGGAATAAACGTCCATGCGGCCGGCCTCGATCTTTGAAAGATCCAGTACATTGTTGATTAGCTCCAGCAAGTCGCGCGCGTTTCGCGAGACACGTTCGAGGCTTCGCCGGTGACGATCGGTCATCTGGAGCGAGCGGTCGTCCAGCAGCAGCGACGTGAACCCGATGATCGCATTCATCGGCGTTCGAAGCTCATGAGACATGTTTGCGAGAAATCGTGCCTTTGTATGGCCATCCAAAGTAAGCCGTCGATTCTGCTCTGCCAGAACGCGGTTGCGTTGTTCAAGCTCGCCTCGCGCGGCATCGCCGGCCTCAGCGCGGCTGCGAAGCTTCAGCGCGCTGTCTTCTAAGCGCGCGGTAAGTGACTCAAACTGAGAGGCCACCTCCTGAAGCTGCGCGTTCGTCTCGCTCAGCGTTGCTTTTTCCCGTTCAAGTTCGATGGCGCGAGAGGTCAGCCCAGCCACCTCACCTTCGAGTTGAAATCGAGTCTGGATGAGCAGCGCATTTTCCCGCTCGAGTTCCGCAAGACGCCCGCTGACAGACGCGCGAGACTCCTCGAGTTGCCGACTCAACTCAGCGTGAACTCGTTCGAGCTCATCTGCTCTTTTTTCGGCGCGAGATCGGGCCTGGTCAATCTCCGCATTCAAGCTCAACAGCCTCGCGTTGTCTTCGCTGATGCGTGTGCCGCCGCCCTGCAACCGGGCGATCTCGGCGTTTAATCGTTCCGTTTCAGTAACCAGCTGCTCGTTCTCGCCCGCTATCCTGCCGCTCTCCACTCTTAAGCTCGAGAGTTCGTCGATCAGGCCTCTCGCTTTTTCATCGAGTGCGAGGTTCGCCTGCTCCAATCGCGCGCGCGAGTCTTCGGCCATGCGAAGCGAATGCTCGAGATCTTTCACGCTATCGGCAACCGAGGCCCCCTCGCCACGAAGCATCACATTGGTCACTTCAAGCGCCGAGTTACGCTCCTGGAGCGCCGACAGATGAGCTTTGAGCAGGTCGATCTGCTGAACGCGGTCGGCCGTTTCGTCGGTCAACCTTTCACGGACCTTGTTCAGTTCGGTAAGACTCGATTCAAGCGCAGCGAAACGGCTCTTAAGCTGTGCGTTCTCTTCTTCCAGCCTTCGGCGCTCGGCTTCAACTTCGTAAGCCATAGCCGAGGCCTCTTGGCCGCTTTGTTGATGAGCTTCGACGAGCGTGTCCACACGCGCTTGAAGCTCGCGGTTCAGCTCTTCATCCTGAGCGGACGTTTTCAGGGCGGTTTCGCGCTCGACTTGAAGCTGAGCGACCTGCCGCGTGAGTTGAGCCACCGCATCTTCAAGCTCAATCTCGCGCTCAGTCGGCAACGCCTCGGCAGTGGTTGGGACACCGCCGTTCTTTTCGATCTGGGTACGGAGCGCTACGCAGCGCGATTGAAGCTCGGCGACCCGGATCGCGGCTACCGCAGCGGGCGCCAGGTCCTCGATCATCTTCAGTTCCTGTTGCCGGAACCGGCGCTGGTTAAACACTCCGATCAACCCGACTGTGCCGGAGACGCCTCGCAAGGGATAAAGCGCGTAGGAATCGGGGCTTTGCCCCAGACTGCTGCGCTGCAAACCGAACAACTTGTCACCGGCGCCCTGCGAATCGCTAAAGTCCGCAATCCCACCGCGAGTAATAAGTGGTGCGGTCAAAACGGAGAGCGGTATTCGGGGATATTCGCGCTCAACGACCGCTCCACTCGCCGCAACCAGATGCATGCACATCTGCCGGTTCGAACATGAATCGGCGAGAGGACAGTGATCGCAGATATCGCCACGCTTGACGACCCAAATCTTACACGTAGGCGCACCGATGTCAGCCGCGAGCTGATCGGCAATCAAACCAAGCGCGTGTCCAAGGCTTGACCCTCGACCGACTTCATCGAAAATCTGGCTTATTCGGTTTTCCCTGGATGTCGGCATTAAAAATTAGGGCTGATGCGTTAGGGGGTATAACGCGCGAACCGTTCAGCGGAGATTCTAGTCTGTCGGCATGGAGACGTCAATTATTCAATTCTTGACCGCCGACTGGACGGGCCAAACCGATCTCTCTGTGACCACCCCAACTGAAGTTGGGTTGTTACTATTTCTTACCCACGCACACCAGGTGAGTTGCCGTTCGAAAGTACCAGCGTCCATCTACAAGGGCGGGACTCGCCAACATCGGAGACCCGATCCGGTTGACGTGGAGAAGCTTGAAGTCCGGCGCGGCACTAAGTACAAAAGTTTCGCCATCGTCATTCGTAAAGTAGACCTTACCTTCGACTACTACCGGGGAAGCTGAGAAGCCTTCGCGTTTCGCTTCGCCAAGACGCAGTTGTCCGATAATCTCGCCGGTTCGAGCGTTGTGACACGAGACAATGCTGGCCATATCGTTGATTGTGTACAGGTAGTCTCCTTGAACAAGTGGCGAGGGCACGAACGGCGAACCCTTTGGACTGCTCCAAACAACGTGGGTGCTGGTTACATCTCCTCTGCCGCCCGGTCGCACCGCAAACGTCGGGCCCGCGCGCCCGGAGC
>DASRIZ010000369.1:0-9957 GCA_035649735.1 Blastocatellia bacterium | reverse complement strand
CGTTACGCCCGGGCAATTGTCGGATGCCGAGGCCGAGAAGGTCACAACCTGCGCGCACTGACCCGGCGCAGTATTAGTGACGATGTTGCTTGGGCAAGTTATCGTCGGAGGTTGATTGTCGTTGACGCTAACCGTGAACGTGCAGTTGGCCGAATTGCCCGATGCATCGCTGACGGTGCATGTAACGGTTGTCGTACCCGTCGGGAACGTGGAGCCGGAGGCCGGAGTACACGACGGAGTGCCAACACCCGGGCAGTTATCCATCGCGGTCGCGTTCGAGTAGGTTACTGCTGCCGAGCACTGGTTCGGGTCAGCCGAAGCGGTCACATTCGCCGGACAAGTGATCGCCGGCGGCTGCGTGTCATTTACGGTAACCGTGAACGTGCAGCTGGCCGAATTGCCCGACGCGTCGCTGACCGTGCATGTAACGGTTGTCGTACCTTTCGCGAACGTGGAGCCGGACGCTGGACTACACGACGGAGTTCCAACACCCGGGCAGTTATCGGTCGCGGTCGCGTTGGAGTAGGTTACTACCGCCGAGCACTGGTTCGGGTCAGTAGAAGCGGTCACGTTGGCAGGACAAGTGATCGCCGGCGCCTGCGTGTCGTTGACGGTAACCGTGAATGTGCAGCTGGCCGAATTCCCCGACGCGTCGTTGACAGTACAGGTGACCGTTGTCGTGCCCTTCGGGAAGGCCGAACCCGACGCCGGAGTGCACGTCGGCGTCCCTACGCCCGGGCAGTTATCGGTCGCGGTTGCGTTCGAGTAGTTTACTACTGCCGAGCACTGGTTCGGGTCAGTCGAAGCGATCACATTGGCTGGACAAGTGATCGTCGGCGGCTGCGGGTCGTTGACGGTAACGGTGAACGTACAGTTAGCCGAATTTCCCGACGCGTCGCTGACAGTGCATGTAACCGTAGTCGTACCCGTCGGGAACGTGGAGCCGGAGGCCGGAGTACACGACGGAGTGCCCACACCCGGGCAGTTATCGGTCGCGGTTGCGTTCGAGTAGGTTACTACTGCCGAGCACTGATTGGGGTCAGCCGAAGTGGTCACATTGGCCGGACAAGTGATCGTCGGCGCCTGCGTATCGTTGACGGTTACGGTGAACGAGCAGCTAGGACCTGCCGTAGCCGTGCAGGTCACAGTGGTGGTGCCCACCGGGAAGAACGAACCGGAAGGCGGGATGCAGGTTACAACCCCGCAGCCGCCGTTTGTTGTTGGCGCCGGGTAGACGACTATCGCCCCGCACTGGTTCACATCGTTACCGGTAGTGACGTTGGCCGGACATGTCAGGAAGCACTGAGAAATTGTGCACCCGGTAATATCGACCGACAGATTGTACGCGCCGGTCTGGTTATTTGAGAAAGAGGCGACGACGATGACAAAGCTTCCACTTCCGATGGTCCTTCGCAAGCCGGAGAGTGAGGTCTTGGCCGAGCAGGCTGTCAGTCCTCCGCTCGAGCCGCCGACACCAACGGCCACGCCGCTCAAATCATCATTGGCCGCCACCAGGTTTACGCAGGGAAGCAACGGGTTGAATGCACCCGGTGTCCCGCCTGGCCCGGTTAGTCCTCCAACTCGATAGAGATAGATTATCGAATCCGGAATGCTCGTCGAGTTTGTTATTGGAGGACAGCTGGGCGGTCCACACAGCGTCGCCGTCAACGTTCCGGTTGTACAGCCGCTCACATTAAATTCGTACGCCTTATAAAAGACCGCAGTCCCTGTAGGGCTGAGCGTACACGGCGAGGACACTCCCGTTCCGGTGGTAATCGCGTTCGGCCGGTTGTAGGTTGGACCTCCCGCGAAAAGACCGTCGGTTATGCAGGGAAGGGCGGGATTGGTTATGACGAGAGAATACGCCTGCCCGCCGCCGCACCCGTTGGCGTCGGTCGCCGTCACCTGGATCGGGAAACCGCCTGCCTGAGTTGGGGTTCCCGAAAGCGTGTCACCGACAAACGACATTCCCGTCGGCAGCGTTCCGGTCTGAGTGAAGGTATACGGTCCAACTCCACCAGTCGCCGTGAAGGTGACCGGAGTATATGCCGTATTTATTGTGCCTGGTGGAATCGACGCGGGACTGATCGAGATCACCGGGCATCCGGCAACCTGGGTAATCGTGCAGCCCCCGTCGGGAGCGTCGATGTACAGATTGTAGTTACCCGCGGTGGTATTGCTGAAACCGGTGACGACGACGACGAACTTGCCGCTGCCCAAAGAGCGCTTTAAGCCGGACAGCGCGCCGCTGGTTGGGCAGGAGGGAACGCCGCCGCTCGAGCCGCCCGGACCCACTGCGACTCCGGAAAGGTCGTCGTTGGACGCCACCACGTTGCTGCAGGGGTCGCCCGGGTTAAATGGGTGCGCGGCGCCACCCGCACCCGATAATCCGCCTGTTCGATAAACGTAAAGGACTGTGTCTAATGCCTGCGGCGCTGAGCAGCCAGCGGGGCCGCACAAGGTAATAGTTACGTTAGTTGGGAAAGTAGTGCAGTCTGTTATTTCTAATTCATAGGCATCGTAACGAGCGTTGTTGGCACTCGGAAGAAGCGAGCACGGAGACTGAACGCCCGACCCGGTTGTCTGGGTTCTTACTCGATTGTATGTTGGGTCGCCGGCAGCCAGTGATCCGGAAATGCACAGCGAGGACGGCCCTGAAGAGACTTGAAAACCGCCGCCAGAATTGTCCTGCCCCTTGCGCTTCTTCTTTTTGTTCGAGACGCTTCCGGAACCGCTTGAATCGTCGGTTATCTCTTTGGTCTTATCCATCCTTCTTTGCAGACCCATGCCCTGGTCAGTAAGGTCGTTGATTTGATCGAGGAGTTTTTGATACTGCTGCATCAGTTCGTCGGTAGGTCCCGAACCATCTAACTGCTCTTTCACGGCTTCGAGTTGTTGCAACAGTTCTTCGATGTCTTCTGATTGCGGAGAAGAAGGTGATGCGGATAATAGAGCTGCCTCGGCTCCAGCTACCGGTAAGAAAAACTTTGGTAGACAAATTCCAAGTACCGCAGCGAGACAAGACACCACAATGGCTAACCGTATCGAGTTGAGTTTTTGTGCAGACATCTTGAATATTCTCCTTTAATCGATGCGTTTCGATCGGGTTCTAGCGCCGAGGATTGAGCTTGAAATGAATTAAGACCTGCGGCCTCTAGCGCGCCAATTATTTTGGGACAATACACCGCGCTGCCTTCAGGTGAGAGCTCCGGGCGCTCTCACCTGTTCGGCAGGCTACCTTGTTCGTCTTCCAGAGTGGCCGGTATGTTGTGACTGCTGTCAGAGTCTAGTTTCTACTCGGGAAAATACCTTCCAGCGCTATGCAGAAGTTGAGCGCCAGATAAGGATCGATGATCGAGAAAGGTTGACTTCCCCCAACTATACTCGTGTTGGTCGGGGTTGCTGCAGGTCCCAAAAACGATCCGTCGGTGGTTGCTGCGTACATGTTGTCCAATTTCGCGGGGAAAGCGCCGTCGGGGCTGCCTACGTCTCCAGGGTTTCCATTAGCCGCCTGCTTTACAACCACTGTATGCTGGTGCTGCGGCATGTTGTTTATAGTGAGTGTGTCATTCTCAGTTCCACCCACCTGGCCCAGATCATAGCTGGAAAGCCCGGGGCCCTGACCAAAGTGCATTGGCTGGCGGCTCTGCAAGTTTGGTAGTGCAAATGTCGTCTGTCCATTGCCGCCGTACGTGGTGCCAAGAAGCGAAAACAACGCCGTGTTTTGCGATATAGCCAGGATCTGACCATTGCACATCGCCCACCCGCGCGGCGCAAAATTAAAACCATAAATCGCGATCATACCCAGGAATGGTTCGGACATTTTTCGATTCTCCTTTTCGGTTAGCCGTCGAACAAAGTTCGGCAGGCAGATAACTCACGGCATCTCATTATTGTTAATCAAGAGTTGCCAATTCCGCGTCCAGCAAACCTTCGAGTCTCTGGTAAATAGCTGTTTTTATCCAACTATAGTGTCAAAGACAAGTATGCTTCCTTACGAGCGCCGCGCGATTTTATCCCTTGAGTAGAAACGAGTCAAGCAAATAACACTCATTACAAAATTATGCTATGAAAACCTCACAGAAGGTTGTATGCTAGCGCCGCATCAATTCCAACACACGTCTAGGAGGAAGATCACGTGACTGTTTCGCGACGACAGTTTTTGTCAACTGGGACCCTGGTAAGCCTCTCAGCCGTACTCCCCATGCAAGGAATTATAAGTGTTTTTGCGCAAGAGCCCGACATCGGTCAGCCCGGGCGATTCAAAGTTCCACCGGAGATCCAGCCCGACGAACGGCTGACCGAAGAGAACTTCTCCAGATACCTCTACTCAGAGTTTCGATTCGCTACAGCGCCATTTACCGCAGTCTCGCTGCAACTCGTCAACGTCAAACGCTGGGAGGCGCCGGACACGCCCCAAGCGCAAGAGATAAAGCTCGATTCCTTTTCGGTCCTCTTCAAGGGTCCGCGAAAAACCGCTCTGGAGTCGAAGATATACCAGGTTACGCACGATTGGATGGGGACTTTTGAACTTTTCATCAGCCCCGTGAACGAGCGAAAAAAACAGCGGATCTATCAGGCAGTGTTCACTCGTTTTAGTTCGTAAGCTAAACGATCCTGATTCCAATACAAGTTATCTGTACCGTTAGGCTGCCGGTGTGTCGGCTGTCTGACATCTCAATCAACTCGGCCCGCGCCACTCCAGAAGAAAGTGCGATCCGATATCATCCACGCGAGCAAAACCAAGACGTTCGAACAAGTCCAGTGACGGATTGAATCGCTCTACGTAGACTCGCACCAGCCTGTGGGTACGAGCCGCCTCATCCAGGAGATTCCTGATCAAACGCGTTCCCACGCCTTTCTTACGATCAGCGGGAAGAATCGCGATCTCCAGGATCCGAATCTCGCTCTCGTTTCTGGCTACATAGTGGCCGCCGATCGGTCGATCATTCAAGAGGATCAGACGGCTTTCGGCGTCGGGGAAACGCCGTTTGTAGTCCTGTTGTTGGGCATCGAATTGCATCCTGAGAAAGCTCGCTCGCTGATTGTCGTCCCACGGTAACTGGGCAAGCTCGTCCTGACGGGTGCCGGCATAAACTTTAAACAAAAAGTCTTCATCGCGGGGACTCACCGGTCGGAGTGTTACAACATTACCAGGCGTGTCTGGCCCTACTGAGAGGTTCAACGTGGGATCGGTCATATCAAGCCAGCGTTCGATTGAAAACAGCCTGGTATATGAATCCTGTGTCCAGCCGTTCAACTGGGACCAGGAACAGATCCCCCGATTCAAGGCGATCGTGTTCAAGTCTGAATAATCCCTGCCCGAGAAAAGGTTCCAGCGGCCCTCGGAAAAACAGTGAGAACTGCTCCTGCCTCGGCGTCGTTCTGCCATCTTTTACCTCGATCAATTCGAGATCGACGACGGTCGAGTCCTGAAGTACGAGTCTGAACAGGCTGTTAAGATTTTCGGCGAAAGACGTCTTCGGTAACGCACCAAGCATATCGGTAATTCCAGTTCGCAGCCCCGGCATCACTCCAAACCGAGACTTCGATCATTTGTCGGACACAAACTCCATCATGAAATGAGTAAGGCTCTCTCCGGTGGTCTTGAACCCAAGCCGATGATAAAGATGAAGCGCCGGGTTTGTCCTGACCACCGAAATACGAAACGGTTTGCCCGCTTCTGCCGCTTCATCGAGAAGTTCCTGGATCAACATCGTTCCGATCCCCCCGCTCCGATACTCCGGAAGCAGGGCGATATCCACGCCGCGGTGCTCAGCCTCGGCTCTTTCAACAAGAACCCGGCCGATTATCTTTCCGTCCAGCATTATGATCTGATGTTCCGCATTCGGGAACTCCGCGTTGTAGGTCTGTAACTGAGCGTAATACTGCATTCTCAGAATTGGATCCCGATGAGCAACGTCAAGCGCATTCAATTCGCTTCCTACCGATTCGCAAAACAACTTATACAGGAAGTCTTCGTCGTCAGGACGAACCTCGCGTAATGAAATCGGCATCCGCTCGCTCCAGGTTTATCTAAAGCAATTCAATAAAGGAGCAGTATTGTAATCGAAAGTGATTTGTATCGCGAGAGGATTGGCGCCAGGGCCTGAGAAGTCCCTGCTTTGACACCCAGCAAAGGCAAAAGCAACGGCGGGTTGCGGAAATCAGCAGAGCGAGATCGCGCGGAGAAGGAGGACTATTGGCGCGCTCGTTATTCGCTTTACTGACCTGCCGCAACCCGCCCGGTCATGCAGACCGTTCTTCAGAAGCGCAGGTTGTATTTCATAAAGATGCCCCGGCCCGGAGCGTCGACCCCCCAGCTTATGCCGCGGTAGTTTCGATCACCAATATTATCGAAATCGAGCAGCAATTCGTGCCGCTCTCCCCACCTGATGCCGCCACGCACGCTGAAGACTACGTAGCCCGGCACAGCGGTGTATAGCGGCGCTGAGTTTACGCCCACACCTAACACTCTGTTCTGAACCTGAGCCAGTGTTTCGCCCGTAGGAACCAACCGGTCGTCGGCATTTCCTCTGACGCCATCAGGACCCGAGTTCACCAGGCCAAGGAACCGCGCGCCGTTGTTGAAGAAGTTGGCGATCGCACCGCGCGAGCGCCCGCCGCCCGTCCGACGATCATCAAGGTCGAGAGTAGACAGTCGCTCCTGGCGATCTGCCATATGTACGTAAGGCTCGATCCAGAATCGCTTGCCGACTGGCGCATAGCGGATCTTCAGGTATCCGTCCGGCGCCGGAGTGCCGCCTTCAATGTTCGGCGGAAGGTCCGTCCGCTTATCTCGGGCGTGGAGATAAGTAAAGATCGTTCCCAGCGACCAATCACGGTTCATCTTCACATCAAGCGTGTGCTCGATACCAAAGATACGAGCGTCATCGAAATTAGCCCTCACAAGAACCGGATTTGTCGATGCTGCTACAAACACCACTCCTGTCGGGCCCTGCGATGTGATAGGTGTTCCACCAAGCGATGTGCCGACCGCGCCAGGAGGCAGAATCAGCGCTTGCTTTACTATGTTGTCGTCGATGTCGTTAACAAACCAGGCGAAGTTAGTTTCAAAACGCCTGTTGCGATACGCGATCCCAATCTCATAGTTCATACTGATTTCGGGACCAACCTGCGCCACCGGGCGACCGGTAGAGACGGCCGTCGAACCCGCCGCCGAGCCGACGGTTCCGCCCAACCCGGCTACATCCGGAGCCGCTACTTCAAAGCCTGATCCGGTCAGTCCTAGGGTGCCAAGATCCGTTATGTGAGGGGCGCGAAAGCCCCGGCTGAAGTTCGCTGACAAACTGAGTCCGGTAACCGGCGTTCCTACGATTCCCGCGCGGAACGTTACATCGTCGACATCGAGCGAATCATCGGGCCACAATGGCTTGCCGCCGACTAGAGGCGAGTCAGCCGCGCGCGCTTCGTATGACGCTGCGCTGTATCGAATATTGCCGACCAGCCGCAGCTTCGAGGGAACTACATTGAATACATCCTGAGCATAGATTCCCCCGCTCTTGAAGTGCGCATTGTTCGGCACGCGGCCTCTGCGCAGCGCCGCAACGCCGGTGACCGGATTGAATCCGTAAGACTGAGCGTGAGTGACTCGCTCGTTGTAGAAGTCACCTCCGACAAGGAAGTTGTTTCTCGCACCCCATTGCTTGCCCAGGAACCCGTGGATGCCGTTTACACTTGTGCGCTCGCCTTCGTGGTTGATCGACGCATTCGGGTTTCCGTTGCCGCCCTGATTAACCCTCTCTTCACGTTGAGAGTTGAACGAATAGCCGATGGTAAGAGTGTCAAACCAGCCGGCATTGACCGAGTCATACCTGATAGTCGCGAAATCCAGCATGAGATTGCGAAGATCGGCGATGAGATTGCCGTCACCGCCCAGCAGTTGATCAAATCGTTTGCCTCCGTCCTGCTGGCCTCGCATGTAGCTTGCGCTGATTTGAGATCCGGCCGTGGGCGCCCAGTTCATCTTGCTATAACCCCCGTACTGGGTAAACGCTGTGTCGGTCAATCTGCCGTCGATAACCAGATCTGAGCTCAACCCAAGAAATCGAGTCACCGCGTTATGCGAATCTCGTTCGTGCCCGGTCCTGATGTTATTTACTCGGCGACCGCTGACATTGAGCAGAAAGCCGAAGTTTCGCGTCGCGTAAGTTGTTAAGAGGTTCGAACCGAATGACGCGTCCGCACTATTAAAGAACGTCCCCATTTTGCCGTGAACCTCCGACCCGTTTGCCGAAAAGTATGGGTTACTCGTCAAAAACTGGATACTTCCACCCAGTGCATCGCTTCCGTACTGGGCGCTGTTGGGTCCGCGCAAGATCTCAACACCGCGCAGGCTGGTCGAATCTATAAGATTCAGAAATGTGTTTACCCCGCCTCGCTGTCCCGCGTTTGAATAACGAAACCCGTCGATGAATATGTTGACTTTGTTGCCGGTCACGCCGCGGACGAAAATACCCGACATTACGCTGGCAGTGCGTTGAAGATGCACACCGACTTCTTCGTTTGCGATCTGAGCGGTAACCGACTTCGTTCGCTCTTCGATCTGGTGTTCGGAAATGACGTTGACCTGTTGGCTTACTGTTCCGGCGCTTTCGACCATGCCTGGATTGGTGGTGACCGTCACTTCTTCATTAACAAGGCTGGGGTCGAGCCGAACCTCGAGGTTTTCGAGGTTAGCTGAGCCCACCGTGACCGCTTGTTGGCGGTCTCCGAATCCGCGCGACTTAACGACAAGCAGATATTGTCCGCTCGGGATTGCTGGGAAACTGAACTTTCCCTGCGAGTCGGTTCTCGTAGTGCCCACCGTAACCTGCTGTGCACTGAGCAAGGAAACCGACGCGTCCGCGACAGCCGCTTCCGATGAATCACGAACAACGCCAGAGACGCTGGAAGCTGAGCGCGCAATGGCGATCCCGCAGGTTAGTAAAAAGATCAGCGCGACGAGCAGACTGGAGGGTGCTTTACGCGCAACGGGATGAACTATGAGCATCACTTTCTCCTTGTGATCGGAATGGATTCGTTATGAAGAAGCAATCGGGATCAGTGCTTTACAACCTCGATGTTCAGCACCGGGTGGACCTCGTACCAGTTATGATCGGCCTGCCCGTCGTACCGGCTCACACCGTAGACCCGCACACGGCTTCCTACCGGCGGCGCCTTTAGCTTGATCGGGTCAATAATCTCGCAAACGATAAACGGGCCCGGGCGCCCCAACTCGTCCACCAGTTTAAAGCGCAGATCGCCGTCCTTGTCGTCGACCCGCACTTCGGAGACATAACCCTCGGTCATCACATGAGGCTTCTGGTTTTGTTCGATATCAGCGATGCTCACAGTGTGAAATTCGCTTAGATCGATTGCTTCGGCGATTAGCGGTGCCTCGGCGTTGACGCCGCGGTTCGTTGCAACCACTAACGCCGCGATAAGCGCAGCTACGCCAATCGCACCAATCGCAAAGCCCGGTTTGAATACCATCTCCCTCCAACCAAAGGTGCGCCCTGGGAGTTTTGCCGGCCGCGCTTCGATCGCTGCTTCAATCGCGGTCCACGGATCACGCTCTGGTGTGAACCGCGGCATCTGCTGCGCAAGCCTATGTCCGTTTCGTAGCCGGGCAAGATTCGTGCGGCAAGGACCGCAATCAATCAGATGATCTTCAACTCGTTTAACCGCCTGGGCCGCGAGTTCACCGGTCAGATAAAGAGAGAAGGTCCTGCGTATGTCAAATCGCAAACATTTCATAGTTTGTACTCCAAGATTCGTTACAGAAGCCGTCGCAACGGTCTGAGTCGGACTTCCAGCTGAGTGAGTGCGCGATTCAATCGTGATGCTACAGTTCCGGGCGAGCACTCGAGCACCGAAGCAATCTCTTCGTACGAGAGCTCGTCGAGATACTTCAGCGCGACCACTGCTCGCAGCTTGGGGGACAGTTCCATCACC
>DASRIZ010000368.1:0-2232 GCA_035649735.1 Blastocatellia bacterium | reverse complement strand
CGAGGCTAGTTCGCTTGGTACGATGACGATGCGTTCTGGTCAAACTCGATTCTTCGTGAACCCGCAACCAAACCCTTATCTTGGGCCGGTTGTCATACTGACTGATGGCGGCAGCGCTTCGACCAGCGAGATCTTTGCGGGCGGAATGCAGGAAATTGGCCGGGCGGTCGTGGTAGGCGAGCGAACGGCCGGAGCCGCCCTACCGTCAATCCTCCAGAAGCTGCCCACCGGCGCTATATTTCAATACGCAATCGCCGATTTCAAAACGCCGAAGGGCATGTTGATTGAAGGTCGCGGAGTCGCTCCCAATATAGAGGTAAAGTTGAACCGGCGCGCGTTACTCGACGGACATGATTTGCAGCTCGACGCAGCGATCGAGGAAATCATGAAGCGAGGACGCGAACAGCAGCCGATGAGAAAATCGGCATTCAATTGAGGCGAACAGCGACGAATTAACCAGCACTGAAACAGTTTTAACAAACGAAAGGATGAAGATATGAAGCAAACTTTGATGATTACGCTCCTTTGCCTGATAGCCAGCTTGTCGGCCATCGCCCAGAACGCTCCGCAGAAGCCGGATACCAAGCCCCCTGCTGCTACCGACGCGATGCCGAGTGTTGATCAGATCCTCGACAAGTATGTTCAGGCCCTCGGCGGCAAGGCTGCAATTGAGAAGCAAACCAGCACCGTCGCCACCGGAACGTTTGAGCTACCCGCAATGAGCATGAGCGGGCCTTTGGAAGTGTATTCCAAGGCTCCGAACAAGAACGCGGTTATCATCAACATCGGCGGCTTTGGGTTGGTTCAGTCCGGCTTCAACGGCACCGTCGCGTGGTCCCAGGATCCCCAGAGTGGATTGCGAGAGTTGACCGCCAGCGAACTCGCCGATACGAAGCGCGACTCCGAGTTTCACAGGGATATCAAGCTGAAACAGCTTTTCCCAAAAATGACAGTCACCGGGAAAGAGAAGGTTGCCGAGCGTGATGTTTACGTCATAGAAGCGATACCCACCGGAGGCAAACCTGAGAAGATGTATTTCGACACCCAGACCGGCTTGCTGATCCGCAGGGATGCCGATCGCGACGGCCCGCAAGGTTCGGCCCATGTCGAAACCTACTTCGAAGATTACAAGGACGTGGGCGGCGTGAAGGCACCCTTCACAATAAAGATCGTCCGCCCGGAGATCAGCTTCACACTCAAGATCACCGATGTAAAAGTAAACGTTCCGATCGACGAGGCAAAGTTCAACAAACCCGCTGCCCAGTAGCGATTCGTTCCCACATTTCGACGCGCGGTGTACAAACACCGCGCGTCGAAATACCTCTTTACTCATCAAATCCAACAAAGACCGGCTCCGGTGTCAGAGCGACCCCGAATTCTTCAAGTACTCGTTTTTGAATCAGGTTCTTCAACTCAACGACCTCGCCCGCGGTTCCTCCGCCACGATTGATGATCGCCAGCGCGTGCTTTGTTGACGTGCCGACATTGCCGTGGATGTATCCGCGCTTTACGCCGGCGCGCTCAATCAGCCAGGCTGCGGAGAGCTTTATCAGCCCATCCGAAGCTGGAAAAGCAGGCAGGTCTCCGCCGTCGGAACTGCGAGTTGCGAGACGTTTTATTTCCTTGTATTCATCCTGAGTGACCGTCGGATTGACAAAGAAAGAGCCGACGCTGCGCGAGTCAGGGTCGCGCGCGTCGATTACCATTGCCTTCAGACGCCGGATTGCCAGCACCGCTTCCCGCACGTCGGCGATCGATGCTCGGGGAGTCCCGCGATCGGCGAGATATCGCTGAAGATCAGCATACCGAACTGACGGCTCGCCTCCGGCACGCAACCTGTATGTCACACCTGTAATTATGAAGCGGCCGCGATCTCGCGTCTTGAATCTGCTGGAGCGATAGCCGAATTCGCAGTCAGTTGCGGTCAAATCAACCAGCACATCGGTTGCCCGATCGAACGCTTTGACGGCCTCCAGCGTCTCGCTTATCTCTTGTCCATACGCTCCGACATTCTGAATCGGCGTCGCCCCTACTCGGCCAGGGATGCCCGAGAGACATTCAAACCCAGCCCATTCTTCTCCAACACATCGCGCGACTAGAGGATCCCATTCCTCACCGGCGCCGGCAGTGACCGAAACGTCATCGCCATCTACTCGAGTTTCAATTCCGCGAATGCTCAACCGCAAAACCAGTCCCGGAAGACCGCCGTCGGCGACAACTAGATTGCTGCCG
>DASRIZ010000367.1:0-11825 GCA_035649735.1 Blastocatellia bacterium | reverse complement strand
GTGGCTGGACGGTCGTGAGACTCAAAGTTGTTTCGGTGAACGATCCGGCGAGTGCTACCATTGCTGCGATTGCTACCTGAAGCGCTCGGTCAATCAATCTAGTGGTCACAATGCTCTCCTAATATCCTCTTGAAGACAATGCAATGCCTGGCTGCTCGTCTTCAGCAATTGGTCCCCAGCACTGATCGGCGAGGCCGTGTCTGCAGGCTTGGTTTACTCCGTCGCTCCCGTGCTTCCGCGGACCGTGCGCCTTCGGAGATGTGCGAACCGTGCGCGCGTGTACCGCTGCAGCATAATTGGATAAACGTTCATTGGAACATTCGCCGCCAGCAAGTAGACGGTGAACCAGGACTCCTGCAGCAAAGCCGCCCACACCGCTGCCGGGACTGAGCTCAGCAGAAGACCCCAATGAATCTTCTCGGTCCGTCTCGTGCTCGCTTCACGTTCGGCGAGCGTGGAGCTCTTCAGATGCGGGCGGCAATCCGGGTCGACCTGTCTCATGAGCCGAATCATTGGGTCGCCGTAAGTAACAAGGCTTCGGAAGCGGCGGACGCCGAGCGACGCGTAAACACGGCCATGCGCTTCAGTTCCCCGAAGCCGAAAGTACCCAGCGGGTAAGCAGGCCGCGAGCACCAAACCCAGGACCGTCAGCGAAACTACCGGAAGCCAGGTCTCTGCGTCCAGCGTTGAGACCAGAAAAAGCTGAATCGGTAAGACCCAGACCAAAAGGAGCACCAGAGTATAAATCGCCGGGATACTTGCGGCGGCGTGTCGTCGCCAACCCGACGCTGCCTCGCTTCCAAGGCTTTGGCGATAGATCAAGCCGGCGGCGATGGCGCATAACCCGGCGGGGACGAACTGAACGACCGCGGAGCTCACCATTTTTACATTCCCGGCTGGCGCCGCGCCGACGCTCAGACATTTCCTACATTGCGCGGCAGCCGGCGGTGGATCTGTACACCGAATCGGCTCACAAACGGTGCCGGACCGGTGACTGCTTCATCCACTACTTCCCAGGTTGACGAGTCAAGGTTGAGCGTCTCTCCTGGAGAGAGCGGACGTCCGATCTGAATGAGATATGGAGGAACCGAAGCAAGACACGTTTTAACCGCCTTCAGGTAAGGCGCTGTACGCAGAGGCACCACACAAGCCAGATCCGGCAGCAGGAACTGTTGAAGTCCGTAGGTACGAAACCAGTGCTGCCCCCGTGAGTCGGCTCCCACTTCCTGTGTGGATACGAAATGGTAAAGATGGTCCTCATTAATTGCCGCGGGGTCGATGATTCGCAATTCGTCAACGGTTGAAGCTGTGCCGCCGTCGGGCCAGATTACAAGCTCAGCGCCCAGCTCAAGCCAGGGCCAGGTTATTCGCGACAGTTGTCGTATTGGCTCAAGAGCGCCACACGGAGACGGTCCGCCCACAAGGAAATTAATTACGTGGGACCGATGGCGCCGCAACGGGATCTCATGGTTCGCTCCGATGCAACCGTGGACGACGGCATCGAGTGAGGCGGGAATGGTACCGGCTTCCATCACTACGCGCCACTGCCAATTCCCAAGCCGAAAGTCACCGTACGCGATGCCTCGAGAGCCTCCCAGGGTGGTCCAGGAGTGACCGCCATCAATACCGGGAAGAGAGCTCGAAATCTCAGCGAGATAGCGTTGAAAGTCCGGCAACTTCGCAGGGTGCGGGATGATGCAATGGGCGATCCAGTCCGGCGGCAAGATGGGGTTGGATTCCATTGGTCTAACGCTGCCTTCAAACGAATGATTCAACTATCTACAGCATTCTCGTTGTTCAGTGTTCCGCCAGTGAATGGTGACGGGACTGTCACAAAGATAAACCAGAATAGTATTTGAGCGGCTCCATTCCGCATGTTGTCAATTGCACTTTCAAAACGTTTTATCCATTCCTATTTCTTCAGGTGGGAATTCTTTATGACGATCTCCTTAAATTTCGCTGCTCTAGTCTCGCGGCTCAACGACATTGCCCAGTTCCAGGCCGACTCATAGTCGTATATCCCTTTCCTTTTCTTCTCGACCTCGACCATCCTGTCAGCAAAGCTTTCTCCATACAGCTTTGCCCATACATCATATAGATAAAGGAACAGTAGCCTGTGCTCGTCGATATCTTTTGGCCTGTCCTTAAGCTGAGAATTCAAGCGATGACCTAGTTCATGAATCAGCGTCGCTTTCTTGACCTCCTCCGGATAGCTGGCCCTCAGCTTCATTGGCTTATCTCTGAAGCCGGAATTGCTCGCGCCCTCGAAGACAACCACAGGTACTTCAGTCTCGAGAAATTTTAAGCCAGAGACTATTTCCATTGCCTCTATCATTTTCCCGCCTTCCTGATCCCAGATCTCCTGATACAGTTTGGTTGCCGGGGTGAATTTCTCCGATTCAGGAGTAAAGTTCATCTTTACACCGGGTGCTTGACCAAGCAAAGACGCGGCAGATAAGACCACAATCATCAGAATGGTATTCATCTGATCGGTACCCCTTCCTGATTGGTTTAGCGTAAGTCAACACCGATTGGAGCGACAGTCTTTGCGCGCCCCGCCGGTGTCAAGCTTCCTTGACCGCCCGACTAAGCGCCGTCATGGTGCGGTCAATTTCCTCCGACGTATTGTAGATGTGCGGGCAGAATCGGACGCCTCCTCCTGAAGGCGCCGCGGCGATCCCGTGTTTGGCGTAAAGAGTTTCATAGACTTTCTGATTGTCGATTCCTTCAAACTTAATCACGCATACGCCGGCGCTCAACTCTGGATTGGCGGATGTCATTAGCTTTGCGCCTGGGATCTTGCTAGCGCCCTCCTTCAAGGCGGTTGCTAACTCCCGTATGCGCGCCTCGATCCGCGCCAGGCCGATCAAGTTAAGGAAGTCGACTGTAGTCCCCATCGCGGACACCGCGGCGTCATCGCGCTGGCCCAGCGTCTCGAACTTGCGTGCGCCCTTTGCTGAAGTCTCAACTCTGTTACCCCAGCCTACACCAACCACACTCGGCCAGATTTCAGGAATTCGCCCCTGTCGAACATAGAGCAACCCTGCTTCCTTCGGACCCAAAAACCATTTGTGCGCGCTCCCCGAATAAGAGTCGCACCCCATTTCATGTATGTTGAACGAAAGGGCGCCGAATGTTTGTGCTCCGTCGACGTGTGTGTAGATGCCTCGCTCGCGCGCGATCCGGCAAAGTTCTTTGCTGGGCAACCTCACACCGGTTGTGTTCGAGACATCTGTAAAAGCCAGCACTTTAGTTTTGGGTGAGATTGCCGACTGAAAGGCTTTCACTATCTGCTCAACGCTGTCTGGAGGAGTTTGGAGGCTAACGCGCTTAACACTAAAACCGACTCGAGCGGCGCGCACAGTCCAGGCAATATTGTTGGTCGGATGGTTTTGATCGAAGATTACTACTTCATCACCGGCTTTAAGATCCAGACCAGATACAATGAGATTGTTCGCTTCGCTGGTGTTTCTGACGATGGCAACTTCATCCTCCGAAGCGCCCAGGAAAACCGCGAGCTTGCGACGCGCCTCTTCGCGGAGTACATCAAACTTGGCTCGATTCTGAAAAGAGACATCGCCGTCAAGATCATCAGTGAGTCGAGAAACTTTATCCCTGACCACGTGCGGCGACGGACAGAGGTTCGCGGCGTTTAGCATGATGAGCTTGGGATTGATGATGAACTGTTCTTTGATTAGCCGCCAAAAAGACTCGTTAACCGAATCACCGAGAAAACGGTGATTAAGACTGTGTAGCCATTGATCGCTGGAGCGTGTGAAGCCAGACGCAGGAATAACAGAGAGCGCAGATACACCGCCCGCGAGGCCTTTCAGAAAGTTGCGGCGATTCGTCGGGCTAATCTGATTCCGGTTCTCTTGGAGATTCATCGTTACCTCCTGAAGGACTGTGCTACTGTGATTAGGCACTCTTTCATGTACACCGTTCGATAGCGGCTAGCCGACCGCGCTGAAGCGTTGGCCGAAGTGGTTGGTTACCGTCGGCTCACCTTCAGTTCAGACTGTCATTCCTTTTTATCGACCCCAAAGCAAAACGCATCAATGGAGCGCCGTGACATGAATGCGTACTCGCCCACAGCAAGTTTGCTACCTGGGGTTATCTTGTATGTTCCATCCCCATACCTGCTGATATTTATCTGAATTGGGAGAAGCAGCTGTAGCCCGCTGAAGACATTACCACGGCTAAACTCAAGCTGGCGCTTGCCATTCTTTACTGCGAATGGATATAGCTCAAACTCGCGCGGATCAATTCCGTCTGGTAACTGCACAACAAAACTTAGCTCCTGATTGGACGGTAATCTTAGCGAGGCCTTCTCCTTATCCAATTCTACCGTTGCCCTGGCGCCTCCAAATCCTAACGCCTTGAGGTGTGTCTTCGGGTACGGGGCCTGCCGTTCGAGGGCCTGCAATTTTGCAGAGGGAGTTAGATAATAGACGACGCCGATGTATTCGGCATTTGAGGTATTGCTTTGCTGTCCGGCCTCAATTGCGCACGGGAGCAACGCGAAAGCGAATGTGAAGAGTAGGAAATGGACGTAGTAACTTTTCATGTCAGTACCTCCGGAGAGTGTTCATTGATCGTCGAATCGAATTTCGACAGACGATCCGGCAGCTACGTCAGTCGTTTGAACCAGTGCGTCGACGCGACGCTCGAGCCTTGCCAGCGTGTCGTGGTCCGGGACGCCGTTGTAGGTGTGCTCGCAGGTTGATACCAGCGCCGTTCGTTTGCGCGAATCAGGACGGCGTATTGGCAGTATCCGCTCGAGCACGTCCTCGCTCGGCGTTCCATTGTGACTGGCGTGATGTCCGACCTTTACGAAATGAACGGGGCGCAGTTGTCGCTTCCGCTCCATCGTCCGCCAGCTTCGCAGCTCGGCATCACCCGAAAACAACAGACGCCATCCCCGCCACTCGATCGAGAACACCACGCTGGTATTGTTGGCCGCGCGGTCGATACCGAGCATCTCGTCGCCCAGTCCACTCCGGGAAAACTCGACCAGCGCGTCGAACGCAGCCTGTTCCACACCGTCAGGCGCTGCCAGCTTTCGTCCTCGTCTGGTTTGCATCACTGGCCGCACCCTGCCGTAGTATGACGAGGTGTCTTGCTCCGGTGCCCAGATCGCGAACGCGGCCTCCCGAAATGGATGAGTCTTTCCCGCGACCGGCTTAAAGCCGCGATGGACATAACTTGTTTTCTTGCGCGCGAGGCCTCTGAGAAAAGCAACACAATCGCCCGTTCGTCTCGGGTTGTTGTTGTCGAGAAACGCTCGCACGGGGGCTATCCCAAGGATCCCGCGTTGAAGCGCGATTCGCTGAACGCGCTCGTAGGCCGCGAGACGCAGCGAGCGCTGCCTCGCCGCCTCGGGAAAGCGATCGTAGTACTTCGCGCTCGCCGAGCCCGTGAGCCATGCGTAATCAATCGACGGAAGCTCGTGACCGTCGTCGTGAGCGCGAAGCAACCCCTGTACGTGGTCCATATGCTCGTGCGTCATCACATAGAGATCGATCGGCTGTCCCTCGAGCCGGCGTCCAATGTCCTCGAAAACGGAACGGAACACACGCGAGTTGCTTTCCGGTCCCCCGAGGACGTTCCCGACGTCGACAAGCACGTGCCGCATAACCGTCTTGCGGCCGTTGCGCTCCGGTATGCAGATCAGGATCGCATCGCCAAACAAAACGTTGTAGGCCACGACGGTCAGCGCTGTCATTCAAGGTCCCCCACGACATGCAGAGCCTGCATCGCACCGGTGATTGATAGCGTATCGTTTTCCAGGCTAGCGCGAAGACCCTGCTGGAGCGCTACGCCGTCGGGACCGATCTCTGTTATAGCGCGCTCACCCTTGAGCATCAGCCTCAAAAAGTTCGAGCGCGAGGCAGTTGTCATCGGAGTGTTAGCGTTCTGTAGAACTGTCCGGACGCGACCGCTCTTCTCCGCGACGATCGTCGCGCCGGTGCGATAACGGCGGTGCGTTCCCCAACCCGCGAGATCGTTCGGCTCGCGCTGCCACCACGCCACCTTGATCAAATAATTCTCGGTTGTCTCCGACGTCCAGCGCTTCATGTTCGGCGTAAGGTCGAAGCTCTCGCCGGCGTGCAGTGGAATAATCGGGGGCGCGTAGATGTGAATGCGTCGCACGGTCACGTTCACACGCGCGCCGGCCGGAATCCCGAGCGTTTCGCGATGCGGCTCGACAAATCGCCGGCGTGCCGCTGCATTCAATGGTACCTCGACTTGCTGCAACAACTCGTTTGTTTTCGTAACGCGTATCCCTCGCAGCCGAGCTTCCTTGCTCAACACCTCACGGACCCGCGGGCTATCTGGAAAGAACTCACGATCAGCTGCGAGCATCGCTCCGACAAGATCGGCAAACGACGCGTCGCCCGGGGGCAGCCAGTCGAGTCCCCGATACGCGAGCCCGAGCGTGCGGTTGCTGGCGTATGCGATCCTGTAGCGCAGGCCCTCGGGCTGGGCCGGGCCTTCACGCTTAATCTTATGTTTTACGGCCGGATCAAGTCGCGCGGCCGCGAACCGGTTACAAAACACTGCGAACAGCAGACCGCTCAATACCTCGCTGGTGGAGTGCGGCGACGAGGAATCGACTCGACGGTCATCTGGCGCGTTTGGAGTCAGCGTCTTGGTGTTGCATACGTCCCGCAGCGCATCACCGTGACCGCGCCAGCGGCCAAACTCCTCCGCAATCCGGCTGAATCGACTAGACTCCTGGAACTCTTTTGTGTTGATTGCTTTTCCAGGCTTATGAGTAAGCTCGCGGTTTCGCATGCTAAGCAGCGCCGCGGTGAGATCCGCGAGTCCCTCGTGAATCGCGAGGGACTCTGGTGAGATAGAATCATACAGATCGGGCGCAATTCCATCGATAATCGCGTGCGCGGTTTCGTGCGCAACAATGTCCTGCGAGAATCCCGAATAAACAGTCGTTCCGCGTGTGGTAGACCCGTAGTAGAACTGGAGACTGCGCGAGCCGCGGTGATAGAACGCATTGTCCATCTCACCGGCTCGCGGAACAACCAGGAGTTGTTTGCCGGGAAAGGCCCATTCGATCTCGCGCCCGAGGACCCCTGGATCCTGAACGAGCCCGATCGTTCGCAGGACGGTCCCAAACACGCTTACCTTCATGAAAGGATCGTCGAGTGGAATTCGCCCCAACTCTGCGACATCCACCCCCTTGCCGGAGCCGCGAGCCCACGCCATCATTCCGGCGCCCTTCTTGGTGGGGATTAAAACCCGATATGCTGCGATGTCGCGGTACGGGCTCCCGCGCGGATCGAACTTCGCCGGAGGCCGCAGCTTACCGGCGTTAAAGTCGAGATCGACTACCGCAACGCGACGACATGCCGGGCCTTCGGTGAACCCCGCCGGATCCTTCACGATGACCGGGTGCACAATGCTGCGCGCTTTAGTTTCTCCCGCAACGACCGGATCCTGAATAAGGACCGGCAACAGCACTCCTTTGTTCATGGCGCCTCAATGCGTTTAGCTCTCACTTTGGCGTGACTCTTGCACCCCACACTTCCGGGGCAACGTCCGCGACGGACTGGGAGAACGTCCAGCGATGACCCCAGGGATCTTCCACGGTATATTGGCGCTCGCCGAAGGGCATGTCCGTTGGCGATTTCAGGATCCGGGCGCCTCGCTGACGGGCGTGCTCGAAATGCGCGTCGACATCATCGACGTGCACCGTCACATATTGGCTTACCTCGTTTGAGCGCGGCGGCTGGAACTCGCCACCCTGACGGCCCAAGATGATAGCGCCCTCGGCAATGCTGAGTTGCGCATGGACGACGCTGCCACCCGGAACGGGAACGCGCAAGCGCTCCCTGAAACCGAAGGTCTCGCAGAGCCAGTCGATTGCCTTTGCCACGTCTTCGTAGACCAGGATTGGTACTACAGTTGCTCTTGGTGCAGAACGGTTCACCACCATATTGACTCCAATCGAGGATGACGGGTGCAACAACAGAAATCCTCACAGAATCGTTCCGAACGCCAGGATCAGCGTTGTAAGGAGTCATAGGTAAACAAAAACATTTAGGTCGCGCTCCTTACGCACGCGGGTTGGTAAGCACAGTTCTACGAACTCCCAATCCTGACTTCTACCCGGACACTTCTTTTCCGTCGCCCAGCTCTTTAAGATCGGCGTCTGCTTCTTTAATTCTTCTTGTTCGCGAGCAGATGCTGGTAGTTAATCGGCCCTCGGTGGTTTTACTTGCGTACACTAAATATGCCTCTCCCTTCTTGAACCCGTACCCGCAAGCACTTGATTGAGAGCTTGTAAACACGCTGACGGTTTTCTCCTCAATTCCTTTCCAGCTTCTTTGCACCTCTAACACTACTTCCACATTCGCATAAAAGCCGCTTTCCTGCTCGGTTCCCTTTACCGCCAAGACTTTGCCGCTGAATACCGCTGCGGATTGTTCAAGCTCCCTGGTAGCGTTCTTCGAAGGCATACACGTGCAGGTAAAACCCGTAGTATCAAGTGCGAGCAGCAACGCCAGACTGATTATAAGGTTCTTCATGTTATCCCCAGTAATCGATTGTTTGGACATGAGATGAACGATCCCAGTGTTTTGAACGCCGGCGAGTAATTGTTTTGCGCCTAGCGGTCGATTGACCGGGCCTGTCCCCGAAAATCCGCAAGTGCTTCACGAATTGTTGAGCGAACACTGCTCTAACATCACTCGCCACTCACCGCTACGCCGAGTACATAGCATTGTGCATCTATGATCATCTTTGAAGGACTTGCCGTCGAAGGTGCCTTCCGCTTGCGAGCGATGGACAATCACGGCCGCATCCTCGCCGAGAGACTTGATCATTACTTCTGTGCGAGTGCCGTTGTCCAGTTGGTAGCCTGGCGACCTGATGATGTTGAGGATGGCGTCTCGATCCAGCATCTGGCCGTTGGGGGCGATATACACGTAATCATCCGACATCAGTTTTTCGACGAGCGCTGCGTCCTTGTCGAGCCAGGCCTGCTCCCAGATCTGATTGAGATGTTCCAAATCAGCAATCATCTGCAAATCCTCCGCGGATGATCCGGACACCGAACTGTTGGAATAATGGCCATCGGCGCCTCCTCTAGCGCTAGTAGTTGTCTCGAGGCGCCTAACGCCAGGCATCCGCCGGACGGGCGCGTAGAGCACTGGCCGACGCCGACGTGACCCGTCTTGAACGCTACGCCGGATCCTCTCCGACTGACCGCCCTAGCGTGACCGTAAAGCTTGTGTTCTGGCCATCCACTCTACCGGAGAGGCTTGGTCTGTTGCACTCCGCCAGGCGCTGGAAATCCCAATATCGTAGCCATAAGCAACCGTTACTACAATCAAGTCCTTTTTGATCGCATCTGGATATTCTCTGAGCACAATTGAAGCCAGTTCTTTTTCAGCTCGTTCAATTGAGTAAGGCACGCTCTTCCATACCGCGTCTATTCTTAAATAGTTTATATTTCCCTGTATCCCCGCTTCTTGCCCAATGAAAACCGACGCCATATGCAGGTTGCCCGAATCCATTAGTGTTTTTTGCAGCTGTAGTAGATCGGCGAAAGGCACTCCTCTCGTAGCGAGAGATGTTGTGACCACAGGAAAAATCACACTCAAGAGAAGCCATGCGCCAG
Organism: Blastocatellia bacterium; assembly: GCA_035649735.1. Taxonomy (GTDB): domain Bacteria; phylum Acidobacteriota; class Blastocatellia; order UBA7656; family UBA7656; genus Onstottus_A. The sequence continues at coordinate 2,182 of DASRIZ010000367.1, read as the reverse complement.
TTACATAAAGATGCCCTTTCCACACGGCGGGAAGATTCAGTTCGGCTGTCGATTTGGATTTGACAACGCAGGTGCGGGCAATCAAGTCGTGGAGTGTCTGCCTCGTTCTTCCGTTACATATATAGAGGTAAATAATTGCTCCGCCGAAGCCGAAAACCAACAGTGTCATGAGTAAAACTATGGGTGTTATTAGTATTGATGGGGGTATCATTGCGCCATTAAGGAAGAATGGCAGTCCGAGGGCAGAATATCTCAAGAACGACCTAGCTATTGAAATATACTCACCCTGCGGACTGACAACCTTAATTCTCATGATTCTCTTGCCAATGGTTTGGCCTTTGCCGATACGGCTATTGAGCAATCCAAAGTAGAGAAATGCGATTGAGAAGCCAATTAGCAGTCCCCAAACGCCAAGTCGTGAAAACTGATCGAAGAGCATAAACCCAAGGACTATTCCGACTATGCCGAGTACTATGGTATCGATGAGCAGGGCCAGAATTCTTGCCCAAAAACCTGCTATCGTGCGCACTTCGCGCGAAGCAGGGATCGATTCGGGAATAGATTGAGAGTTGGGTGTAATATCGTTAGTCATAGATTATCAAGCTAGGCGCCTACCCGCGAAGTGTGAGACCTGGAAGTCAGACGCTAAAGTCGCGCTTTAGTCGCGGCGCGCTCGTTCAACAGATCGTTCGCACGTTGATACTCGCGACCGTCGGCGGCAAACGCTAGTTAGGCTGCGGCTCGTCGCGACCCAAGGACGAGGCGAAAGCCGATGCAGCCGTCGGCGGCGTCCGGCGCAATGCCGTAACGCCAGAACACTCGGCAATGCAGGTCCCAATTGTGATGGCACCCGCCCCGCAACCGGCGCTCGGTGCCGGGCCCAAGAAATGGAGTACCGTCGGCCGGCACAGACTCGATCTCGGCGGACACATCCTCGCACCATTCGAACACGTTCCCCGACATGTCATAGAGGCCCAGCTGGTTCGGCGCTTTGCCGCCCACCGGGTGAGTGCGCGTCCGTAGTCGTCTGGGCGGACCCAGAACGTGCGCGAGCCGCCAGGCGGCGGGCCACCCAAGCAGCCGCACCATGAGTTGGTGCCGACGTGTCCACCGCGGACCGTACCACGCCACTGCGTCCGGGTCATTGCTGCCGCTGAAAGCAAAGCCATCTCGCCAATGTGGTCCGCCTCGGGCGGCGTACTCCCATTCCGATTCCGACGGCAGCCGAAAGCGAAGGTCGGGATCACCCCCAGCCACAGCTGGAAGGATTTGACTCGCGTTTATTTGATCGATGAACCCGCCCCCAGCCGTCACGTGGTCCCACGACACATTTTCCATGGGACACCGGAAGTCTTGACGCGCTGCCGGGTTTGATCCCATCACGTGCTGCCAGAGAGCTTGAGTAACCGGCGTCGTAGCAATGAAGAAACTCGGCACCTCAATAACGCGTCGATTCGCCCCATAACCGAATTCGTACGGGGCGCCGTTGGTGCCTGGCACGAACGCCAATATCAGCTCATTGTCACCTGATCCGTCCCGCCAAACATAGCGGCGTGACGGCCGAGCTCGTGCCTCCGAGGTGCCTTGGTGTGCCAATGCGAGTCCTCCCGAGAATGCAACGCCGGGTTCGACAATGTTCCTAATTCACCAAGCTGCATCTTGCGGCGGCCAACAGGCATCCGGTTCATGAGTGGCCGGGGTCATTCGCCAGCGACAAGAGATCCCTCACGAACCCTGAAGAATTGGCCCTCTCGAAGGACTCCGGCCACGCGCCTGGTGTTCCGAATGTCGCTCAGAGGATCTCCGTCGAGCAAGACAAGATCGCCGATCTTTCCCGCCTCCACTGTGCCAAGTGTCTTCGAGTAACCGAGAAACGAAGCGGGGTTCGATGTGGCGGCTCTAAGAGCCTCGGCCGGGCTGAAGCCGGCTTGGACCAGAAGGGCCAGCTCATCATGGAGGCTACCGCCAACAGGGGCACCGCGCGACTGAAGTGAGCTGCTCCAATCGGTGCCGGCAAGCACGCGAACCCCGCTTCGTCGAATAGCTCCTGCAATATTCCGAAAGCCGGCGAAGATCGAATCCCACTGCGTTGGGGCCCAATAGCGAAATGAGCCGATTGTTGGATCAAGCCACGTGTCATTCTTGGCCAACCGCTGTAGGAGCGTCGCCAACGCCGGCACCC
>DASRIZ010000366.1:0-5041 GCA_035649735.1 Blastocatellia bacterium | reverse complement strand
TCGCATCGCGGCGACGGTCGAGGCGAAACGCGTTCATCTGCTGCGAAGGTCCGTGACAGCCGATGCAATACTGTTTGAGGAGCGGCTGTACGTCGCGGCGGAAATCAACTTTGCCGGGGTCTTGATGTGATTGAGCCGAGGTTAAGGACAATAAGCTGACTCCAATAACAACAACGCTACCTTTCAAGAGTGCAGATGCTTTCGGATGCATGATCGAATCTCGCTTTCCAGGGCCAGGTGTGCGAGCCCGCAAGGCTCCCGCTGCCTTCTTACAAGCTAAGGTTTCAGGTTGTCAAATGGCGGATTTGCGCTTGTCCAAAGGCACCCGGCAAGAAATCGCAGGTTTAGCGATGTCAGTTACAACTGGAGAGGCTCATTGCTCGATGTCCACCTGCCCACGTTAGTCAGCCTTCTATCAACCAATCCCTCGGCTTGAAAAACTCCCATGCTTCAGCCTCAGGACTACCCGACTCCGGTTGATAGTCGTAGACCCACCTTACAAGCGGTGGAAGCGACATCAGTATCGATTCGGTGCGTCCGCGAGTCTGCAATCCGAAGTGCGTGCCCCGATCATAGACCAGGTTGAACTCGACATAGCGGCCGCGTCGGATCAATTGAAATTCTCGTTCGCGCTCGGTGTAGGGCTCACTCTTTCGCCTGTTGGCAATTGGAAGATATGCGGGGAGAAAAGAGCGGGCAATTCGCTGAACGAACTCAAAAATGGATTCAATATCGCGCTCCGCGCTCGCTGTCGGCTGGTCTGCGCTTTGGCCGGTGAGATAGTCGAAAAATATGCCGCCCACCCCGCGGGTTTCGTTCCGATGCTTGATGAAGAAATAGTCGTCGCACCATCGCTTGAATTTTGGATAGAACTCGGGATCGAAAGCGTCACAGGCTGTTTTCAATGTCCGATGGAAATGAATCACATCCTCGATCTTCGGATAATACGGCGTCAGATCGGTGCCGCCGCCAAACCATTTGCCGGAGCCTCTTTCAAGGTATCGAAAGTTTGCGTGCACCGTCGGCACGAAAGGATTAACCGGATGCAGCACGAGTGAAATCCCTGTCGCATAGAACGCAGTGCCGTCGCCGATGGGCAGCCGCTGGGCGAACTCGTCGTCAAAAGTCCCAAAAACCTCGGAGAAGTTCACGCCCGCTTTCTCAAACACCGCTCCGCTCTCGAGAACTCTTGTGCGGCCGCCCCCGCCTTCATCGCGAATCCAAAGATCCTCGCGAAACCGCGCTTGGCCGTCGAGTTGCTCAAGCGCACGGCATATCTCGTCTTGAAGCTCAGCGAAAAAGTGTTTGGCCCTTTCTTTCATCATCGAAGCTGCTTGAATGTAACGTTTGGAAACGATTCTCTTGATTTAAAACGTTTTGTGTCAAGTTTTTCGTTGCCCTCGCGAGTGGAGGCAAGGTATCATGACCGACAAACGCTTGGGAAATCGAATAGGGTTGTGGGTTTTTTAGGAGGTAGATCGGATGCGCGCCAATCGAAGACTCTCAATTGTGTCCACGTCCACGATCGCCGTCGTTATAGCATTTGCAATTCTATCAGCCGCACAAACAGCACAAAGCGACAAATCGTCGAATGTTAAGATCAAGAACTTTGGCTGTGTCAACGAGACGCTCTATCGCGGAGCCCAGCCAAAAGAGCAGGACTATGCGGACCTGGCAGCTATCGGCATCAAGACCGTGATCGATCTTCAACGCGACGACACTACTCCCGAGCAAGCGTTGGTCGAGGCGCAGGGTATGAAGTTCTATCGCATACCCATGAGCGACAGGAGCTCGCCTACCGCGGAACAGGCAGCACTTTTCTTAAAACTAGTAAATGATCCCGCAAATCAACCCGTGTTTCTGCACTGCGCCGGCGGCCGTCATCGGACTGGCGCTATGAGCGCGGTTTACAGGATCACGCACGATGGCTGGACGGCGGACCAGGCGTTTTTGGAGATGAAGCATTACGACTTCGAATACGGTTCGGGTCACGGTTCGTTGAAGCGCTATGTGTTTGCCTTTTATTCTCAGATTGAACAGAAAGCTGTGGTAGCCGAAGGGAACAAGTAGGCGGCACCGAGTGCCCAGGCATATTCTTCCGGGTTTCAACGACGAAGAATCGGCTTGGGCATTTTTGCGTTTAGGCCTTTGTTAAAGGGCGATGTTCAAGAATGAGCCACGTAGTAAGGAATTCATTCGTTCCGTCAACTCGTCGTCCTAACGTTCCCATTCCTTCCCCAGCGGCGCATAGCGCCCGCGCGCGCTCACTGATTCAACATCTGTAATCGTCCCGCGGTTCACGAGCAGGGCGTGGTCAAAATTGTTAACCGTCGGGCAAATGTGGCGCGGCAGCAGATAAAGCACTTCGCCAATAGCGGGAAGCGCACCCTCCAGTACATCGATTGGAAGATGCTCTTCGCTCGGCTTTGACGGGGAGAATCGTTGTTCGCCGATCACCGTGCACGTAGGAACCCCCGCATCGGCCGAAACGGTTTTATGTCCGGCGTCACATGTAAAGCGGCGCGAAGACGGTCTCGACACAACTGTCGTCAAAACTAGAGCCGCCGGCTGATAACCAGATGCCGGGTCAAGCTGAGTAAGACTGGAGCAGTCGTTGTATACGACGGTTCCCGGCGACGCCCGATGAATAAACCGTGCATTCCGGAAGGCCGAATAGGTTAGCGTGCATGGAAAGGCCGGTGTCCCGGCGGTTATTACTTCCGGGACCTCGATCTGCGACCGCTCGAAGCGATCGATAACTTCCATCAGGTGATCATAACCTGTATGAGCGGCATTCTCGCGCTCCTGAAGGCTAAACGACGAAAGATGGCCGTCGTAATAGTGGAGCCCGCGAAAGACCAGACCGGCGGTGCGGATGGCCCGCGCGAGTTCGATGATTTCATCGACCCGGTCTTCAGCGATGCCTGTTCGGTCCATACCGGGGTTCACGTCGATAAACAAACCGACCCTGCTTCCCGGCCAGGCCTCGATGTGCTGACGGTCTTCAATAAGGGCCGACACGGCGACCTCAGGAAAACGCTCCGAGACTTCTCGTATGCGGCTGGCATTAGCACCCACAACTGGATAAGCCAACAGGACGTCCGAAGCCCCGGCCTCGCAGACGGTTGCCAGTTCGAGCGACGTCGAACACTTAAAGTTTGCGATCCCGTGCTCGACGAGTCGACGCATAATTGATCCCAGCTTCGTGGTTTTTACGTGTGGTCGCCAGCGATTGGCGTCGCCCCCAAGCATCCGCAGCGTGGTTCGGATATTCGCGTCGACGATTTCCGGATAGATCGCCAGTGCAGGCGTCATCACTCTGTCGGAATCTTGAATGCGATAAGTGTCCAGAGAAACTTGAGGCAGTAACAGATCTAAGGTTTGTGAGGTCATGATCGACCAGATTTCTACAAGCTCGCGATGTATCGGTCAAGCTGAGCCGGAGTGCGCCGGCGTCGTTTAGACGGAAGTTGAAACGACCTGCATTCGACACCTCATTTGGAGTGCCCCGCCCTTCTCCGCATTCCACGCCTTTCGCATGCGTGGCGGCGCTTTTGTAGTGTGGTGCTAAGACCGTGAAAACCTCTGAGTGGTTATCGAGGTAACACCACGGCAAATGAAGCCGCCTCTTCTTGTGGCGGTCGGCTTTTGGCCTTGGCACCACTCTACGAAAGCGCCGCCACCCATGCAAACGTCACAAAAGCGGAAAAGGGCGGCGCACTCCAAATAAAGTGGCGCACTCCAAATAAAGTGTCGAATACAGGCTGCACAACAAATCAATCGGTCAATTTCGCTCGCGGATGGGCCTTATCGTAGACCTGCATCAATTGTTCTATCGACACGTGAGTGTATATCTGTGTCGTTGAAAGCCGGGCGTGGCCGAGCAATTCCTGGATCGCGCGCAGATCAGCTCCGGCCGATAACAAATGGGTAGCTACTGAGTGTCTTAGCGAGTGCGGGCTGATGTTGTGAGCCAGTGCGCATTCTTTCACGTACTTCTCTATCAACCTGCCGATCGAGCGAGTGGTGATACGCGTGCCTTGATAATTCAAAAACAAGACCCTGGCGTCACGCTTGTGGTCGGGCGCCTCCGCGAGCAGTCCGTTTCGCGCGTCGAGATATACAGCAAGGGCTTCGCGGGCTTTTGATCCAAACGGAACGAATCGCTCCTTTCGCCCTTTGCCTCGCACCCGAATTGTTGCGTGCTTAAAATCGATGTCATCGATGTTTATTCCGGCGATCTCAGATACTCGACACCCGGTAGCATAGAGAAGTTCGATTATTGCGCGATCTCGCTTGCCCAGCACTGTATCGGTGTCGGGCGTCTCGATGAATTGGACTACCTCATCGATCGAAATGACCTTTGGTAGTCTCTTCTCCAATCGCGGGCTGGACACTAACCGCGCCGGGTTTTGTTCAAGTACCTGTTCGCGGCATAGGAACTTGAAGAAGGTCCGCAGAGTGGCAAGCTTCCGTGCAATTGAAGTCTTCTTGCGTTTGTCTTCATAGAGCTTTGCCATGTATTCGCGGATCGTGAGGTGGTCAATCTGATGGATGTCTATGTGCCGCCGTTCACCATCGGATTCACGGGGAGAGAGGTAGTCATGAAACTGATCCAAATCGCTAAGATAATTTCGCAAAGTATGCGCGGATGCGTTGCGTTGATACTTTAAATAGTCTGCAAAGCGTTTGATGTACTCTTGCATGATGGAACAATGGTGCGAGCCGGCCCTAAGGTGCGTGCCTGCGGGCGAAGGGGGTGGATCAATTCTATAGCTAAGCGGTCACGCGTCAAGCGCGAACCATGCAAATATCAAATAGCACATAGGAAACAGCAAATAATAAATAGCAAATAGTAAATAGCAAATACGTCGGGCTCGCGATAAAATACAGGCCAGGTGACTACCATGTACTGTAACAACTGCGGACAGACACTCCCCGACGGAAGCCGCTTTTGCAATTCCTGCGGTTCGCAGTCGGTTTCAGCCAATCCCATTTCAAGGACTGCGGTAGGGGTTGCTTCCGCGGTTGCGTCTTACCC
>DASRIZ010000365.1:0-4265 GCA_035649735.1 Blastocatellia bacterium | reverse complement strand
GCCGCCAAGAATAATCGCCGCAGCAAAAACTTTGACCACGGCAAAATGCAGGAACGCGCCCTCGAAATGGACGCCAGGCACGGCAATCAGGCACGCCGCATAGTGGCCCAAGCGCGGGCAAGATTGCCGCTCCGCTTGCCCCAAAACGAGATTGAAATACGCGCTCAGGAAGCCGTGACTTTTGCTTGCGACAATGCCCTCAAAACAGAAGCCGTGGCCGATATGCGCGACGTATGGATCGACGCGTTACGCCGCAATCTCGGCCTCACAAACCCCGCCGCCGTTGCCGCCGAATTGCACCGCCGACAAGAGAGTGGCGAGTTCAAACCAATTAACCGCCCGGAACGTCAACCGGAAACCACAACTCAGCGCATGGTAAGGATGGAAAAGGAAAATATTCAGACCATGCTCGACGGTAAAGAGAGCCGTCCGGCGATGGTTGAAGCAGAGCGCGTCAAAGAAGTTGTGACCAGCATCGCCGAAAGCCAGCAGCGCACCCTAAACACGAAACAGCGATCGGCGATTGAACAGATTCTTTCCAGCAGAGATCAAATTATTGGTCTACAAGGCGGGGCCGGAACCGGCAAGACAACGGCGCTCTCCGTACTGCGCGAAGCAGCCGAAAAAGAAGGCTATCAGGTGCGCGGGTTTGCACCCTCCGCACGCGCCGCACAGCAGCTTGGCGAAAGCGGCATTCAGACCGAAACCATCCAATTGTTTTTGCGCCGGCGAAAGGAACCCGCCACCAGCAGCCGCCTTTTCGTTTTGGATGAAAGCTCCCTCGCCAGCACGGAGCACATACACAAATTATTTCGCTTGTTGGAACCGGACGATAAGGTGGTTTTAGTCGGCGACGTGCGCCAGCATCAGGCAGTCGAAGCAGGGAGTCCGTTTCAACAACTCCAAGAGCACGGCATGACCACGGCGGCACTGACTGAGATCGTCAGGCAGCGCGATAAAGACCTAAAGCAAAACGTCGAGGACTTAGCAGCCCGAAACACACCCGAAGCAGTGGCCGCGCTGGTCCACCGAGGCAAGGTGATCGAGATCGCCGACGAGCGCGAACGCTTCGCAGCCATAGCCCAGGACTACGCCAAGAACCCCACCGGCACGTTAGTCATTTCACCCGCCAATCGTGAACGCTCCGAACTGAATTCGCTGATACATCGAGAGCTACAGCGCGAGGGAATAGTAAGCAGTAAGGAACAGCAAACGACGGTCTATGTCGAGCGCAAGGAGATGACCGGAGCGGAGCGCACTTTCGCCAATTCCTACCGACCCGATGAAGACATAATCCGCTACAACAGCGCCAGCAAAGTCCACAAAGTGAAGGCAGGCGAGTACGCCAAAGTAATAGATACGGACCACGAAACGAACAAGATTACCGTTCGCTTTCTTAATGGCCGCAAGCTCACTTACAACCCGACGCGGCTGTCCGGTGTGAGCGTTTACTACGAGGCAGAGCGAGCCTTTGCAGAAGGCGACCGCCTCCAAATCCGCGCTCCGTTTAGAGCGAAACGGATCGCTAACGGCGAGCTCGGAACGATCACCAAAATCGAACCGGATAAGATGCGCCTCGCGATGGACAGCGGGCGAGAAATAAGCGTTGCCCTTCGCGAGTTCCGTCACCTCGATTACGGCTACGCCGTCACCAGCCATTCGGCTCAGGGACTAACTTTTGATCGCGTTTTAGTCAACGCTGACACGCAGGAATCCGCTCGCCTACTCAACAGCCGCACGGCCTATGTTGCCATCTCCCGAGCCAGGTACGACGCCCTGATCTATACCGACTCCACGCAGAATCTATCCGATGCTCTCAACCGCGAAATAGAAAAGGAAACGGCGCTTGGAGCGATAAAAGACGATGAACGCGAGAGAAAAGATCGGGAGAAGGTGATTAAAGAGCCTCCCGCCCCGCAACAGCAGCAACTACCATTCGATCACAGCTTGGAGCAACGCCCCACCTATCCAGAGCCAGCACAGACTCAAGCCGCCACGTTTGCGACTGAAATCCCGATTGAGATTGCCAGAGCGAGGTATGAACCCGCGATCGCTACCGAGTCCACGCAGAATCATCTACAGACTCTCGATCGCGCTCTGAATCACGCCACGCCGCTTGAAGCGACGCAAGACGACGCCCATGAGGTAAAGAAAGATCGCGATAAATTTAGTCAGGATTCTCTCGCCCCGCAACAGCAGCAAGCGCACACCCAAATCCACCCTGATCCAGCACCAACGAAAGCCGCCGAGCTTGAGATCGAAGGCCCGGAACTCGATCTCGGACTGATTCTTTAGTTTGGGTTTCTGATGAAGAAGACCGAAGACAATCTGATTGATCGCACGCTCGAAGTTTGGCAGCCGCGCAACGACCAGCGGCTGTCGGACGAAGACGCGCGAGCAATACTTGAGAACGTCACAGGCTTCTTCACGCTTTTATTAGAGTGGGAAACCAATGAGCACCAGAAAAAGGGCGGCGGCCAGGATGAATCGCACTACGCAAAGTCCGCATGACAATTAGGTTTTCGGATCGACTGCATGAGGACTAACTATTTTCCGTCGAAAGGTGAACTGACTATGAGATTCATTCTTGGCGTCCTGTGGGGCTATTACATCCGAGGCAGAAAGCGCTTGCTGATCATTACGCTTGCGGTGTTTATGGTGCTTATGCTCCTGTTCTGTGTGGTACTTCCCGCAATCGCTCTTTCCTTGCTTGGCCTAGACGTGATGCGCGAACGAGCTTCACGACCGCCGCAAACCTCTGTGCCTGCGCTTGTCGGATCAAAGTATGAAAGTGTCGAAACGACAGTGCGTGAGTCAAACCTTAACATCCGCATCTTGGCCCATCGTTATGACGTACCCGATGAGCCTTGCACGATCATTTTCCAAACGCCTCAAGCTGGCGAGCGCGTGAGTTACGGGACGTTTGTCGGAGTAGTGGTTAGCAACAGGGAAGGTGACAAAGCGAAGCAGTGTTCATCGCATTAGTGAGTGGTCCAAGTATGAGTAAAATAACAACAGCAATAGCCGCCCCACTAATGTATAATCCCGCGCCTTACAATCCAGTTAACGCGAGGCCCCAACATGCGCAAAACTAAGTCTCACATAACGTCGCCGCTCGATGCCGTGAAGTACGTCAGGGTTTCATCGAAGGAGCAGGAAAAGGAAGGGTTCTCTATTCCGGCTCAGTTGAAGCTGCTCGATCAGTATGCCCAAACTCAGGGGCTGAAAATCGTCCGTGAGTTTGTCGATGCCGAAACGGCCAAGCGGACAGGTCGGACAGGGTTTGATGAAATGATCAAGTTTCTCAAACGCTCATCCGTGCGCGTCCTGTTGGTTGAAAAGACCGACCGTCTTTATCGCAACCTCAAAGACTATGTAACGATCGATGAACTCAATCTCGAAATTCATTTCGTCAAAGAGAATGTGATTCTTTCCCATGACTCTCGATCCTCAGAGAAATTCATGCACGGAATCAAAGTCCTCATGGCGAAGAACTACATCGATAATCTTTCTGAGGAAATAAAGAAAGGAATGCTCGAAAAGGCCGAGCAGTCGATCTATCCGTCCTGCGCGCCTCTCGGTTATCAAAACGTAATGGGGCCGAATGGCAAACGGATTATCGAGCCTCATCCCACGCAAGCACCCATCATCAAACAGATGTTTGAGTGGTATGCCACGGGTCAGTGTTCTTTAGCTGAAGTTACAAAACGCGCGACCTTAGCTGGTTTACTCTCGCGGCGCACAGGTCAGGCCATGTCAAGATCGAACGTACATAGACTGCTTCAAAGCCGTGTTTACACCGGCGATTTTGATTGGAACGGCAGAACCTATCGCGGCAGTCACGAGCCGCTGATTTCAACCGCACTATTCGAGCGTGTACAGGAGATTCTTGAGGGCCGCTACTCGACCAAAGAGAAAGTAACCAAACACGAGTATACCTTCTCAGGTCTGGTGCATTGTGGGCACTGCGGCTGCGCCCTCGTCGGCGAGAAGAAGAAAGGCAAATACATTTATTACCACTGCACAGGCAACAAGGGAAAATGCCCCGAACCGTACACACGAGAAGAAGTGCTCGAAGCGTGCTTTGCCGATTTACTCAAAGGACTTGTGTTCGATGATGAAGTTATGGATTGGATCGTTGACGCCCTGCATCAGAGCCACGCAGACGAGAAGAAGTTTAGACGTGATGCGCTTGCTCGTTTACAAGAGGAACAAAGCAAGATTCAGAATCGGCTTGATAAGCTCTATGACGATCGACTTGATGG
>DASRIZ010000364.1:0-3460 GCA_035649735.1 Blastocatellia bacterium | reverse complement strand
TGAATCCAATTTCAAGAAACCCTGACCAAACTCAGATAAGTTACGTGACCTGTCGGAATCTTCCTGACCCGTTGACTCTGTATCAGGGTACCGGCTGTACATTCTTATTTATGCAAGCTGCGCGTAAGCCGATGACCATTGGACAGGTCGCAAAGCTCTCAGGTGTCGGCGTCGAAACGATCCGCTTTTATGAACGAGAAGGACTTCTCAACAAGCCCAAACGAAAGGAATCCGGCTACCGGCTGTTCGAAGCCGAAGTCGTAAGCCGGATCAAGTTCATCAAGAGAGCCAAACACCTCGGGTTTTCGCTCAAGGAAATTCGCGAACTTCTCTCTCTGCGAGTAAATTCCCGAGCGAGTGCGACAGAAGTCAAGAAGCGAGTCGATTCAAAAATCGAACAGATCGATCGACGAATCTACGATTTGAAAAAGGTTCGCAACGCACTGGCCCAGCTTTCTCGGTCTGTTCGCAAAAGTCCGATAAGCGAACTCACTCTGCTCGAGGTTCTTGAAAAGTACGGAACGTAAGCACGTCGCGACCGTCAACGCGCACTAGCCGCGCGGGCCGCAGCTGCTATGCGCGATCCATCTGCATTTCTGACTTCAACGGCCCCCAGATTCAGCTTCTGCATCTCGCCCGCGATCTTGGATCGATCGCCGACCGCCACAACGATCATTTTATCGGGCGCAATGTACTTCTCGGCTACTGAGCGCACGTCCGCAGCAGTTACGGTCGAGAAACGTTCCGGCAGCTTTGCGTAATAATCCAAGCCAAGGTCGTAGACGAAGATGCTCGCCGTTGTCCCCGTTGCGCTCGAGCTCGTCTCGAAATCGGCGGGAAGCGAGCGAATCAGCGAATCACGAGCCAGCGACAGTTCGTCCGGTTTGAGATCGCTTTCCCGAATTCGCTTCAGCTCTTTCAAGATCTCGGTTACTGCCGGACCGGTAACGTTCGTTCGCACACCAGTGCCCACGAGGAAAGGGCCGGCTGAGCGGCGGAAGACGAATTGAGAGAACGCTCCATAGGTATAGCCGTGCTCCTCGCGCAAGTTGAGATTGATCCGGCTCGAGAAGAGCCCGCCGAGAGCTTCGTTCAAGACGCGGAGCGCCGCGTAGTCCGGCGTATTTCGCGGTACGCCGATGGAGGCGACTCGTACTTGCGTTTGAGGAGCGCCCGGCTTGTCCACGAACACCACGCGTGCTGTCGTCGTTGCAGGCTGGCCCGGCATGTCGGCCACCGGCGTTCCTTTCTGCCAGTCGCCTAGTGCTTTCTCGACTAGCGGCTTCAAGTCATTAACTGTGATGTTGCCGGAGACGATGAGTGCGGCGTTATTCGCGACGAAGTTCTGCGACCAGAACTTCTGCAGGTCATCGCGCATCATTGCCTTATTCGAGTTATCCGTGCCGATTTCAGCAAAACCGTACGAGTGCGACGGCCCGAAGAGCGCGGCTGCCATAACGACCGATGCGGTCTGGTTCGGGTCCTCGCGCTGTTGAACCAGGCTGGCCAGACGGCTCGCCCGTTGCCGTTGAATCTCATCCTCCGGAAAGTTCGGATGCCGAACGACATCAGCCAGGAGTTCCAGCATTTGAGGGAACGTGCGTGCGAGCGAAGACGCCGCTACGTACATAGAATCCATCGTCGATCCAGTAGAAAGCGATCCGCCAAGCTGCGCGACTTCATCCGCAATTTGAAGCGACGGTCGCGACATCGTTCCTTCGTCAAGCATCGCCGATGTGAAATTGGCGAGGCCAGGCTTGTCGACGGGATTCGCACCGCTGCCGGTCTTAACGACAAGAGATGCCGAGACGATCGGCAGGCCGGGACGTTCGTTCACCAACACGGTCAAGCCATTCGGCAGCTGAAATGATTTTGGTACCGGCAGCTGAGCCGCGCGAATTGCCGCAGGCTTTGGCGGCTGGCTGCGCCAGGACTCATCGGCATTAACCGATTCGGCGCCGGTACCAGCGGCCCCTTCCACCGCGTTCGGCGTGGGAACCTCGGGACCGAGATCCTGTTTACCGGGAACACCGTGCACAACCACGCGAGCGTTCTGACCCAACTGCTCCTGTACGAACGTCTTCACGGAGGCGGGTGTGACGTCACGATAACGTTGGATGTCCTTGGCCAAATAATCGGGTGTGCCGAGGAAGTGGTTGTACATGTTGAGGCGATCGGCAACGCCGCCAAAGCCTCCCAGGTTCTCCAATCGCTGGATGATTCGGGTCTCGATGACATTGCGAGCTCGATCGACTTCAGCTTGCTGCGGGCCGGATTCGCGGAATCGACTGAGTTCCTCGTCGATCGCCTTCTCGATTTCCTCGGCAGTATGTCCGGGGCGGGCAGTTACGTCAAGGTTGAATACCGATCCGAGCATCAACGAATACTGCTGAGCGCTAACGCTCTGTGCAATCTGTTTGTCGTACACGAGCGCCTTGTAGAGACGGCTCGACTTCCCGTCGCCAAGCACCGTGGCGGCGATATCGGCATCCGCATCGCCGGGAGCGAAGAATGGCGATGTGATCCATGCAATGAACACGCGCAGCAGCTCGACTCTGTCCGTGATGACTGCACGCCGCTCGGTGGTAATCTTCGACGTTTGCACGTTTGGCTTCGCGACCGGCTCGCCACGCTTGAATGGCCCAAAGTACTTCTCCACCAGCGCCTTCGTCGCCGCTCTGTCGATGTCGCCGACAATGGCGATCGAAGCGTTGTTGGGCGCGTAGTAGCTCTTGAAGAATTGCTTCACATCGTCCAACTTTGCTGCCTGGATGTCCGCATGCGATCCCATGACGTCGGCATAATAAGGATGAATTTTCGGGAAGAGCTGATGGAACATCGCCTCTTCGACGATTCCATACGGCTGGTTTTCAATACTCTGGCGGCGTTCGTTCCGGACGACATCCTGCTGGTTTGAAAGCTTCTTCTGATCGAGCACATCAAGCAGGTAACCCATACGATCGGATTCAAGCCAGAGCGCCAGTTCGAGCTGGTTCGATGGCACGGTCTCGAAATAGTTCGTGCGATCGAAATCGGTCGTACCATTGAGATCGCTACCGCCGGCTGCCTCCAGGAATCTAAAGTGACTGTCGCTTTCGACGTGCTTCGATCCCTGGAACATCATATGTTCAAACAGGTGGGCAAACCCTGTACGTCCCTCAGCCTCGTACGCCGGACCGACGTGATACCAAAGATTCACAGCGACGAGTGGAAGCCGGTGATCTTCCGAGAGAATGACTTCGAGCCCATTCGGCAGCGTGAATTTTTCGAACTCGAGCTTTGGAATATCGTTGACACTGGTGACGGATTTATTGTTTTGCGCGCCGCAACCTAAGATGATGAGCGCGAGGACGAGGACAACGGTCGACAGTGCATAAAGGAATCGTCTGGAACTCATATGCGGAACCTCATTCGTTTTTTGGACGGTTCCGTAATTATAAATGGGTTTTCGTTGTAAGGG
>DASRIZ010000363.1:0-5688 GCA_035649735.1 Blastocatellia bacterium | reverse complement strand
AGCCCGGGCTCCATCGACACGCCCGGACTGAGTGATCTGCTGGCTTCCTCAGAAACCGGCCAGCAACGATCGAAGATGATTTCCAACAGTGTTCCGCTCGGCAGGTTCGGTACGCCCGATGAGATCGCCAAGGCCGTCGTGTTTCTCGCCTCCGACGACAGCAGCTACATCACGGGAACGGAATTGTTTGTCGATGGCGGCATCGCACAAGTGTAGCTCGTTTGAACATTGTCGTACCGCCCGATGGGACGAACGACGAAGCCCGCACGATTTTTCATTCCGCGCCGTTTTTATTGCGGCGGGAATGTCTAACGCCACACCGCATCGCTTCTGCCTGAGAGAGCGCGGTCGAGATAAGTGGCTGCGCTGATTAGCGCGAGATGCGTAAACGCCTGGGGAAAGTTGCCGAGATGCCGGCCATTGGCTCCGAGCTCTTCTGAATACAGGCCAAGATGATTGGCGTATCCCAGCAGTTTTTCAAACAACAACTGCGCCTTTTCCAACTCACCCGCGCGAGCCAGGCATTCTACGTACCAAAACGAGCAGGCGGTGAAGCTTCCTTCTGTGCCGGGCAAGCCGTCCACATGTGTGCGATCAACTTCGTAACGACGGACAAGCGTATCTTCGATTAAGTGGTTTTCGATCGCTTTCATCGTCGAGAGCCACATCGGGTCGACGGGGCTGATGAACCTCATCATCGGCATCAGCAACGCCGATGCATCCAAATCCTTCGTCCCCTTCGTCTGCACAAAGGACTGGAGCTCGTCATCCCAGAAGTTCGTAAAGATATCATTGCGGATCTCGTCTCGCGTGCGTTGCCACACATCGAGAGGTCCCGAGAGCGAGCGTTTCAACGCCAGGCGTAACGCACGGTCAAAGGCAACCCAGCACATCATGCGGGAATGCAGGAACTCCCTCGGCCCACCCCGAACTTCCCATATTCCCTCGTCCGGGCGGTGCCAATTTGTTCTCAGCCATTCTAATAGCCGCTGAACATCCTGCCATCCGGCATGACTGATGCCGTGACCGTATTTATTGGCAAGATAGATCGCGTCCATCATCTCTCCATAAATATCGAGTTGGAGCTGTTCGTAAGCCGCATTTCCAATGCGCACTGGCCGCGAATTCTCATATCCACAGAGATGATCCAGAGAAATCTCTTTGAGCTCCTGCCTACCATCAAGCGTATACATGACTTGCAACGGACCCCGCTGAGCGTCGTCACCGAGCCGTCCTTTTATCCACTCGATGAATGCTTCGGTTTCGTCGACGAAACCTAATCGAATGAGGGCATACAGTGTGAACGTTGCGTCTCGCAACCAGGTGAAGCGGTAATCCCAGTTTCGCACTCCGCCAATACTCTCGGGTAGAGAAAACGTCGGTGCGGCAATCAGCGATCCATGTTTGCGGCTGATAAGTAACTTTAAGACTAGGGCTGAGCGGTGGACCATTTCCCGCCAGCGGCCCTTGTAATTCGATTGCGAGATCCACGCCTTCCAAAACTGACCTGTGTCGAGGAACCGCTGCCTAAGGAGATCCATCTCGGGCGGCTCTCCTTCAGCGCGCAGTCCGCCAAAAACGAAAGTTGCCGTTTCACCCGCGTGCAAACCGAACTCGGAAACTACGTCTTGGGATCGTCGCTCGATCGCGACCGTAGAATACAATGACATTGGCGGACAACTATTGTGAGCCGGAAAAAACCTCGCGCAGCGATCTGAAATCTGGAGCTCGTGGTTAGTTGCTGCATAGTTGAAGCGTGGCTGGCAGCGCATATCGAAATGTACATTACCTCTGATCACCGATAGCATTCGGACGATCTCATTGGGTTGTCCATCGCTCTTTTCAATTGGCATGTAGTCGGTCAGCTCGACTACGCCTTCCTCGGCAAGAAAGCGCGTAAGCAGAATATTTGTATCGGGTAAATAAAGCTGACGTACCCGCATATTCCTGAGTTGAGCTCGAATCTCAAATCGGCCGCCCCGGTCGTCGTCGAGGAGCGCCGCAAATACGGTCGGCGAATCGAAATTCGGATAGCACAAAAAATCGATCGATCCGTTCATCCCCACCAGCGCGATGGACTGCATGTTCCCGATCACACCGTAATTTTCAATTGGTTCAAAGGCCATGTGACACCTGTGTTATAGCAACGGATTGGACGGTCATTTTAGCTTTATCGAGCAAACTCCAAAGACACAAGGTTCCGGCACTCGCGGTGTTTCATGAATCTTCTTTGTTCTGAGTTGCTTCTTCCGCAACACCGGAGTTCTGTCGAGGTTTGGTTTGTGCGCATTGTCGGAGCCGCTTCGCGTTGCGAATAATTCGCTCGGCGAGATTCGGACTAGCGGGCTGAATCGGGCGAGAGCGCAGGAATGCTGCCAACGATCGTACGGTATTACGCATGCTTTCAGCTCTCCTTACCGAGAACGATGTCCAGGAGGTCTTCGATCTCACGACAAGTGAGCCCGTGCTCTTTGATAAGACGCTTGGCAGCGGGTCCTCCAGTCGGCTCTCTCGCAGGAGTAAGGCGAAGTTTTGGAGCGGTTTTTAAACGTTGCCGCTGAGTCGATATTCCGTGCCATTTGCGCAACGATTAACACACTATGGCGTACGAAATGGTGAGGTGATGAAACCCAACCGCTCCGGACAATCGCTTTGCTACAACTTTGCCAAAACCATTCGCCACCACCGGGTTCAAATCCGGAAATCGGCTCAGTGTTGAAGTCCGGGAAGCGCTTGGATTTGTTTACGCGTCGGCGCGTGGTTCACATCGAAATCACATTCGCCAGCTCGCGATCCGTCAAATGGCCGTGCGCCCTCCGTCGACAGAGAGTTTTGCGCCGTGGATAAAACTGGCCCGATCTGTCGCCAGGAACACGATAGCCTTGGCTATTTCGTCGCGGCAGACGCAGGGCCTGGCGGCAGACATAGGGCCTGGCATAACAATCTTATCAATCTTGAAAGTCGTGTAGACGGCTCGCCTATATTCCTCGCGAGTATTGGCACTCGCACCAAATTCTCTCAGGGACGGTTCATCTTGTAAATTCTTTACTGCGCGATGTCCTCACGCCGAGCGTTCAACCCGTGCGCCTGTTAAAGGATCTGCCTGGTTGATATTTTGAAATAGCGCGACGATTTCAGTAGTGCGCGGAAGCTCGCTGACAAATCTTTCCATTGCATTCGGCATGACCTCCGTCGGTTCTTCGTCGATAGGCTTCCGATATCCTTTCTGAAACTCCGGATCCTTACTTTCCCTTTTTCCAAGGATGCGAACTGGATTATCGTCGCCTTCACGCTTGCAGCCCTCGAATCGGGATGGAGCGCACAATTCTTCAAGACGATAAAAGATTGGGCGTCGGCTCGTCCGAGCTAAAGTCGACATTTCGACACTTGCTGATATGTCGACAAGCGATCGACGTCACAACCCGGGCGAAACCAAGCTGCAAACTATAAGACGCTCCTCATCCGCACATTTTTAGACGTTCCGATATTAATCTGATCTGGCATATCGGTTGCTGCAGCATGATGCGAAATGCGATCACGGAAGTGAGAACAATCTTGTTGACACGGCCAGGAGATTCGGAATCCCAGTCTGGAAGGTCGGCAGCGGCGGCGCGTGAGCGCCACCGTCATCTTCTCATTCCCAGATGACCACAGGATAATGTACCTGGTCCTTAATCGAGAGGTCCGCGACCTCCTTCACAGAAATCTCGCGCTCTACCTTAAGGAAGTAAAAAATAAAAATGGAGGTGCAGTCATGAAAAAGAATTTATTCGCATCTATTCTTATGGTTCTTATAGGAGGATTCTTTGCTTCGTCGGTAATAGCCGATGATACGTTGGTGAGATTCCAGGGAGCCATCGGTGATATTCCTGTCGCAAACGTGGCGGGTCCAGCCAACCCCGACGGCACCTTCCCTAACGTGATCCAGAACATTGTCCGCGGCGTCGCCCCTGCCGGCCAAATCTGGGTGATCTCCGCTTTCAAGGCGGACGTGAAGGTCGACGGGCGTATCCGCGTCGACGGTCGGGGCCTGCTGCTGGGCGGAGGCAATACCATTGGCACGAACGGCAACGCCAGCGTCTTCGCGACGCTGATTTGTGCAGCCGTGGCACCCTTCACCCAATTCAGCACGGACCCTGCCGGTGTCCCGCTGGCGGCCAACGGCGACTTCCGGATCGACGATGTGCTGGACCCGGCGCCACCGCCCGACTGCGCCAGCCCCGTGCTCCTCATCCGCGTGTCGCCCAGCGGAGCTTGGTTTGCTGCGGGCATCCCCAAGCTCGATTAGCCCTGATCGCGAAAGCGCGTATGTCTTCATCACTGCTTTTCTTTGTCGAGCTGTTGATAGCTGGCTCGCGAGCGGCTGATGGAGCTGGTTTGTTATTCGCGTCGGGCGCCAAAAAGCAAATTCGTATCATTTCGATTCCTTCGGCTGTTCGATTTGATTGGAGTTGAAAATGTCGAACGTTTCTGTAGCCCCAGCTGAAGCCGCGCGGCAGCGCCTTGGCAAAGCCGGCACGCTCGCAAGATTCGCAGTGATCGGCATCGCACTTGCGGTGGTCGCCGGAACGTTCGCCTACTTCGGCGGCTGGTTGACTCCGAACGATCTGACCCCCGCCCGGTTCACCGACGTTTTCGAGTACGTCGATGGGGTTCACCCTGGCTTCCGTCGCAATCATGCTAAGGGAGTGGGAGTTTCGGGGTTCTTTGAAAGCAATGGCAATGGAGTCCGTCTTTCGCGGGCAGTCGTGTTTCGACCGGGACGCGTGCCTGTGATCGGTCGCTTCTCCTTCGGAGGAGGACAGCCCTATGTTGCCGACCGGCCGGATGCCGTGCGCGGCCTGGGACTTCAGTTTTCCCTTCCCGATGGTGAAGTATGGCGAACCGCGATGGTCAGTCTGCCGGTGTTTCCGGTACGTATGCCCGAGGCATTTTACGAGCTGTTGATCGCGTCCAAGCCCGACGCCGCCACGAGCAAGCCTGATCCAACCAAGATGGAGGCGTTTTTCGCACGCCATCCTGAAACCGTGAAGGCGCTGACGGTCATCAAGGGCCAGCCGGTCTCATCCGGGTTTAGCAACAGCACGTTCCATGGTCTGAATGCGTTTCGTTTCATTAATTCGGCGGGGGATTCCATCCCGGTACGTTGGCTGATGACGCCAATACAGCCGTTTCAGGCGGCAGGCACCGGTTCGGCGCCTCAAGACAAGAATTTTCTCTTTAACGCGCTGATCGCCGCGATCCACCGCCAACCGCTGCAATGGCGCCTCGTCGTCATCATTGGGGAACCGGGCGACCCCACCAACGACGCCAGCATCGCCTGGCCGGCGGAGCGCCAACAGGTCGATGTGGGGACCTTGACGCTTAATCGAGTGGAAAGCGATGAGACCAGCGCCGCGACGGATATCAACTTCGACCCTTGGTGCTGCCCGCGGGTATCAAGCCATCCGACGATCCTTTACTGAGTGCTCGCTCAGCGGTGTACGCGCAGTCGTTCAGAAGGCGTGCCGGCGAAACCAAGCAGCCGAGCGCGATCACGTCAGCCGACGTGCGTAAAGGAGACTGAGAATGGCAACCCAACGCCTTCAATTCACCGCCTTCTCGCGGCTGCTACACTGGACGATGGCCGCGATGATCTTGACCATGCTTTGCATCGGCGTTGCCATGGTCGCTTCGTTGAACAACTAC
>DASRIZ010000362.1:0-18989 GCA_035649735.1 Blastocatellia bacterium | reverse complement strand
TCACATTGCGGTAGTCTGGGCCAAGACAGACGAAGATGACGAGATTCGGGGTTTTATAGTTGAGAAAGGCACAAAGGGTTTTACCACTCGGCAGACCCATCACAAGTTGAGCTTGCGAGCGTCGGACACCTCGGAGCTTTTCTTCCAGGATTGTCTGATCCCTGAGGAGAACATCCTGCCAGGCTCGAAGTCGTTAAAGAGTCCGCTGATGTGCCTCACCCAGGCGCGTTATGGCATCGCGTGGGGGGCGATTGGCGCGGCTATGTCTTGTTTTGACGTGGCATTGAAGTATTCAAAGGAGCGAATCCAGTTTGGGCGGCCGATTGCGGGATTTCAGTTAACCCAGAAGAAACTGGCCGAGATGGCGACCGAGATCAGCAAGGCCCAGCTGTTGAGTCTGCATCTTGGGCGTTTAAAGGACGCGGGCAAGATCAAGCCGGTGCACGTATCGATGGGAAAAATGAACAACGTAGCGACGGCATTGCAATGCGCGCGCACGTCGCGAGGCATCCTGGGGGCGAACGGTATTACTGGGGAGTACCCGATAATGCGACACATGTGCAATCTCGAGTCGGTCTACACTTATGAGGGGACGCACGAAATCCACACGTTGGTTCTTGGCCAGCACCTGACGGGCATTGCCGCATTCGAGTAACGGCTACTACGCTACTACGCTACTACATAATATCTATTATCAGACGCAATGGGAATGTGATCTTGCCTTTGGTGCAGGGTCTGGAACGGCGCCTCGCAGGTTGGGTGCTTTTTGAGAAGTCGCCGTGGGGTTCAAGATCCGGATTCGAGTTGCACTACTCTTCTTTGCAGGGCTATGCGCTCAAGCACCAAGCTGGCCTGGCTCGCCAATGCTACTAACTCAGTGACTCCGTTAAGATCGCCCTGGCCTGGATAATTGTCACCGTAGATAACAAAAGCCGCAGAGTCATTGCAGGTCAATGGCAAGACGAACAGCTGAATCTCGTGGCCGAAGCCTCCGACATGGCTCAGTAGTTCAGAGAACCAATAGCTATCCGGCATCTCGCCCACGAACGCTTCTCCAGTCTTAACCACCCTGGCAAAAACGCTATCGGCATCAAGCGGCAGACAAATCTCACGAACCAGCTCATCGGCGCTCTTGCCATCCTTGCCATGGCCCACTCCAAACTGTCCAAGCCCGCACAGTTTTGAGTCCTTGATCGCAAAAAGAATTCCCCGTGATGCTAACTCGCTCGCATATCTCATTATCAACAAGCTGACTTCAGCCTCGAACGAGTGTTGCCTCATCTCGGCAAGTAACGAACATAACAGCGCCGAACGGTCGTGATGCTCCGGGCCCAGCAACTCCTCGGCTCGCGGCTCCAGAGCTCGGAGTTCTCTCAAGTCACCTCGCTCGCTCAGCGGTCGCGTTTCTCTGCCGCCGTTCAGATTGAAACTGTAATCGTCCTCCTCGTTCAGCCTCTGCAGATCACGCTCCTTGAATGACTCATCCTGTTCGTGCGCTGCGAATAAGAGCGCTTCGCCTACCTCGAGACCGTCGACGAGTCTTAAACTGCCAACCGATTGCGGCAGCAGCGCCTCACCCAGCGCAATGCTAAAACGGCCCTTTTCTTGTCTTACCAATCTTCCGATTACCCGCTGCGTGTGTCGTCTGGCTGCCGCAGTCAGTCCGTTGCGTGTCAGAGTCCCGCTGCCCACAAGTAACGCTTCCAATCTGCCGTCTGTCCGCCCCGCAATGCTGTGCGCTCGTGCGGCATCAGGACTAAGCAGACCCGCGAGCGCCAAACTCTCCGCAAGGCTCTCGCCAGGCTGCGCCCACGCCTCGGTTATTCGCCCATTCTCGACAATTATCTTCCCTGCCCAGCCTGCGCCTTCAAGCAGTACCATTCCGGTCTTTCTGCTCAGCGCCAGGATCTGCAAGATGTCGGTGAGAGCGAAGTCGCTCAAATCTCCAGTTAACTGCATAGCTTTCTTCAGCCCAGAAAATTCGCAACCATCTGTTTGAGCTGTGACATCGATATCGGTTTCGATAGATAACCGCTCGCGCCAAGATTCATACCCGTCTTGACGTCTTCATCGGCGCCTTTGGTGCTGATAATGATGATCGGCAGCGCCTGGTCATTCAGCTCGGAACGCACCGAACGGATGAATTCCAACCCGTCCATCCGCGGCATGCGGATATCGGTCAACACTAGATCAAAGTTCCCGCTGCGCACCTTCTCCAACGCTTCTTCCCCGTCAGAGGCTTCGGTAATATTCGCCTCAGTAATACCATCTACCCTTGTGAGGGTCATGCACAGGAGCTGACGCATAGTTGCGGAATCATCTACAACCAGCAGAGACTTGTTAGACATTCGTACCTCCTTGCGGAACCCGCAACAAATTCATGAAACCCTCGATTGTTCGCAGCTTTCGGTCGGCCATCGAATACAGCTTCGAGCTAATCAGTGCACTAGCCGCGTGTCCCGCCAGAAGCTCGAGCAGCTTGTGATCGAGCACTGACAATCCCTTCTTGTGGGACAGAAGCGTGTAGATGGCGATGACTCCGACCACCCGCTCTTTGATCATGAGCGGCACGCAAGCACACGGTCCTTCGTCGAGGCCTTCGCTGAAGAACGGATGACCCGCGAGGGCTACAAACCCTTCGGGACCTTCTCCAAGCGTGATCCTCTCCTTCGCTGGGCCACTTGCCGTCTCGCCTTCATATCCTGAACGCATTAGTTCGCCAGACTCGTCGTCAACAACGTACAGCCCAAAATCCTCAGAACCGATCATGTTCAGAAGGATTTCCTTTATGCACTCCACCACTTCCGATGAGTCCAGGGTCGAGTGCAGCCGATGGCTAGCAACATAGAGATTGGCGAGGCTCTCGTTCTGTTCTTCCACCTCGACATATCGCTGCGCAAAATCTTTATTTTCCGCTTCGACCTGCTGAAACTTGCCATTCAGAAAGTCGAGCTTTTGAGCCATTTGACTGTTTTCGATCCGCAGCCGTTCGACCTCCTTAGTGACCATTTCAGGAGGGTTCATGTGCTCGGCCTCCAGCTGCACCACCCGATATCGAAGCCGCTCATTCTCGCACATCAACTCCTCGGTGAATGCCCTTCCCTTTCTAAGCATTTCGACGAGTTCTTCACTCTTCTTAAACAGGTTTAGTATCTCCGCAGGCTCCTGTTGCATGTCGTGGCTCCCTTTAATCCAGATCCTGAATCGTAATATTCACTCGAACCTCACCGTACGCCGTGGCAATTGGTGCAACCAGCGTCTCGAAGCATTGATCGTAGCTTACGAGATTTGCCCCGGTTATTACTGTAGGAGGGCTCATTCTGAGCCTTGTCCCACCATCGTTTATTTTTGAAATTGCGCGACCGATGGCCATCGAAGCCAGCTCGGCTATTGAGCTGCGCACCAACGGCGTCATGCCTGGCGAGGGCTCTCCGAGCATATGTCCAGCGAGTTGAACCGCGGTGAACAAATCCATGTCAAAAATCACACGTCCTTGTGCCTCGCCGGCCAATCCGATAATCGCCATAACCTCTCTGCCGGCGACCGGGCTTGGTTTCATGCTTATTGAAGGGACATCTACCGCCGGTCCGATCAGCTCCCGGAACAGAACGGCGGTCGAGTCGACAAAAATCTTTACGAAATCCAGCCTCATTGTTGGGCCCCCGGGCTAATTGTCAGTCGTCGCAGTAAGGACGCTCTGGATTGCCCTTCTTAGTTCTTCGGTGGTGACCGGTTTTGGAATAAAACACTTTGCGCCTGCTGACATCGCTTCAGCCACCTTTTCCTGATAGCTCACTGAGCTGATCATGATGACTCGCGCCTTTGGGTCCTCACTGCATATTCGCTTCACCGTCTCCACTCCCTCGAGGCCGGGCATAACGATGTCCATAAGTACAATGTCGGGTCTAAGCCGGCCGTATTCTCTGAGGGCCTCATTGCCGTTCGCGGCCTCACTGGCGATCACACCGTCGAACGAATCCATCATGCGCCGAAGGTGAAACCGCATGAATGCCGAATCATCCACGATCAGACAGGTGAGGGGGACTCTAACTCCTGATGGTTCTCTTTTTGCTTCAAGCATAGCTTTCCTCCAATGCGCCAATCCGTCCTACTTTAGTTGAGAGATACGGAGCCAATTCAAAGAGCGGCACGATCTTGTTTGCGTATCCTCTTTCCACTGCAACCCTCGGCATCCCGTACACCGCGCAGCTTTCCTTGTCCTGCGCAATCGTATGTCCTCCGGCGGTCATTATCTCTCCAAGCCCATGCGCGCCGTCGCTGCCCATTCCGGTCATTATGATCCCGGTCGCAAGCGCGCCGTATTCCGTTGCAACAGATTGAAAGAGCACGTCGACAGAGGGTTTGTGACCATTCACAAGCGCGCCTCCCTCAAGCAATACTTCGCAACCCGCCGGGGTTCTTTTGACTTTCATATGTAAACTGCCTGGTGCGATGAGTACCTTGCCCGGAAGAGCCAAATCGCCGGATTCGGCTTCCTTCACTTCCAGATCGCAAATCTCATTAAGCCAGTGCGCAAGCATTGCGGTGAAGCTTTCCGGCATATGTTGCACGACCACGATACCCGCATCTATGTCCGACGGTATTCGCGGCAGCAGATGTCGCA
This sequence comes from Blastocatellia bacterium, assembly GCA_035649735.1. GTDB lineage: Bacteria > Acidobacteriota > Blastocatellia > UBA7656 > UBA7656 > Onstottus_A. The sequence goes on along the minus strand of DASRIZ010000362.1, from coordinate 14,365 downwards.
GCGCGTGCGGACCACCCGAGGACGCTCCGATCGCAATGACTCTTCCCTGCCCCCGGCCAGGCCTCGCAACCAGGGTCTTTTTTTTCACCTGCCCAACTGAGGGGGCAGGTCGGCTGAGTGCCATCACGTTTGTTCGGGCAGCCGCCTTTATCTTGGACACAAGCTCTTCGGCCATTTCCGGCAGTTTGGCCGTGCCTGTGGGCTTGCAGACAAAATCGAGGGCGCCTTTTTCCAGCGCCTGCATCGTGAGCGCGGCCCCGCGTGTCGTAAGCGAGCTGAGCATTATTACCGGCGTTCGGTGCTTTGAGACCATTTCTGAAAGCGCAGTTAGCCCGTCCATTCGCGGCATATCCACATCCAGCGTGACCACGTCAGGCTTCAACTGCTCGACCTTGGTTAACGCAAAGCAACCATCGATTGCCGTGGCGATTACCTCGAGCTCCGGGTCCTTCGCCAGCAGATTCGAGATCAGCTTGCGCATCAACGCAGAATCGTCGACAACCAGGACGCGAATCTTTTTCTTCTCACACTGCATAAGCTTCCCTGTAATTCCCTCTTGCTCGTTCGTATTTGACTGCTTTTCTAAAAACCATTTCCGCATCCATGATCAGAACAACGCGTCCATCACCCAGCACCGAAGCCCCGGCCAGAGCATCGTTCTGCACCCAGCTGCTGTCCAGCGGCTTGATTACCAGTTCCTGTTCGCCAAACAACTCGTCAGCCACGACTCCATATCTCTTGTCGCCGGCCGCAAGCACGACGACGAAAAACTTCTTTGGCTCGCTTCTTAGTGCGGCTCCGCTGCCGCCTCTCCGCCTGTCAAACGACAGAACTACGCCTGGCCGGACTAGTGAAATGAATCGATCCCTCAATCGATAGTTCTCGACGCCATCCAAATGAACAACATCCGAGCCCTCAGCTCGCGCGATCTCGCTTACTGCGAGTAACGGTAGCGCGAAGAGCTGTCCCGCAGCGGAGAACAACAGTGCTTTGATGATCGCCAGGGTCAACGGCATGCGCAGAGTGAAGCAGGTACCAACGCCGGCTTCGCTCTTAACCGCCACAGTTCCACGCAGCTGCTCGATTGCCGCCTTTACAGCGGCAGCCCCCACTCCTCGTCCCGACAGCCGGGTGAGCTCCCTTGCGGTAGACACCCCCTGCGCAAAGATCAACTCGAGCGCATCTTCGTCCGACATTCGTTCTGCGTCTTGTTTAGTTACTACGCCAACCTCGATGGCCTTTTGTCGTACCACGTCCGGATCTATGCCGCGGCCGTCATCGGCTACTTCGACGACGACCTGGTTTCCTTCGTGGTAAGCGCGCATTACAATCTGACCCGCCTCGGGCTTGCCGGCGTTTCGTCGATCCTCGATCGTCTCGAGTCCGTGATCGATTGCGTTTCGAAGAAGGTGTAACAATGGTTCGTAAAGAATATCGACCAGAGCGCGATCAAGCTCGGTCTCCCCTCCCGTCACTTGAAGCCTGACTTCCTTTCCACATTGAGCCGCAAGTTCCCGCATCGGTCTTCCGAATCTACGGAAAACGTGATCGATGGTTACCATCCGCATTTTGAGCACGCTCTTCTGCAACTCGGCAATCAACTTACCCATCTGATTGCTGGCTCCGCTAAATCGGTCAACCATTTCATTGCGCGGAAACGCGGTTTCAAGCTCAGGCCCCAGCTGACTCATAACCGAACGGGCGATCACCATCTCACCGGCAAGGTTCAAAAGCGTATCTATCTTGTCCGACTCCACGCGGACGAATCCGCTGCGCTGCTTGCTCTGTGGCTCTCCCGGGCCAGGAAGCGACGAGCTCAAACGTTCAGCCGGACGTTCAACCGCTTCAGCGCCGGAGTCGACAGAGGAATTGGGCGACCCGGTTGTCTCGCCTGATTCTTCGATTGATGCCAGCGCTTCGATGAGATCGTTTGCGGTTGGTGTCGATATATCTATGACCTCTGCGCCGCCGATAGATATTTTTGTCGCGTCCAGAGCCTTGAAAATCATATCGACCGAGCGACGATCGAACACGATCTGACCGGACAGCACCGCGTCAAAAACATCCTCGATTTTGTGAGCAACTCGGGTGACGTTCTCCAGAGCGATGCACGCCGAGTCACCCTTGATGGTATGAGCCCCGCGCCGCAGCCGGCTCATCGCCTCGGCGTCGGCACGGCCTGACTCGAGTGCCAGCAGATCCTGACCCATCTCCTCGAGAATCTGAAGAGATTGGTCGCGGAACACCGCCAGCAACTGATCGAGCTCTGCTTTGGTTAGATCATCCATCTCAAAAAAGTTCCCTGCTTATCCATCCAGTCGGTAGGCGATACCTTTGTTGCGATGCAGCATCGCAAACCTGGTAGACAAACCCTGGAGGCTCTCAGCATGCCCCAGAAAAAGAAACCCACCCGGCACAAGGCAATTTGCAAATCTATTCACCAGCTTGCGCTGCTCTTCGGCATCAAAATAGATCATCACGTTGCGGCAAAACACTATGTCGAGTCCGCGTAGTCCGTTATCGTGTTTGAGGTTGTGATAATCGAATATCACCCGATTTCGAACGCTCTCGCCCATAATGTACTGTCCATTTTCTTGTCTAAAGAATCTTGCGACGCACTTTTGATCGACGCCCTTCAACTGCTCTTCTCTGTAAAGACCAGATTGAGCTCGTTCGAGCGCTGTAAAGGAAAGGTCCGACGCGAATACGCGGACCGACCATGAATCAAGATCGTGTAGAGACTCCATCAAGGTCATCACTGCGCTGTAGGGCTCTTGCCCGGTCGAGCAACCAGCACTCCAGACTCGCAGAAGCCTCGTTCCGGCTTTTACCTTCCTAGCAATCAGTTCCGGCAGGACCACATCTCTCAGCAGGTCAAACTGAGGTCTGTTTCTGAAGAAGGACGTCTCGCAGATCATCAGTGAGTCGAGCAGAGTCGGCAATTCTTGTGACTTTGTATTGGGCGCGGAGATCAGGCAGTAATACTCATAGCCGCTCTTGATTCCCAATTCATCCATCCGTCGTCTCAACCTCGACTCCAGGAACGCTCTCTTCTCAATCCCCAGGCTGACCCCGCACTCCTCATGGATGAGCTCGCTGAACAGCCGAAACTCGCTTTCGGATAGAAGATTCATCCCGAGCGGCCCCGTTCCCGATTGCCCAATCGATCCAGATGTTATGACGTGCGATGATGAATAACTCATAATTAGGCCGATTGCGCGGGTGCCAAACTCTCTCGTTGTCTCGACAAGACGGCAATAACTTCGTCCAGTTCGCCGACTATTTCCCCAGTAAGAGCCTTTCTTAAGTCAATAAGCGTGATGAATCTGCCGTTTAGATTGACCACTCCTTCAACGTAGCCCGCGCCGATTTCAGAAATGAGATGTGGGACGCCTTCGATCATGTCATCGCTTACCCTGATCACCTCGGAGGCCCCATCGACTATCAAGCCAGCGGTTCTTCCGTCGAGACTGGCGATGATTATTCGGTGGTCCTGCTGATCAGTCGTCTTGAAGGCTCTCAGCCGCTTTCTGAAGTCGAGGACCGGCACGAGGCTTCCCCTGAGATTCATCACACCCTCCACATAGACCTCCGTCTCGGGCACCGGAGTGATTTCGCGCATCAACACGACCTCTCGTGTGAGCATGATATCGACGGCAAATTCTTCAGTACCGACTTTGAAGACCACCAGTTGTCGTCTTGTGCTCAATGCTGACTCCCGTTCTCTTAGTTCCCTGTGGCTAATCAATCCCCGTGCGGATAACGTGTATCGGTCGACCCGTTGCCCCGGCTGGCCGGAACGTCGTACGAGAACGGGTGGACATAGTCATCCTTAACCTTAAACTGAGAGATTGATTTGTTAAGCCGGTCAGCCAGTCCGACCATACCCTCGATCGTTTGAGCGGTCTGGTGAGCACCGGCAGACGTCTCCAGGGTGATGCTCGAAATAGTCTGCATCGCGCCTGCTACGTTACTGGTTACTCGCGCTTGTTCCTCCGATGCCGCAGAGATTTCCTCTATCAACTCCGATGACTGGCGTACCGCGTCTGAAATATCTTGCAGCGCACTGCTTGCCTGCGTCGCCAATTGACTCCCTCCGCGGACCTCCTTCATGCCAACCTCCATCGCTGTCAGAGCTTCAGAGGTCTCGGTTTGAATAGACTTGATAAGGTTGCCGACGTCCCTCGTTGCACGCGCCGATCGCTCGGCCAGTTTCCGGATCTCATCTGCGACAACGCTGAAGCCCAGCCCTGCCTCGCCGGCATGGGCTGCTTCAATTGCCGCATTCAAAGCGAGCAAGTTTGTCTGAGCCGCGATATCGTTGATCAGATCTATGATCTCGGAGATTTCAGAACTTCGGATCCCGAGGAGACGCATCTTCTCTGAGGTTTGTTGTACTGCGGAATCAATCCTGGACATTGCCTCCGACGTGTCGCGGACCGATTTGTCCCCGTGTTCAGCCATATCAAGCGCGCGGCGCGCCGCCTCCGCTGATGCCTCGGCGTTTCTTGATACCTGGGTCATTGACGCAGCCATCTCTTCGACCGCGCTCGAGGTATTCGTTATCTCGTCTGCCTGACGCTGTGATCCGACGGCGATCTGTTCGGCCGCTGCCAGGATCTCGGTTGCGCTGGAGGAAACCGACAGACCAATTTGCTTCACCTCGGTGAGCATGAGCCCGAAGTTATCGAGCATCTTGTTCACCGCCTGGACAAGCCTGCCAAGCGTGTCATCTCCGGCAACGCCGCGAGTTGTCAGATTGCCCTCAGAGACCGAGGAAACTATGTTCAGGAACTCAGTAAGGCTGCTCTGCATCGCCTGATCGGTTTCCAGGAGTCGTTCACTGTTGGCCTTTTCATTCCTGACCATTTCGCCAAGTCGATCCATCATCTGGTTAAAGCCGGCGGCGACCCTTTCCAGCTCATCTTTTGTTCTTATGGAAACTCTGGCGTCCAGATTCCCAGCCGTGACCTCATCGGTCGCCGCAAGCAAGTGCGTTATCTTGCCGGAAAAGCTCTTTGAAAAGACCAGAGCGAGCCCGCCAAAGATAAGAAAAGACAGCAGTCCGGCTACCGAAATGGAACTGAGCATCTTGTATGCGGGCGAGTAGACTTCATCCTTGGAGTTGTCGACGACAAACGTCCAGCCGAATCCTTGTAGCTGGGACCGATCGTCAATATAGTTTTTGTTTTTACTGAACGACGCGATGCGTTGCTCTGTTTTCTTGGTTTTTGGGTTGACGCCGCTGTAATAGAGTAGGCCTGATTCCTGGGACGAGGTTAGCGCAGTGAAATCTGTCGCGAGGGAGGCGGGTGCGGAGGCGCCTGCCCTTTGCATCGCCTCGTTAAATTCGAGATTCCGCATCGCCGCGTCCGGATGTACAACGATCCTTCCGTTGCTGGATATTGCGTAGGCGTAACCAGTTTCATACTGCTTGAATCGAGCGATGTACTCTTGCACGTTTTGCAGGTTGTACTTCACCTTCAGAACGCCGAGGGGAGAGCCGCCGGTTTTTGAAAGGATTGCTACACAGACTTCGATGTCAAAAGTGTTTGTTGGCTTATCGAGTTTGACGTCCTCGATGTAGACTCCGGACCGGGCGGCCTCCTTCCACCAGACCTCATCGCTTTGAACAAAGTCTTCCGTCGGACTGGTACTTCCCACGTTTAGACCATACTTATCGGTAAAGAACATTCGTTCTATCGCTACTCGTACCCGCCTTTTCTCCCGAAGAACGTTGTTAATATCCTCATCCGGTTTGAGCACTCGAGCATTCTTGAAGCGCTCCTCGAGCATTGCGGTCTGCTCACTGTTGGGCGGTCCGCTTAAACCGAGTCGCTCGGCTTCTCTGGCGCCGCGTTCAGCCGCATCAACGACTGCGTCGTCGCTTGCGATGGCTTTCGCAAACTGGATGTCTTCGAAAAGAAAGAGATCGACGGCTTCGGCGGTGGAGACCGCGGCGCGCTGTAATTGATCGCTGGATTCGATCGCGCTGACGAAGCTGAAGTAGGCTACTGCGCAGGCCAACGAGATGGACAGGCCAGTCAGAGTGAGAACTACTACGAAGAGTTTCATCCCGAGTGTTCTCAACCCGAGCCTGCTAAGTAGTCCTATCGCATCAAACCTCTTGTACCAATTTCCTGTGTGGGCCTTCTCATTTGCCTTTTCGTATGTACTCATCGGCGGTCCTCAAACGGGGTCCGAACAGCGGGTCAAAGATACGGCTTTTTTCTATTAACGTACGCTTCCTGATTGGTTGGCCGGTGGGGACAAAGCTAACGCTCTGCAATGTGACTCGTGAAGAGGCTTTGCCGACACAAGGGTTGTCTAACTCAGTAAAACTATTGAGTTTCTAGCAGGGGCACGCTCGAGGGAAATTTCTCTACTCGTACTAACGCCAGACTGGCCCTATTATGCCTTCTACGGGGACGCAGTCAACACTATTCTGCAAATTCGTTTTGGTTTGGCATTGCCGCGAGGCTAAGGTGGGGTCAAGTCGGGATCGGAACTAAGATGTGCCCATCAAACTCCTCCAGTCATCCAAACTTCTGATCCTGAGATAGTGGTTCTGGAGCTTCTCTTCCCCGATCGTGCTGACTGGCTTCGCAGCGTAATTGTGGCCGGGAAATAGCAGCGTATCTGCTGGAAGTTTGGCTAGAACCTGAGTCAGCGAGAGATACATCGCGTCAGGATCGCTTCCCGGGAGATCAACCCTTCCGCAGCCGCCAATGAACAAGGTATCTCCTGAGACCAGCGCGTCGGCTGCCAGGAAGCACTGGCTTCCGGGCGTGTGTCCTGGTGTGTGGAGCAACTTGACTCCTATGTTCCCGATCGCGATCTCATCTCCACCATGGTGCTTTTCGAGATCGCTATCTGAAAGACCTGTAACAAGTTTGACCCCTTCGCTCTCTGCCTCGTTGACATGAATCTTGACCGGCAGCGTTGAGATAAACTCCGCAAGGCCCGAGATATCGTGACCGAAGATGCTTCCGCCAACATGGTCCGGATGATAGTGCGTTACCAGAGCGCCAATCACGTTCATTCCATCGCGTTCGGCAAACTCGACGATTCCTGGTATGTCCCACGCCGGATCGACAACCATGCACACTCTTTTTTCCTCATCGCCAATAAGATAAACGAAGTTTGCCATCTGCGACGCAAAGTAGTCGGATGCGGCAAAATCTCGGCCGGCTAGAAGTTGTCGAATGTAGAGCCCCACAGTCACCTCCCAACAATCAGAGTATCTGTCGAAGCTACGGTACTTGAAAAGAAGTCACAGCGTAAGGTAAAAAGATGCCTATGATAAATAGAAAATTTCTTAATCGCACTCTTTTTCTGACCCTGTTGCTATGTTGTGGTACGGTCCTTTTGACGACATCCTGCTCATCTAACGAATCAAAAGCTAAGGTCGTAATTCAGGAGTTCATGAAGAACCAGGGGGTCACGGATCTCAATGTAGATTCGTTTTTCACCGATCCAAGCTTGCCCGGAAAAGCTTATAGCAGCGCAACGGTCACCTATAACTTTGCCAGCTCTGGGGGGAATGCTCAGCGGGAGTTTCTCGGTTTCATAATGGAGCAAGAGGGTAGTGGATGGCGAATAGAGCGCACCACTTCGTACACAAAGGACAAACAGCAAGCCATTAAACTTCTTGCCGGTGGCAAATTGCGAGAGTAGATCAGGACTCACCGCCGCTGGTCATTTCACCGTACTGCGCGCTATACCACGCGAGCTCGTCCCTAAACCCGGCCTGTCCTCTTTCAAACCGCTCGTTCCCTGCGCCCGCGCCGTAGTAACCGGCGTGGGGGATCGGGCCGTAGGACTCCTTTTGATGATCCATTGTCCGTGGTCGCGTACGGTACGGTTTCTCAAATCCGCCGCCTATGCCGTAGCCCTTGGCGCGCGGCTTCAAGCTGCGGGAGGGGTGGCTGCCAGAGGAAGATGGTCGGGTTGGATCGGCGGCAGAAAGTTCGATTGAAGTTATTTCGTCTTTCATAAGTGTCCGTTTCGATCTCAACCTGACGATGCCGACGCCTGCTCCGTATCCTCCGCAAGCGGTTCGTCGAGGTCCTCCCCGTCGTCATCACTCAGGCGGTCCGTTTGACCATATTGGCGCAAGCGCCTATATAGCGTGCGGCGGTCGATGCCCAACACTCTGGAAGTCTTGATTTGATGACCGCCCATCTTCTCGAGTATTCGGAGGATGTAGCGACGCTCCAGTTCCGCGAGCGATACGTCATCAAGTGTTGCTTCCTGGATGATATCGCGTTCGGGAGCGGTTACGCTCTGGGGCAAGTCCTCAGGCAGGAGAATCTCACCCTTGCCCATTGTAAGCGCGTGCTCGACCGCATTTTCCAGTTCTCTGACGTTACCGGGCCACGAATGGGTCATCAGGACTCTCATTGCATCGTTAGTAAACCTGCGGGCTGGCTCGCCATGCTGCTGCGCGAACTTCTGCAGGAAGTGGAAAACAAGGAGCGGAATATCTTCGCGGCGGTCTTTGAGATCGGGCAGTCTTACAGGAACGACATTAAGCCGGTAAAACAGATCCTGCCGAAACTCGCCCCGCTTTGCGGCATCTTCGAGGTCCTGGTTGCTGGCGGACACCAGCCGAATATCGATCTGTAGATTCTCCCGCCCCCCCACTCTTCTGACAACGCGTTCTTGCAAGACGCGCAACAGTTTCACCTGTAGACTTGGCGAGAGGGTGTTGATTTCATCGAGGAATACGGTTCCTCCCTGAGCTTCCTCGATCAAGCCTCTTCGTGTCTCCTGGGCCCCGGTGAAGGCCCCCTTTTGGTAACCGAACAACTCGGATTCAAGCAGGGTGTCGGGAATCGCCGAACAGTTTATCGGCATGAACGGCGCATCTCTTCGGTCCGAGTTGTAATGAATCGCACGAGCCACCAGTTCCTTTCCCGTGCCGGTAGAGCCGGTTATGAGGGCAGATGCGTCTCTGCGAGCCGCTATTCGCTTTATCACCTCAAAAAGCTGCTGCATCGGTTTGCTGCGGCCTACGATGTTTGAGAAGTTGTATCGGCCCCTTACCTCGGCTCGGAGCTCTCTGACTTCACGGCGCAGACTGCGACGTTCAAGTGCTTTTTCTACGGTGATGGCCAGTTCATCAAGCTGGAAGGGCTTGCCGATATAGTCTTCGGCGCCGAGTTTCATTGCCTCTACAGCCGAAGAAATAGAACTGAAAGCCGTCATGATGATGACGGCCACCTCGGGCCAATCCAGGCGAATGCTCGCCAGTAACTCGAGGCCGCTCATCCCCGGTAGTTTGATATCGGTGATCACCAGCGCATAGTCACGCTCTTCTAGACGCGCCAAAGCGTGTTCGCCGTCCTGAACGGTGTCGATTTCATAACCCTTTTCCGTGAAGAACGATGTCAGAAGCTCGCACATCGGAGCTTCGTCTTCGACTATTAATATGCGCTGGCTCAGATTACTCATTATTCTAGTATCCGCTCTTTATGGCTGCGTACGCGGGAAGTGGATCATAAGCCCTTTGCCTTGCTCACCGCTCTGGGTGGAGCAGGTCCTGGCGCCCGCTTCCCGCAGAATTCCCCTCGTGAGATATAAACCAATTCCGTGTACTTCTGCCGCTCCCTCCGGGTCCAGACCCCGACCAAGTGACATTGCAAAGTCGTGCTCCGCTCCAGTGGCCTCAGTTCCCTCCAGGATGACGCTCAGAAACGCCGGCGTTTCCTCCATTTGATCTATAACTATCCGAAGCTTGCCTCCGGCTCCGATTTGGTGCACGGCATTCAAAAGTAAATTAAAGCAAGCCTGTTTGAGTTGGGGCGCTTCTCCATATATCAGCGGTGTGGGAATTCTGCAAGTGAGGTCAGCCGTCACATCGACTTTTCTAAGATGCGGACCCGCCAGCGACAGCGAGTCCGACACCAGAGCGTTTAGGTCAATCGCATCCTTTCGCCCCTGGGCCGGTCGCGCCAGTTCGAGCGCCTGCCCAAATATCGATGCAATACGCCGTGTCTGAGCTAATATTGAGCTTAACTCCTTATAACCCTGGTCCTCAGGGCTTTTTCGCATCAATAGAAACTCCGCATACCCCGATATCACGTTAAGCGGTGTCCCAACATCGTGGGCCACGCCTGAAAACAACTGGCCCAGCGTAGCAAACCTCTCGGCCTTCAATAACTGTTCGCGCGCATTCCACTCTCCAGTAACATCGCGCATCACCCTTACAAACCCGCGGGGTTGGTTTGATTCATCGGCAAGCAGCTCGAGAGTTACGGAGAAGGTCTTTCCAAACATTCGAAGTTCCTGATCGAGATGCATCGACTCTCCGCCAGCCAGTAGTCGGTCGTGCGGGCAGAGAGACCCGCCTACGTGAAAAACCTGATCGCAGCTTAGCCCGTTGAGTTCCGAAGCGGGCTTGTTAAGAATCTCACAGAGCGTCCGATTTACCCAGAGTATTTCTCCGGATGACGAATGGACGCTGATAGCATCCGGCAATTTGTCGATAATAAGACTCCACAGCTGAGCTGGCTGCGTCTCGCCCGTCCTGGATGCAGATCCATCTCGACCCGACTTTGCGTTGTTTTCCCTGGTTCGCATCAGACGCTGGGAAACTATAACATCGATTCGCTTTGTCCGGCACTGCCGATCTCCCGCGGCACCGGAAACACCGGCGTGTGGGCATTAAGTCAACCGTCCTGGCGGTTGCTTAGCTCCGGTGATGAGAAGCACTGGAAGCCAAAAAGGGAGGACCGCAAATGGTCCTCCCTTTTAGCTACATACTTTCTGATGCTACTTGAGACTCATACCGCGAGCCCAGTCATTGCGCTTTTCAGCGCTTGATATTGCACGGCCTTCGTATGGATGGAGTCGCTCTTCCAAGCACCGAAGCAATCGGCAAAAACGCTTGCAACGAAGCCCCCGTCAGGGTATTTGGATCTGTTATCCTGCCCACCACCAGCGATCCGGGATCAGCGACTTGCATTCCGTTTTCCTGGAGCGTAAACGAATTTATCGCGACAACGCTTGACCGGTTCGAGTAATAATCGATCCGTTCGACCCTGGAGCCAACTTGTCCCCTGGGGATCAATTTGGAACTCGGTAGATCGCTTGCAACGTCTACGCCGTACAGATTTCCAGCATAGGTTGAAATTAACCACTCCGAGTCCTGGCCGCTGACAAAGTTCGAAAGTCCGCCTTCGTTCTTAAATTGTTCGCTGAACGTGCTTACCGATACGACCTTGTTCTTCTTTCCGAGTTTCGCCAACGCCAGCACCGGAGCTTCGGAGTTAATGTGCAGATTGGACGGACGCGAGATCCGGCCTTTCTTCCCGTTGCTGGGGCGGGAAATCTGCGTGGTAAAACCAGGCTTCACGATTCCGACCGTCCGCTTGTTGATGTCATACTGGACGATGAGCGGACTTGTGTCGGTTTCCGACGTTCGCGCCAGTTCCGGGAACTGGTACATCCGCTTGACCGTGGCCTCGACGCCGTCGCTCTGAAGATCCACCGAGCAAAGCGTTCCATCGTTGGTAGCAAACAGTGCGAGTTCGGAGTCCCCGCCGTCAGAAAGAATCGTGATATTGCTCCCACTCGTCAAAGCGGAGCCTTCCGGCAACTGGTCGGGATAAACGCGTTTTAAAATCTCAAAAGTTCCCTTCTCTCCCAGCCGGTAGAATGACATCTCCGATGAGAGAGTGGTCACACCTTCCTTGTTCACAAACTTTCGATTCCAACAAACGGTAACGACGTTTGTTGCCGGGTCGACATCCAGGAATGAAATGCTGTCATCCGGGTTGTATTCACTCTCCGGGACTATTCCAATTCCGTAAAGATACCCTTGATCGAGATTGTAGGAGAAGATTGAAGCTCCATTGGTGAAAACCATCAGTTCGCCGTTGCGGCCAAACCCGAAGTCAAGGGGAGCTTCACCGGTAAACGGCGTCGACACACCGTGAATATCAATCGGCACAACTGTCGTATCAAAGACCGGCTTGCCGTTGTCGTCGAGGTTCAATCCCACATACGCAATTACATCAATCGGAGTGACCTGGCCGTCCTTCTCTTCAAACCTGGTACCTCTAACATAAAGATTGCTGCTTTGCGGATCGAATGCCAGTCTAGTTGGGAAATAAACGGTTCTTGCTACTCCCAGCGCTGAATCCCACGATGTGAGTTGTTTTGATAGCGGCTTGGCGCTGGGACGCTTTGTGTCGATCACATAGATGAACGAGTTGTCGAGCTCTGCGAGATCCAACTCACCGTTTTCAGACACTCCCTTGGAAGGCCAGAAAGGAGCCACCAATACGAATCTGCCATGGGCCAGAACGGTGTTGTTTGTTGTGCCGGTGACGCCGCCAAGCCCAATCGAAACGACCGGCAAGGTCGTCGCCGCCCGCGGGGAATACGCCAAAGAGCCGTATGCGAGGAGCAACGCCAACAGCACTACAACGATTCTCATTCGTCGCATTCTCTTGAAGAGTCCACCTATGTTCATTCTGTTCCTCATTCAGCAGCAGAATCCGGCTGAAACATCCAAAGCTTTAACGTTGCAGACTTGTCGTCTGCCCCTGCGTTGCTAGTTACTGTGCCTGCAACCAAACCCCGGGTCTCGCTCGGACTCAATTAATGATTCTGCGATTCCCCTGTTCGAGGCGTCAGAGGGTAACGCCTACTGTATCAACTTAAACCAATCCGCCTGCGATGATATTTTCAATTGACTGGCTGTGTCAAGCGTTTTCTTAACATTCCCAATAGTTTGCGCGAACCGGCGCTTCGGGTCTGGGGAGGAAATGGTTCAAGCCCGAGCTTCTTTTTGAATGCCAAGCTGGGCCAGCTTAAGTCTGAGCCCTCGTCGAGAGAGCCCCAGGTCTATGGCAGTGCGTGAAAGGTTGTTCTTGTTCCGGAGAAGGGATTCAGCTATCAATTGGCGCTCCAGCACCGCCGTCGCTTCCTTTAGTTTCAATCGGCTCTCGCCGAAACTACGCTCCCTAAAGGAGTTTCCGTTTGATCCCTGGTGATAGTGGGTGTTGCCGATTGACGGTTGGGTTGATTCGCTCGCCCGTTGCTGACGGTCGGCCCTGGGCCGCCTTGGATGAATCACCTCAGGTGATAGATCCTCGGTCGATATCCGCGCCCCGTCCATAGCATAAGCTACGACCCTTTCGATCTCGTTTCGAAGCTGCCTGACATTTCCCGGCCAGTCGTGTTCGGTTAGTGCGTCAATTGCTTCCTGAGTCATTGTCAGCGGCTGCTTTCCGGACCTGTTTGAAAAGTGTTCGAGGAAGTGGGCCGCCAATACCGGTATTTCATCGCGGCGATCGCGAAGTGGCGGAACGTGGATTCGAATGATGTTAAGTCGATGAAACAGGTCCTCTCGAAACCGGCCGTCTTCTACCGCTCGCTCGAGATCGGTGTTGGTCGCCGCCAGTATTCTGACATCTACTCGCAGCGGTTTCGTTTCTCCGAGCGGTTGAATTTCTCCCTCTTGTAGAAACCGCATTAGTTTTGGCTGCACCTCCAGCGACAAGTCCCCGATTTCATCGAGGAACAACGTTCCGCCGTCAGCAGCCTTGATGATCCCGGGGTAGTTGGTTGTCGCTCCGGTGAATGCCCCCCGGCGGTGCCCGAAAAGTTGGCTGTCGATGATCTCTTTTGGAGCCGCGGTGCAATTGAAAGGCAGAAAGATAGCTCGCGGTCTGGCCGACTGATTGTGAATGTGACGGGCCACCAGTTCCTTTCCGGTCCCGGACTCACCGGTTATCAAGACGGTGACATCGCTGGTTCTGATCTTGTATATCTTGTCGATCACGTCAAACATCGACGGACTGGCCACGATAAAGCCGGGCATAATCGTTTGTATGCGCTGTTCAAGAGTTCTCGTGGTGCCGCCGCGAGCCACCACGCGAAGCGAACAGGTTTCAAGTCCCAGTTCCGCCTGTCTCAACAGCGGCTGTAGGCGTTCGACATCCAGCGAACCATTAGCACGGATGTAAACAACCACTGGAGGCTGAACATTGTCGCCAAGTCGTATCAAATAACCATCGGCAACCGGGCTAATGCCCTCCTCGATTGAGGCGTGCAAAGTTGAGCAAACCTTCTCTGCTTCGGTCCGGCTAACACCAAGAGCGGCCACTGGCTCGACCCGTCCACGGGTCTCGATGCGGCAGATTACGATGGCCCCCACACTTAGATTCTCATAGATCACCGCAGCGAGCTCCTGTTCCAGCAGCTCCCGTGACGCCGAGGCTTCGATCAGCCTCTGCATCAGCAGGACGTCATTGGGTGTCGAGACTCGCCAAACCTGCGGGAGCTCCTCTGACTTCGCATCCGCCGCAAGTGCCCTTTTTGTCTGCTCGAGATCCGGCTCCGCGCCAAGCCT
>DASRIZ010000361.1:0-3472 GCA_035649735.1 Blastocatellia bacterium | reverse complement strand
CTCTTTTTGCCGTCGGCCTCGGCTTTCTAGTGTCATTCATTAGTTTTAGAGTTTTCCTTCGTCCAGAACGGAAAGCGAGTGTCTCAACATCACCGAGTCTGAAACCCTGGCAAGGCTTATCATTCAGTTGTTAGGCCCACCGGTCCTCATGTTGGTGATGACATTCATTCGGAATAATCATCGGCTTGATTGAGGACTGCTAAAAAGGCTCAATCGAGTTTGTGGTGCGGCTTACAAAACCAAAAAGGGCCCAGTCATCATAGTGTCATGCGAACCTACGACGAAGCTGCCGATCACTTAGTGCATTTCGGAGGGGTGAAATGAGGCTTAGCGTAACGCCGCTGGAGAACGGCATCACGAAGATATCTTTGTCTGGTCGCCTTGACGTTCAGAGTGCGATCGAGATTGATGATGAGTTCACCAAGATCGCCAAAGAGAATAAGAACCTGTTAGTGGACCTTGCGGAGGTGACTTTTATTGCCTCTCTGGGCATTCGCACGCTCGTCATTGGAGCGAAAGCAACGGCTAACAATGGCGGGAAAATGGTTTTGCTGAATCCGCAGCCGAACGTTGAGCAAGTGCTACGAACAAGTCATATCGACAGCGTAATGCCGATAACTCACGACGCTGCAACTGTGGCTAAGATGTTCGGTCGCTGAATGCCGCATTCTTTACGGAAGCGTCAGCAAGGCCATTGGGAACGCGCTTTTAAGGCAAATGTGTCGGAAATCGCGTCCGCGGCAAGTTGGGTTGAATCGATTGCTGATAGCGCCGGGCTTAGTGACGCGCAGGCATTTTCGATGCAAGTCTGTCTTGAAGAACTGATGTCCAACATTGTGCAACACGGGGAAGGTCATTGTAGTTCGAATTCCCAGTGGCCGAGCGGGCCCGGAAATGATCATCTGACGATTACGATTGCCATTAATGCTTACGCAGACAGAATAACGATGAGCGTGGAAGACAACGCTCGTCCATTCGACGTGAGCAAAGCCGTCGGAAAAAAAATTGATCAACCGCTGGACCAACTCGAGCCTGGCGGATTAGGGATTCATCTCATAAAGAGCTTCTCGAGCGCCCTCCAATATCAACGTACGGAACATGGCAACCGGGTGACTGTCGAGTTCAAGGGCTAAGAGGGTCGACACCGGTCCTGCTATCGGCGAGTGCAAAACCGTCCATGCAGCCCAGCCCCTCTTGAATGACGAATTCCGACCGGAAACTCATTCTGATTGTCGACGATGCACCGAGCAACATCGCGGTGATCTCCGGCGTCTTGAAAGACAAATACAGGACGAAGGTCGCGACCACCGCAGAGAAGGCTCTTTCCCTCGCCAGTGGTGCGGACAGACCCGCGCTCATCTTGCTCGATGTGACGATGCCCGGCATAGACGGGTTTGAGGTTTGTCAAAGGCTCAAAGCGAACCCCGAAACTCAAGACATTCCGGTCATCTTTCTAACGGCCGTCGCAGACGACGTTGACGAGGTTCGAGGTTTTGAAGTCGGCGCGGCGGATTACATCCATAAGCCCATCTCGGCCGCAATTGTTCTGGCGCGCGTTAAGACCCAGCTTGCAATGCAAGCGGCTCTCACGCAGGGGCGCAAGGGAGCTTCTCAGCAATCGTTTCCGTTTTCAGAAGTTCTGGCAAAAGTCCTGGCGTCGCTGCACCCGACCGAGCTGGATTCGGACAACGTAATCATCAATCAAGGAGAAGCGAGCGATGCTGCCTATTACTTAGACCGGGGCTCGCTACTCGTATATGCCGAAACCAATTATGGACCGGTGTCCCTAGCCACTCTCCAGGCGCCTAGTCTCATTGGTGAGATTGGCGCGCTCACTGGTTTGGCACGAACCACAAGCGTGAAAGCGTTAGGGCCAGCTCGAGTTTATAAAATTGCTCGAGCACAGCTGTTTGAGCTGACCCAGGAATCGCCTGAGCTATTGATGTCAGTCGTTCGCCAGCTAGGACAGCAGATTGACTCCGTGAACAAGGCGGTCGCCTTGTACACCAATGCTCTTTCGGCTCTCGGCAGACGAGAGTTTAATCCGAAAATCTTAGATGACTTGGCGAACCCGTCTCCGGCACTCGCTGAATTTACAGCAGCGTTTCGGTGCTTCGCCGACGAAATCCTGAGCAAGCGGCGTCAGCAAGCCGAATTGGAAAGCGCCGCGCTAATTCAGCAATCATTCCTGCCGAAGGACCCGAACCTAACCCTGACCGATCCCGCGTTGGAAATTCGTGCAAAGATCCGTCCAGCTCGCGAGGTTGGTGGCGATTTCTACGACTTTTTTATGCTTGATTCTGATCGGATGGGCATTGTGATTGGTGATGTTTGCGGCAAGGGCATTCCCGCAAGCCTTTTTATGGCGGTAGTGGTTACGGTCTTGCGGATGGTGGCGCGTGAAGAGCCCAATGCGCTGCGCACGATGTCTCGCACGAATACCATACTGTGTCGCGATAACTTGGCGCAATTATTCGCTACGGTGTTCTACGCAGTTCTCGATCTGCGGACCTGCACATTTGAGTTTTGCAATTGTGGTCAAACCGCTCCGGTCTACTTGCCACAATCGGGCGCTCCGCAGAGACTCGCTGCCACTGGGATGCCAATTGCCCTGTTTGATGATCGCCCGCTTGCGGCTTCATCAATTAAGCTAAATCCCGGAGACACGATCTTCCTTTTCACGGACGGAGTGACAGAGGCGCTTAACGCCTCCAAGAAGGAGTTTGGCGATGACCTCCTGGTCCGAGCATTGACGGAGTTCCGGGATCTGCCCGCGACTGAACTAGTTGCCAGGTTGTTTAAGACCGTTGACGATTTTGCAGAAGGTGAGCCTCAGGCAGACGATATCACCTGCGTTGCTATCAGGCTTACGCCGACGGGCTAAGAGGCGGTATCGAAGGTATTCCCCGGCGTGGCCCAACACTCGGCAAGGTCGGCACTGGGGGCATCCGCCACCGCATGACGCCTGTTGCCCGCTACTTTCACCGTAACTGAACGCCGACAACGTGACAAAGCCGAGCTCCCGCTATCTGGACCTTCTTGCAGCGTCTTCGACGGGCTTGGAAGCGTCACGCAACCATGCCGACGGTCATTTCACCTAGCTTCTTCAACTCGGCCATGTGGTTCTCATAGACCCGCTTAGCGTAGTCAGATGTTATGCGGCGACCCCAGGTAGGGAAACTCATCAAGCAAATCGCCGTGCGGCCCCACTTTATCCTCCGTCAACCTCCCATTTGTGAGGACAGCCAGGAAGGCATCAGCGGCATCGTCGGTGAGTGTCCGGCCATTGGTTGGGAAGGACGCCGGGCGTGTGGGGTCATAGGACAGTATGTCCGGTAGCAGTGTTCGCGCCACACGCCTTGCTTCCGTAGCCACCGCGATCGAGCGGGCTGGTTCCATCCAACCAGACGCAGTTCGGTCGGCCCTTGCGAACACCCGCGACTTCCAAGGATTGGTCGGCAAGATCGCCTAC
>DASRIZ010000360.1:0-35628 GCA_035649735.1 Blastocatellia bacterium | reverse complement strand
GGTCGACATCGCGCAGTCACGCAGCCGCAGCACCGCGATTCGGGTGTCTTTACGAAATGGATGCCGAATTCCAATCTTCCATCCGCCTTCCCGGAGATCTCCTGCGCCGATCGCCAGAAGACTGCTCGATCCGGCGCTCAGCAGAGCCGTCTCAACGCCGCCGCGCAGCGCCCGCGCCATTCGATCGAGCGCATACCCCTTGCCGATGCTGCCGAAGTTGAGTTCTACGCCCGCCAACTGGAAACGAATCGTTCGCGCCTGGTCGTCAAAGCGCAGCTTATCGGATCCAACAACCGCGAGGGCTTTGTCGATCTCGTCGGGGTCAGGAACGCGGCCCTGCCTTCTTAAGAAGCCCCAGCATCGGCTGAGCGGAGCTGAGGTGATGTCAAAGGCGCCCTCGGATGTGCGATGCAAATCCAGGCATCGACTCAACAACTCCCATAGCGAATCTTCGACCCGTATCGCCTGGGAAGCGGCATTTCTATTTATGTGGCTTACTTCGCTGGTTTCCCGAAATACCGTCAACTGCTCTTCGATACGGCCTGCAATGTCTAAAGCTCGTTTGCCGGCTGCGACGGCGTCGGCTTGTCCTCGCGGCATCGTCACTTCGAAACGGCAGGCCATCACCGCGCGGTTCACGTGAAGCCAATAGTCATCAGTGGACAAGTATCGGTTTCGAGCGAACCGAAGAAACTGGCGCCTCTGTAGCATTGGACGTGAAAGACTTAGGTTTGAAGTGTGCTACGAAGAAAGCGGGACCGGGTGAGGTGCCCGATCCCGCTATTACCATCAGGCAGTCCGCGCTTTAGAACAACAGCTTAAGCGCAAACTGTACTCGACGCGCGTAATTCTCCTGCGTGCCTGCTGTAACACTGCCAAAAGCAGGCTGCGTCGGATTAAAGTTGAGCTGGCCGCCGACGAACAGCGTCGGCGTGTTGAAGGCGTTCAGGAACTCCGCCCTGAACTGGATGTTGACCTTTTCAGTTATCCTGGTGCTCTTGAGAACCGAAATGTCGTAGTTGTTGATGTAGTCAGCGCGAAGGAATCCGAACCGATTCGGGAAGGTTCGAACATTGCTCGCGAGTTGTTTGAGTGATTCTTTCTCGAAGCCGGTCGTATTGATCCATTTCTGAATCGACTGCTGTTCTCTCGGCAGGGTGACATCTCCCAGGTTACCGTTGAAGATCAAGTTGCCCCAGTTGCCCAGCGGCGGTCCGCTCTGATAGGTGTAGATGCCAGACATCTGCCACCCGCCGATTATCCTCTCGACGACAGGGTTAGCCCCTCCAAAAAACCGCTTGCCCTGACCGAACGGAAACTCATAAATACCGCTCACCGACAGTCGATGCGGCCGGTCATCGGCGGCGATCATCTCTGCGGGAGCGGGATCGCCTGCGTTGAGCAGATCGGTGGCCTCCATGAACTTGGAGTATGTATAGGCAGCACCCAGCGTATAACCGCGAGCAAAGCGCTTATCCATGCGCATCTGCAACGAGTGATACCAGGAGTAACCTTCATTCGTCGTGGTATTCACGGCGTCGAATTGCGGGAAGGGCCGGAGCAAACGCTCCCTCGCTATTGTGGCCGCCCTGAACGTCGAGCTGGCCGTCACCGGCAACAAGTTCACGAACGGGTTGGGAACCAGCTTAGACAGGTAGTCAATCCGAGCCTGATCGCGGACCGGACTCGTACTTAGATACTGATTCGGCGTCGCGTTGATGTTTCGGGTGACTTCGATATGCGTTCCCCGGTTACCGACATAGGAGATCTCGGCAACCAGCCTGCTGCCCAGCTCGCGCTGAATACTGAGCTCCCACCTCTGCATGTACGGCGTTCTCGGGTTCTGGTCGAAGAAGGTGATCGTATTTCCTAGATTGGTCTGCTGGCCAAGCGCATTCCCGACCGCCGGCAACAGCCCGTTCTGGAATGGGTTCGACAACGTCTCAATAAATGTCAGTCCGTTATCGAGGCTGACGTTGAGCGGAGTATTCTGGCTGTATCCGGTTTGATTCACATCCCCTCGCCGCTGCCCCAGGAAGCCATAAAAGATGCCGTACCCAGTACGGAGCACGGTCTTGTCATCGATCTTGAAGGAAATCCCCAAGCGCGGCATGAAGTTCGTTTTGGGGGTTGTATACAGACCGCGGTCGGTTGGGCCCGGAAACGTCAGCCCGCCGCGAACCTGGAAATTGGTAACTTCCGGAGTAGCATTGGCGGGAGTGCTCTGTGAGTTTGCGAAAGCCGTTTTTGCGGCTGCTTCAAACGGCTGCACAAAGTCTGGATTGAAACCCTTGACGCTGCGTTCGAACCGCTCGGTCAGCGGCGTTTCGAACTCCCAGCGCAAACCAAGGTTCAGCGTAAGCCGAGTGTTGACCTTCCAGTCGTCGTGAAAGAAGAAACCCCAGGTCGTCGACTGTTCCGCATACGTCGCAGGGTTAAGCACGAAGCTCGAAGCGGCGGGCAATCCAAGAAGAAGCGCCGCAAAGGATTGGCCCAACCTCCCCGGAGCTTCGGGGGAGTTATCAAGCGGTCCTTTAGTCCAGCTCGAGTCGAAATTGAATTGACCAGTCTGCGTGGGCGCGTTCACTCTAATATTCTCGCGATACGCCCGAAATTCGACGCCCCACTTCAACGCATGACTGTTGACTGCCTTATTGACCGTTCCGCTGAACGAATGCAGATCGGTGGGCCGGAACTCGCCGGCAACACCCGTTCCCTGATACGGAGCTACACCACCGGTGGGCGCTAAAAAGTCGATTCGCGGGAAGCGCCTGACATCCGGTGAAATCATGTCATTGTAGCGGGCAGGAAAACCCAGCGTGGTCAGATCCAATCCGATATTCCCGGAGTTCCCCTGGTCGGCTCGGATAAACCGGTTGTATCCATATCGCACGTTCAGGACCGTCGTCGGATTGAAAACATAGACATCGTCAATCGTGAACTGGCGCGAAATAAACTGGAATTCCTGACCGGTGGCGATGTTGTCGAAGTAGTTGTTGTAATCGCTCTTGCGGTCATACCAGCTAGCGCGGCTGAAGAGCCGGTGCCTGTCATTTATGTTGTGGTCCACGCGGATGGTATGCGATCCGTAGATCGCGCGCTCGACCATCTCCGGTCTCAGGAAGTTCTGGGTGCCGTCCGCATTCCCAGCCGTCCTTGGCTGCGGGAAAAACTTGATGAGCTCTTTCGCGACGGGATTGAACAGGGTGGAAGGAATGATGTTGTTGGGGAACGGATCGGATTGGATCCGGCCGTTGGCAAGTCGGCGCCGCGTGAATGGATTGTAAATCTGGTACTGCGGGCCGAGTTTCAGCAACTCCGAAAAATCTCCCCGCAACATCGCTGCGCTGGGTACTGTCGGGGTTCCATTGTTCCGCGGCCTGGCCTCGCGTATAGCCTCATAACCGTAAAGGAAAAAGGTCTTGTTAGTGCCTTTGTACGCTTTGGGGATCCACACCGGGCCGCTGACCATTCCACCAAAGCGGTTATAGTAAAAGCTCGGCCGGCCAATCTTGTTTGCGTTGCCGTAAAAATCGTTGGCCACCAGCCCCGGCCACATCTTCCCGTAGTTCAGCGCGCCGTGAAACTCATTACCGCCTGATTTGATTGAGAGGTTTGTTACGCCGCCTTCGGTGTTTCCAAGGCTCGCGTCAAAGGTGGCTGTCTGAACCTTGAATTCGGCCACTATGTCCTGTGGCGGAACAAAGGAGGCGATTACTTCGCCGGCGTTGGCGGTCGAAGTGCTCGGCGTACCGTCGATTGTCAGATCGCTACGGTTGCGGCGAGTGCCGTCCATCGCATAACCGACTATGTGAGTTGGCTCGAAGGGCCTGTCCAGCCTCTGCGAACCGTTGTAGGTGACGCCGGGGGTGAGCCCGATCAACTTGTAGGGATCGCCGTGTGCGATAGGAAGCTCGGCGACGCGCCTTGAATCTACGACCGAGCCCGCGGATGCCGTCGTCGTATCAAGCACCGGGTTCTCGGCTACGACGGTTATCGCCTGATCTATGGCGCCTACCTCGATTTGAATATCCAGATTGAGTGTATCGTTCACTCGCAGGATCACGCCGTCGCGGATGTACTTCTTAAAGCCCTGGGCCTCGGCCGCTATTTGATAGGTCCCGGGCAACAGGTAAGGAGCTCGGAACAAACCGTCTTCATTCGTTCTCAGCGACACGCTGGTACCCTTTGCCACATTGGTTATCGTTACCGACGCGCCGGGCACCACCGCCTTCTCGGCATCGGTGATCTTCCCGGTTATCGTTCCGCGCGATTCCTGCGCGAACGCCCGAGCTTGAGGAACCAACGTTACAGTAAGGAATGCCACGGTGACCCATAGTTGGATTGTTTTTCTGACTTTCGGTTTCATCATTTTGCCTCCTAGTGAGCGAAGATGGCTTGCAGCACTCACCGGCTGAAGCCCACACCTCGACAACTGTCCTTCACCACCAACCAGGAACAACGCGCGTCTTGATTGGCAGAGTGAGCGAATAGGGAAAATGGCCGGGATCTGCCGCGCCTGCCGGCGGGCCCCGTACCTTTTAATGCCGCCTCGATAATCAACCTTACTGCCCTCGTCATCCGAAGAAGCGTCGTGCGAACGCCTCCACTGAGCATCGACGATAATCAGCAGCGAACCACATTGGTCTGACCAGTCAATCTGGTGGTCGCGTTTGTTATCAAGCTAGTTTTCAATGTCGGCGCTTAAAACCTTGGGAGAATAGTACAGCAGAACTCTGTCGATACAGCGCCGCCTATTCTCTAATAGATGATTAACCGTGTCAAGTTCTTTTGTGACCAATTTACAGGTTCGTAAGACCACGGTAAGACCAATCGAGATATAGGACCTATTGGGCCTATTGGGCCTATATCCCGGCAAACAGCCTCTTGTCGAAGCCTTCGTGCCGGACCAGCCACGTACCATCAGAGGGGAAGCCCGGAGCCAAACCGCGAGGCGCCGAACGCCAGCCGGCGGCCATCATTGCAACCGCATACAAAAGCCCGCCATTCCCCGGCAAATAACACGGAAGGTCGCGCCGCTGCCAGTTATGCCCGTTTGGCAAATACCGGTTCTTTTCGGTCGACATCAGCAGCGCGTCCACCGCAACCTGAGGCTCACCCAATCGCGCTGCCGTCATAGCCGTCATCGGGTAGTCCCATCCCCAGGTTCGGTCCCACTGCCACGATCGCACGACTCGCTCCAATGTCTGGCTCATAACTGTCCGAACGACGCCGTCTCCGGGCAGCACCCCATACGCGGCAAGCATCGACGGGTGATCATAGTTTCGCGCTGTGAACGTGTCCGGGCAGTTCTCGTGTGCGAGATATGTTCCGTTGCGCTTTGGAAGCGCTGAAAGTCTGGTTATCACCGCATCCCAAACCGGCCGGCGAGTGAGTCCAAGCCGCTCCCGCCATCGCTGCGCAATCCGTAGCCCATAAGCCCAGTACGCAAGCTCAAACGTCGGATTCCACGTCTCGCGCGGCGGATGATTCTCTTGAGCCGGTATGACCGGCGGACCGAGCACGTACCTGTTCGTCACAGCATCCCACCTGACAAATGACGCCATAAACTCGGCCGACTCGATCACGATGTCGCGATACCGGATGAGAGTCGCCCGATCGCGACGTTTCTGATAACAAAGCTCGGCATAGACGATTGGGTGAGGCTGCTGCCAGATAATCAACGGGCCTATAGCGGATGGGCTATCCACTCCATCTGGCCCAGTCATCTTCGGCCACCGCGCTCCGGTGTAGCCTTGCGATGTGGCACGCTCACGCGCGCCCGGCAGTATTTCCTGATACCACGCCAGGCTCTTTTCAAGCAGTCGCGCTCTGTTCCACAACACAAACTGCGCCGCGTGCCACCAGTGCATCTCGAGATGAAACTTTCCGTACCAGCTGTTGACCGTGAGCCCGGTTTCCTGCGGCGGCTTCGAACCAGCACATTGAATGGCCGTGAGATATTGAGAAAGCACAACGCGGCGCTCGAGTTCAGGCGCCCGTCGATCCCGGCTGCCGGCCAGCTCGACGGCCGCACCCGCCCGCCAAAACTCTGCCCAATGTTTTGCGCTGTCAGAGAACGTCGAATCGATTTGCGGAAGTCTCGAGGCCTTTGAAGGCGAAAATGCAATCACCAGTTTGAGACTCGGGGCGCCTGAAGTTGAAGCCAGGAGAAACTGGTGCTCGCCCTCCGGCTCGAACGACGCGTCTTGCTCCCACTCAATTCCAACGAAATATTCGTCGTCATCGAGCGTTCGATGAAGGTCTACGCGCTGACGGTGTACTCGCTGTAATTCAGATTTGTGCCTGGCCGGCTGGCTCCAATCGGCAGCTCGCATCTCCGGAGAACCGTAAGGAAAGGCAAAACGAACCTGAAGCAATCCCTGAGCGATCAACTCAGATTCGATCGACACCGCAATTAGATCTTTGGCTGGATGAACAGCCGTCGTGACCGACACCTGGCGATCAAGACAGCGGAATCGACTCGTCAGCATGCCGGTCCAAAGGTCGAGGCGCTGCTCGATATCACTCAAGTCTCCGGCCCGAATAGAAGTGTCGGATTTACCAAACCTGAAACCAATGCGTCCGAGGTGCAGTCGATGAGGGTTCTCACGCAACCACTTGTACAATTCGGTCTGACCTTCGGAGTCGACTGCGTATCCAACCTTTCGCCCGTTCGATTCGAACGAAGTCAATTTGAGGTTTCGCCCGCGAAGTTCGGCCGGCCGCGGGGTCGTATGCCATCCCCATTGCGACATCGTGCACAGGGGCATCGTTCGATCGTACTCTTCCGGAAAGGTCTGCAGCCCGGTGATGTCCGCGGTAAACGCAAACTCTCCGTTCCCAATCGACAGCGGCGAGAGCGGGTCGAGATTGCGATTGACCGGCGAGTGTCGGCGAACGAGATCTTGACGATCGATCAGCGTAGGGCTCGAGCGTCGAGCGGGAGCGACCTCCGTGGGTGCGGCTTGCAGGAGCGCACCCGAGGCCGTCAGGTTTTTTATGAAGTCTCTCCGAGACAGCGGAGGGCGAGATCCGTCATCCGGCATCATCGTCTCTCTTTTTTGACCTCGACGGCGTAGACGTGAGTTGCGCCATGCATATTGGAGCGAAAGACTACCCATCGGCCATCCGGAGTAAAACTTACGTTGGGCTCGAGGCGATAGTCGTGTTTCGAGAGATCGACGAGCTTTTCAACGACGAGCGAACCTCGCTGCGGTGTGAACAAATATATCCACTGCCCGTTTCCCGGCGCGGCAACGCTACGCGGACCGCCGCCGTCGCCCGCGAACAATTTCCCGTCGGGAGATGCGTTGAAATGAACTGACCAGTGTTCGCGTTCAATCTTGAACTTGGTGAGCTTGCCTGTCGCAACATCGTAACCAGCAAGCCAGAAGACTTGCGACTTTGGCGTCTGCAAGTCATACCAGATCGTCTTGCCGTCCGGGCTGAAAAACTCATGACCCGCGATTTCCATTTCCATTGTTCGAGTATGAACCTTGCGCAACTCGGAACCGTCGGTCCGAATCGTCCAGATTCGGTCAACCTTGTGCCACGGCCCTTCGTGACAAAACATCAACAGCGTCGGATCAGTCGGCGAAAACTGAACGTGGTTGAGCCAATCGGTGCTCGGATGAAAAGTGCGAACTTCGCCGGTGTTGACGTTGATCGTAAACAAACGCATCGGACGGCGGGCGAGCCATCGAGCTTCAAGGTTGGATTCCTGATTTTGCGGTATCAGGTTTGGTTCTGGTGGCCGCGGTGCTTGCGCAGGAACGGGATCAATAACGTAGCTGCCGGCCAGCAACGTTTCGTCGGCATTGACCGCAAACCCCGAAGCCGCGCGCAACTCCGGTCTGGTGGCAATTACTCGCGCCTTCTTCGAGTCCAGATCCGCGGCATAGACCACATCGTCGATCATATAGAACGCCTGGCGGGTTTTGCTTCCGACGATTACTTTGCCGACCCGGCCTTCAACGATTCTGTCGATCTGGCGCGTCTTGAGATTGATGGTCGATAATCCTTCCCTGGTGGTGAAGACCATCTTATCGCCCGCAGCCGTGTACTGATTTTGATGGAAGTAGAGGCTCGCACTGCCCGGCGTTTCAGTGAGCCGGACAACTCGATGACCGGTCGCCGGTTCAATCCACTCGCGCGGCGGAAGTGCCGGAGATGGTTGTTGCGTTGCGTCTAAGATGACCTCCGCAGGACCGCCAACGCGACGCGCAGTCTCGATCGACTGCGGAAACGCGGTTGCACCGGCAACGACGATTAACAATGCAATTCGCAATAATCGAAGCACGAGACGAGGTTCCTCCGTCAGGGTTCCGGGTTGAGGTTTCTGGTTTCTCGTTTCTGGTTTCTGGTTCTGGTTCTAGTCCGCTTCCACAGTTCGACGCACTCGAACCAGAAACTAGAAACTAGAAACTAGAAACTAGAAACTCTTAAATCTGAACCCTGAACTATTAGAAATCAAACCCATCAATATTGCTTTTGTTAAAGATAAAAGGCGCTCCGAGGCGAACTTCGTCCTTCTGAACTTCGACCTTACCAAGTCTACCGGCGGCAATGCTCTGATCCCCAGGTTTCAGTTGTCCTTCGCTTAGTGCTCGCGACGCGTAGACCGTCAGGTAGCCAAGATCCAACGTGTTCCACAACACGATGCTTTCGATAATCCCGTCGTGAACGTACGGTTTGCACATGTTCGGCAGCGACAAGCCGGTGACCTTAACATCTGCGCGGCGAGATTGCTTTACCGCTTCGGCGGCGCCGGGAACGGCAGGCGCTGCAATCGCCATAATCAATTTCACGTTCGGATGCACTTTCAACACGGTTTGGGTTTCGGCGAACGCCCGGTCACGATCGCCGTCGCTCGGTTGTATCGCAACCAGTTTCATATCCGGATACTTTTCCGCGAGCCTGGCCTTGATGTGCTTTATCCATTCGTTCTGGTTGGCCGCGCTGAGGCTGGCAGTAATGATCGCCAGCTCACCTTTACTGTTGAGAATCCTGGCCGCCTCGTCAGTCAGGGTATAGCCAATCCCCTGGGGTGTGGCCTGATTGATAAAAAAGTCTCGGGCGTTGTCCTGGGCGTCGGCGTCCCATGTGACGACTTTGATGCCTTTCTCCCGTGCCTTTTGCAACACGGTTGAAACGGCGACCTCATTTTCAACGCTGACCGCGATCACATCTACTCCAATCGTTATCCAGGCTTCGATGACTTCATTCTGCTTGGCTGGATCCAGATCTGTCGGGCCATCCCACAACAGCTCGACTCCCAGCTCTTTGGCCGCGTCTTCGGCGCCTTGCTTGCAGCTTATGAAATAGGGATCGCCCTTGGCTTTGGGCATCATAGCGATGACCGTCTTGCGCGCGGTTCGAGCGGGCTGACCGTTCGAGCTTACACCGGAGTCGCGCCGCAGCGAACCTACCAGGTACCAATTGCTTCCGGCTACGATCAATGCGCCGAGCAGGATGACAGCACTCAGTACTGCGACTTGCGAGTTCTTCACTTTGATCTCCTGTGAATCAATCTGGATACCAGATCGTGACTTAACACGCGCCGAAACACGATCGGCAAGTATGGTGGCAACAAGCAGCACGCCGGTCAGAATCCCTGCAAGCTCGGCCGGCTGTGAGCTCAATCGCAAACCATTTTGCAGGATCACGATTGCAAACAAGCCCAACACGGTTCCAAGGACGGTGCCCCGCCCGCCAAAAATCGACGCCCCGCCCAGGACCACCGCTGTTATAGCCATCAACTCATAACCGGTTCCCGCATCCGATTTTGCCTGTCCGAGATGCGCGACATAGATTACAGCCGCGAGGCTCGCCGAAAACCCCGACAGCAGATAGATAGTTGCTAGTCGCCGCGGAACCGGTAATCCAGCGTAACGCGCGCCCTCGGCTGAATATCCAATCGCATAGAGACTCCGGCCAAACGCGGTGCGGTGCAGTTGCCACGCCCAGCCGGCGATAGCAACCGCAAAAACAAAGAGCTGCGCCGGGATGAGACCGACAAAGTAGCCTTGCCCAAGAAACAAAAACGACGAGGAGAATCCCGAGTAATTGTCGATGCCTCGCGTTAGACCCTCGGCGATCCCTCTGAACAAGGAAAACGTTCCAAGCGTCACGATAAGCGGCGGCAACTTTAACCTCGCAATCATCAGCGAGTTCAATCCGCCGCCAAGCGTACCGATCAGCAAAGTCGCAGCGATAGCCAGCGGCATCGGCAAATGCGCGTCGCGCCACAAGCTCCCAAGCACGACTGCCGACAGCCCCATCATCGATCCGACCGAGAGATCTATGCCTCCGGTTATGATGACCGGCGTGAGCGCAAGCGCCAGGAGCCCAAGCTCGACCGCCAGCCGCGTAACCTCGAACGCGTTCCCTGCGGTTAGAAAGTTCCCGCCTGTCACACTGAAAACTATGCACTCGACCGCCAGAACGATCAGCAGAACCCACTGCTGATTGCCGATTGCCGATTGCCGATCGAACGGATTGCCGATTGCCGATTTCCGATTGCCGATTGTCAATTTTCGGTTGTCGGCTGTAAGCGTCTCGTTCGAATTAATGTTGGGTTCCTGAGGAGTCAAGTAATCAGTCCTCTAAATCGGCAATCGACAATCCGTTCAATCGACAATCCGTTCAATCGGAAATCGGCAATATCTTATCTGCTTCTCGCAATCGGAAATCGGAAATCGGCAATCGAAAATTTCTCGAAGGCCGTGTCGGACGCCAGCGCCGCCAGAATAATTGCCCCCTGGATCGCCTTTTCCCAAAACGGGTTGATTCCTAAAAAGGTCAACGCCGTACCGATCGTGCCCAGCAGCGCAACGCCGATCAGCGTTCCCAGCAGTGTCCCGCGTCCGCCAGTGATCGCCGTTCCTCCGACCACCACCGCGGCGATCGCTTTCAATTCCAAACCGATTCCTGGATTTCCCGGGACGACCGAAAAGCGGACCGCGTTCAGCAGCGCCGCCAATCCGCTCAAAGCGCCCATCAAAACGAAAACTGCAAAGATAACCATTCGCGGTTCGATCCCAGCCAGACGCGCCGCTTCGGCACTGGATCCAACAGCGTAAATGGCGCGCCCCGCTCGCAGGCTTCTCAAAGCCCACCCGAAACCGGCCAGTGTTGTGAAAGTTGCCCCCGCGATCATCCACTGACCCGCAGTCTGTCCGAGCCCCAGCCACTGAAACGCCGAAGGCAGGTTCTGGACCCACGCGCCCTCCGTGATCCAACGCAATCCGTCTCGCAACGCCACCATCATTGCGAGCGTTACGATGATCGACGGCAGACGAAGCAATCCCGCGAAGAATCCATTCAGGGCGCCCATAACCGCGCCTATCACCAGCACAACCGGAAGCAGCAGCGGAATCGGCACACCGAGGGTCGCAAGCCATCCCGCACAGAGGCTGCAGACCGCGAACTGTGATCCAACCGAAATGTCGATCTGGCCCGCCAGAATGATCATCGTCATTCCGGTCGCGACGATCAGAGTGGCAGCGTTGTTCAACGCCAGGTCGCTCAAATTTGCCGAGCTAAAAAACGACGGCGAGATCATCGCAACGATGAAGAGCAATGCAACCAACGCCGTTGCGGCTGAGAGCTCACGCTTGTAACGATTCAGTTGCATACACGTACCGTAGACTGTCCAGTCTGCGGGCTTGAAAGTCTGTGCCCTAAGATCTCTACGTGTGTTTCGCGCGCACGAACCGTGACCCTGCGCAGACTGGACAGTCTACGCTACATGTTCGAGCGCCAGCGCCAGGATGCGCTGCTGCGTTGCTTCCTCGCGATTCAAAACCCCGCAAATCGTTCCGCGACGCATTACCGCGATACGATCGCTCATGCCAAGAATCTCCTGCAGTTCGGATGAGATCATCAGAATCGCCGCGCCTTGCTCAGCCAGCTTGATCATTAATTCATGAACTTCAGATTTGGCGCCGACATCAATCCCTTGTGTCGGCTCGTCAAGAATCAGCACCGAAGGCGAGGTTGCCAGCCATCTGCTCAACGCGACTTTTTGTTGATTGCCTCCCGATAACTCCGAGACCGGTGAAAAGATGCTCGGGGTCTTTATTCCCAGGCGGCTGACGTAGTCGGCGGCGATCTCACGTTCTCGTCTAAAATCCATCGACCACCAGCGTGAAAGCTCGGGCTGTTCAAAAGAAGCTGTCGTCTGCGGAACACGCGTGCGGGACCCGGAGCCTAGCGACGCAAGCGTGATGTTTGCGTCGACCCGCATCTCACCGATCACACCGTGTCGCCTCCGGTCCTCAGGCACGTAGGCAATCCCGCACCGGATCGCGTCCGCAGGTTCGCTGATCGATACGCGCTCACCCCTGAGCAGGATCTCACCTTGATCTGCCGGCGTAAGTCCAAAAATCGTTCTTGCCAGCTCCGTCCGGCCCGCGCCCACCAAACCCGCAAGCCCGACGATCTCACCCCTGCGCACCGAGACATTCACATCGGCAACCCCGGTTGCGGAACATCCAAGGCCTCGTAGCTCGAGCACCGTCTCCCCAGGCTCCACCGGTCTCTTTGGGAAAATCGCAGACAGCTCGCGCCCAACCATCAATCGAATCAACTCTTCACGAGAGACTTCGTTCATCAAACGCGTTTCAATCGTGCGGCCGTCTCGAAGGACGGTGACCCGATCGGCGATCTGCGGCAGTTCATCAAGACGATGCGTTATATAAATGATGCCGGTCCCGCGCGATCGAAGCCGGCGAATCAATCCGAACAAACTCTGCGCCTCTTCATCCGACAGAGAAGATGTCGGCTCATCCATAATCAGCACTCGCGCGTCGGCGCCCACGGCCCGGGCCATCTCGAGGATCTGTTGTTGCGGCATCGACAAATCGCAAGCCAGCGCATTGGGATCGATCGCCGCTCCGACTGAAGCCAGCAGTTCCGCAGCCTTGCTCTTGAGCGCGCTCCAGTTGACTTGCTTCCACAGGCTGGGCTTTCCCAAACCCAGAAACAGATTTTCGGCTACTGTCAATTCGGGAAAGAGCGAGGGGTGCTGATAGATCGCCGAGATTCCGAGCGACTTGGCCTGCGCCGGTGAGTTATGAATGATGGGTTTGCCGTCGAGTTCGATCAAGCCGCTGTCGGCGGTCACGGCGCCGGTGATAACGCCTATGAGCGTCGACTTGCCCGCGCCGTTTTCGCCGACCAGAGCGTGAACCTCGCCGGCGCATAACTCGAACGAAGCCCCGCTCAACGCGTGCACGCCGCTGTATGACTTGCACAGATTAGTAATCCGTAGCAACGGAGATCACTCCTCTTTTGCCTCGTACCTGAGCCAATCGAAGTCTGCGTAGCCGTTATTACCGGTCCGTCCACCCAAACAAAACAGTCCGACTTTCGCTCCAATCCATTTGCCCTCTCGAGCTTTAAATCTCTCGCCAACCGGTATAAACGTCCGGCCATCGCTGCTGAAGCTGAACTCACAGAACCCGCCTTGCGACATCGAAACCTTCAATACCGCAGTCGGCCCCGGGAACGCGGCTTCTGCTTCTCGCCTCTCCTCAGCACCTTCGGGAGCGTTGATGCAGGAATACTTCGCAAGCTTAAACCCTGATTCGTCGCGTTCAACAGCCAGGTATGAGTAGTTCATCCCCATAACGACCAGACCGGCCTTTGCCTTCGGCCCAAGACTTCCGAAGTCAATTCTAGTTGTAACGCTGAACTCAGGCGCCGGCAGCTTCTGAAGCAGAACGTTCGCAGCACCCCACAGGTTGCTCGCGCGATCAGGCAACGGCTCAGCCAGCAGTCGAAGCCAGCCAGTTCTTGCGGCAAGTGACATCCAGCGGCTCTCATAATTTGCCTGCCACTGCCACTGAAGCCCCAACAGTTTCACGTTGAATTCGTCGCTTGTCTGCGGGCCAAGAATCGTAAAGCGCTTACCGACGTCCGGTTTGCGATGTCTCAGCACGGGCTCGCCTTTGCCATCGCCGTCTTGATCATCTCCGATCACCGGCCAGTCATCGATCCACTTCATCGGCTGAAGATGGGTGATCCGTCCGTAGACGCCGCGATCCTGAAAGTGAATGAACCACGATTCGCCGGACTTCAACTCGACCCACGCGCCTTGATGAGGACCGTTGATCTCGGTCTTGCCCTTGTCCATCACGATCCGGTCTTCATACGGACCATAGATGTTCCTGGACCGGAGCACGGTCTGCCAGCCGTTGGCGACTCCGCCCGCTGGAGCGAAGATGTAATAGTAGCCTTTTCGTTTGTAGAGCTTCGGTCCTTCGATTGTCGGATGGTCCGGGCGGCCGTCAAAAACGGTCTTTCCGTCGTCGATGACTTTCATTCCATCAGGCGAGAGACGGCTGATCGTTAGAATACTGTTGATGCCCGAGCGACTCTTTGCCCAGGCAAAGACAAGATAGCCAGTTCCGTCGTCGTCCCAGAAAGGGCAAGGGTCGATCCAACCCTTTGCCGCCTTGATCAGGATAGGCCTGGACCAGGGTCCCGCCGGATTCTTAGCTTTGACCACGTAGATTCCGAAATCAGGATCGGGATAATAGATGAAGAACTCGCCGTTTCGATGCCGTAACGCCGGCGCCCATACACCATTCCCGTGTTGTGGTTTGTCAAACACCTGCTCAGGTAGCTGGTGCTGAATTGCGTGACCGATAATCGCCCAGTTGACCAGATCTCGAGAATGCAATATCGGAAGACCAGGCGAGCTATTAAAGCTCGACGCAGTCATGTAAAAGTCATCACCGACTCCAATGACGTCCGGATCGGAATAATCGGCAAAGATGATCGGGTTCTTATATGTGCCGTCTCGGTTGTCAGATATCCAGATCTGATTCGCCTTGCCGCCGCCCAGGACTACAAGGCACAGAAACAACAATCCCCATATCAAGACCGGTGTTCTGGATCTCACTCTCAAGCATCTCCTCCGATCTGTAGGTCGATCACTCCTCGAGATACCGGCTCTCGATTTCGGCGTATCGTCGAGTTGCTTCATCCCAGTCAGGCGAGGGCCTCGGTTGATACTCCGTCAATAGGGCATGACGCCTTACGTATTGCCGCGCGGTGGCGAGCGAGTCAAACCGCCCTGCCGCTATGGCCTGAACCAGCACATTACCGATGACCGTCGCCTCGCCCGGACCCGCTCTGACCGGCAACCCGGTCGCGGTTGCGGTAGCCTGGTTTAGATAATCGTTCCGGCTTCCGCCGCCGACAACGTGCAGGCCTTCGATTTTTTCACCGGTCAGCGATTCAATCGATCGCAACACCGAAGCGTATCGCAACGCGAGCGAATCAAGGATGGTCTTAGCGACCAGAGCCGGGTTGCCTGAATCGACGGAATCGTCCCAACCAGTCTCAATTAGTTGCGCGGAGATCGCATCGAGCATGACTGGCGGATTGAAAAAACGGTGATCGTCGGGAAAAATAACAGCGCCTCGACCTTCAATCGCCGCGACCTGTTCAAGCAACGATCGGTAGTCAACATCACGGCCTCGCTCGCGCCACTCCTTCCGGCATGATTCGAGAATCCACAGACCCATGACATTCTTTAGGAACCGGATCGTTCCGAAGACACCGCCTTCGTTGGTAAAGTTGGCCCGCGCGACCTCGTCGTTGATCAACGGTGTTTGGCGCTCGACGCCCACCAGGGACCAGGTCCCCGAGGATATGTAAGCCCACCCGTTTTCCAGCGGAGTGCCCGCGACCGCGCTTCCGGTGTCATGGGTAGCCGGCGCGATCACTCTCACACCTTCCAAACTCAGTTCTTTTGCTAGCACAGGTTTCACGAGGCCGAGATTGCTACCCGCCGAAACGATTTCGGCCAGTAAGCTCGCAGGAAGCCCGAGCCGATCGATAATCTCGCGGTCCCACGTTCTGGTTCCGGCATTAATCATCTGAGTTGTTGTTGCGTTTGTGTATTCAGTGACGGCCCGTCCCGAGAGAAAGAGATTCACAAGGTCGGGCATCATTAACAAGCGAGTGGCTTCTTCAGGTATCCCATCGCCGGCGTGGGCATAAAGCTGAAACAGCGTGTTGAACGGAAGGAACTGAATACCCGTGCGTCTGAAGATTTCTTCCCGCGGCAATCGATTGCAGACGTCTTGCAGCACATCGTTCGTGCGCTGATCCCGGTAGCAGATGGGGTTTTCGATGAGCTCGCCGCTCACCTCTATCAACCCATAGTCAACACCCCAACTGTCGACTCCGATGCTTCCGATTCGCCGTTTCACATCCCGCGCGAACTTGCCGGCTTCAATCAAGCCGGTCTTTATTTCGTCGAAGATCTTCGGAAAAGGCCATCTCAGATGTCGATCAGTTTGGATGGCCGGGTAAGTGAATCGTCTGAGCTCTTCAAGCGATAACCCGTCGGGCGCGGCATCCACCAAAAAGACGCGCCCGCTCCCCGCTCCGAGATCAACCGCGATGTACAGGGGATCATCAATCACGAATACTCAGTTCTGGGAGCGCGACATCCTCCCAGCTCGCCCGGGCTCTGTACACCCGGCAGACTGTCTTGGCTCGCTGGAATACAACCCGGCCAATGCGCTCTCAACTCAAGCCGGCAAATCTATGATTACGGAGAAACACGTTCGCGTCGCCGCGCGAATAGAACACCAGGCGCACTTCCTGCAACAACCTATCTGTCGATAAAAAGGCTTCAATCGCTTCTGATGAAACAAGCGCCGCCTCTTCGCGGGGGTATCCGAACGCTCCGGTCGAGATCGAAGGAAAGGCGATGGTTCTGAGATCGTGCTCAACAGCGAGTGCAAGACAATTCCGATAGCAGCCTGCAAGGAGCTCAGCTTCTTGACCGCCGCCCCTCCCCATGATCGGACCCACCGTATGAATTACGTATCGCGCCGCAAGCTTGCCGCCGGTTGTGATGACCGCTTCTCCGGTGGGGAGACCTCCGGGAAAGCGAGTGCGTCGAAGCTCTTTACACGCTTCGAGAATCTGCGGGCCGCCGGCATGATGGATAGCGCCGTCGACTCCGCCCCCTCCCATCAACGTTGAATTCGCCGCGTTTACGATCGCGTCCACTTGTTGTTGTGAAATGTCGCCAACCAGAGTTCTGACTCTCCCGTCCAGAAACGTTTGCGATTCAGATTGACTGCTCATGACCTGCTCATTGCACTGACTCGAAGCTATATGAACCGGATTTCACGAGAAACACCGCCGCGCCTTCTTGCATGCGCAGGAATTCAACACCCGTCGACTTGTTTGCCGGCTTACCGCTCTCCAGCACATTACCGGCATCCTTCGCCGGCACGAATACGGTCGCGGTGGTATTAGCGGGAATCCTCACATCCAGCTTCAGCTTTCCGGCGGCTATGCTCCAGCTCGAGGCGATCTTTCCTCTAATCGAATCGTAAGAACCCTTCGCCCATTTCAACCCACCGCCAGGATAGGGCCTGATAACAAAGTGCTCATACGCGGGGTGGGCATCGTCGTGGTTGATGCCAACTATTACGCGATACATCCACTCGCCGACCGCACCGATCGCATAGTGGTTGAACGAGTTCATTCCCTTGTTTTGAAAACCTCGGCCCTTCACATAGCCATCCCATCGCTCCCAAATCGTGGTCGCCCCGTTTTCGATCGAATAGCCCCAGGACGGAAACGTATGGTTGTTGATCAGCTTGTAGGCGACATCGTTGTGGCCCGCTGCGGTGAGTTCGAGCATCATTCGATAGGTCGAATGAAACCCGGTCGACATGTGGCCTTTGTAACGTTCTATGCCTTCGAGCATGTACCTGACAGCCTGTGGCCGCAGCTTTTGCGGCAGCAGATCGAAATGCAGCGCAATCGCGTAACCCGCTTGAGTGTCCCCCTGAATGCGCCCGTCTTCCGTGACATAAGCCTTGTTGAACGCCGCTTTGATATCTTCGAAAAGCTGTTTGTATTTCGCCGTGTCATCGTCTTTGCCAAGCACTCGAGCCGACCGCGAAACCAGATCGGCGGCGTAGGCAAACATCATTGTCGCGAAGATCTCCTTGGGCACCTGGCCGCCTTTATTCGGAAAACCCTCGTAGATGAGCGTGTCTGAGTTGAGCCAGTCGCCGTAGTCGTTGCCGCGTTTGTTCTTCCAAAGAAGATTTGGATTGTTGGCGCGAATAAATTCAACCCACCGTTTGCCCGATTCGAGGTTCTCCGCAAGCATCCGTTTATCTCCGTAGTGCTGCCACACGCGCCACGGAACGACGATGCCCGCATCACCCCACCCGGGAACACCGGTAAAGATTTTGTCCTTGCCAAAAGGATGCGGCGAGAAGTCGGCAAACCGTCCGTCTTCAGCCTGGGCATCACGCACATCTCTCATCC
Source organism: Blastocatellia bacterium (assembly GCA_035649735.1). Lineage (GTDB taxonomy): Bacteria > Acidobacteriota > Blastocatellia > UBA7656 > UBA7656 > Onstottus_A. The sequence continues at coordinate 17,307 of DASRIZ010000360.1, read as the reverse complement.
ACTTCTTGTAGAACGCAGCCATGTCCATATTGAGTATGCCGGTCCCCACAAAGATCTGAATGTCACCCATCCAGCCGAGCCGCTCGTCGCGCTGCGGGCAGTCGGTGGGAATGCTCAGCATGTTTCCGCGCTGTGTCCACAAGATGTTCCGCCAAAGTTTATTGAGCGTAGGATCGGAGCTCTCGAAGGCGCCGGTCTCGATCATTGCAGAGTTAAACACCCGGCCGGTGATTGCATCGAGCAACGGCTTGCTCTTGAGACCCGTTACTTCGACATAACGAAACCCATGATATGTGAAGTGCGGCTCAAAGGTCTCGATCCCGTCGCTTGCGATACCACCGCCGCGAAGTCTGACGCGACCGCGCATAGTGTAGCTATCGGTCTGCTTTGCCGCGCGCAGGTTGTCGGTGTAGATCGTGCCATCATCGCTGAGCATCTCGGCGTGTCGAATTGTAACCGTGGTTCCTGCCGCTCCTTGCACTCTCAGCCGGCACCAGCCAACCATGTTCTGTCCCATGTCGAAGACATAAATCCCCGGCTTTGGTTCGCTAACCGAAATTGGTTTGATATCTTGGGTCACCCGAATCGGTTCGTTTGGCTGCGCGACCAGGGTCGTCCGAACGTTCGACGCCACGTCAGCTGTTTTCCAGGCTTTGTCATCAAAGCCAGCCGAGTCCCAACCGGGCATCTCACGGCGCGCATCGTAAACCTCGCCGTCGAGAATGTCCGACTGAGCGATCGGTCCTTCGCGACTCGTTTTCCAGGATTCATCGGTGACGACGCGTTCAGTTTTTCCGTCGGCAAGTTCCACTTCGAGTTGAGCAATAAATCGCGGGTGATCGCCGTAGATGTTGCGCGGCTTCTTGATGAGGCTGCGTGCGAGGCCGATGCCGCCCGCGTACCAGCCGTCGCCAAGCACGGCGCCGATCCCGTTCGCACCGGGCTTCAAAAGCTCAGTCACATCGTAAGACTGATACTGCGTTCGAGTGTGATAATCGGTGAACTCCGGCGCGAGCAAGTCATTTCCTACACGCTTCCCGTTGATATGCAATTCGTAAACGCCAAGCGCCGACGCATAGACGATTGCGCGCCTGGCTCGCGATGAGAGTTTGAACTCGCGCCGCAACGTTGCAGCCGACAGATTCTCAACCGAAGGCAGCTTGTCGCCGATCCATTTCGCCGACCAGTCCGCACTCTGCATTAATCCCATCGCCCATTGCGCGGGTTTGCTCCAGGTCGAAGCCCTGCCGTTCTGGTCCCAAGCTCGAACCTTCCAAAAACAACGTAGCCGAGACGCGAGCGGCTTACCTTGATATGCGATCTGGATAGTCTGGTTGGATGCGACCTTTCCGGTGTCCCAAAGATCGCCCCGGTTTGTCGCCAGGACGGCCGCGCTGCTTGCAACGATAATCTGATAGGCGGTCTGTCTAGCGTCGCGGCTATTGCTCTCGATTTGCCAGCTAAGACGCGGTTCGAGGGTGTCGACCGCGAGAGGATCCACCAAATACTCGCATCGCGGCACCGCTACTCTCAAACCTTCCCGCACTTGATCAAAGACTAAGACTTCAGAGGAAGCCAATAACACCACAACGAATAGGCATTTTATTGTTCTCAATGAGAGTTCTCCTACGGCCAACGCTTCTTGATAACTGTGATCTTCCCTTTAAGGATTGTCACCTGCTTCCTATCTCGATTCCGCGTCACTTGGTTGCTTGAGGTTCCTGGCTAACCCTAGCTTCAATTCGCGAATCCCGTCGACCGCCAGCCTGGCCATAATCTCGGCGCCTAACGGTGAAAAATGAGTGTTATCCTGAATGCCGTTTGGGTAGTTGGCGTTCTCGCCCGGCTTCAGCTGAAGAAAAAGCTTCTTTGATTCTTCTGGTCCGTATTGCTTTAAGACTCCCTCGCTCTTCCGGTGCATGTCGATCAAAGGCGTTTTGTGCTCCGACGCAACTGCGCGCACGATGTCGGGGTACTCGCCGTGACTATCCTGGAATTTGCCGGCGTTGTCGAAACGCCGGCGCATAACCGGTGTGAGCAAAACAGGGATCGCGCCCTTTTGGCGAACTTCGGTGATAAACCTGACCAGGTTCTTCCGATAGTCTTCGGGGGGCGTGTATCGGTCCGTTCTCTCTTTCGCTGCGTCATTGTGTCCGAATTCGATAAAGACGTAGTCGCCTTTCTTTAGCTTGTCGATGATGGCTTGCCAGAGTCTTTCTTCTATAAAGGTCCGCGTGCTCCTGCCGTTCTTCGCGTGATTCTCGATTTTCACCTTGTCCGGGTTGAAGAACTTTTGAAGAGCCTCGCCCCAGCCTGTCTCAGGGCGTTTGTCGGGAAGCTTTTCAGCCATCGTCGAATCGCCCGCAAGATAGATTGTTATCGGCACTCCCGCAAAAGCGGATCCCGAAAGCAAAGCCGCGAGGAGCAGTATGCTCGCATACCTCATTAGGGCAACTCCCTTCAATTTGCAACTTCTCCGAACCACAGGCCATTCGTTTCGCGATAGCGCCGAGAGCAATCCCACGAGTGACGCCGGCTACCAGTTGAAGGGTCCTGCATCGCTCTCGATGGCGGACGGTACCTTGAATGTGGGTTCTATCTCGAGAAACAACGTAGGAGTCCAGCCCACATCGCTCAGCAGATCCGGATTATTCGCCGCATTGTACGCCGCGACTACGTCAACGATGCTGTTATCAGAGGCGGCGTTGACTAACGTTCCCGAAGCGCGGATCGCGGTGCCATTGAGGCGACTTATGAATTGATCGGCGGTCAGGTCATGGTCTGTGCGGAAGAAGTTGTTTTCCGCGAAGATCGCCGATTCTCTGCCCACGCCCCAACTGTATTGGTAACCAGGGGAGTTTTTGAGCTGGTAGTAGTTATTATAGATATGGACCTTGCCGAAACGGACGCGCGGTGTACGCTGGCCGACGCCCTGAAACAAATTGTGATGCAAGGTCACGCGCAGCTTGCCGCGATCCGCAGTAGCGGAATCGCTTGACCCGATGAGCATGACTTTATCGTGCCTGGTAAATCGGTTAAAGGAAATCGTCACCAGATCAGAGGCGTTGGTGATATCCGCTTCCCCGTCATGGACCTGAAACAGCCGGCCAAAGTAAGTAGGCAGGTTGCTGTCGGCAGTTTCGACGTCTTCGAAGGTGTTGTGATCAATCCAGACGTGGTCCGAATCTCGCAGCGAAATGGAGTCGTACTGTGAGTTCCAGTTGCCCTGGCTACCGTCCGTCGGGTCCCATTGCGGGAAGCAGTCGTATGTATCCCGGAAGGTGATATTGCGGATGATGATGTTGGTGCGGCTGCCGGGCACGCCGGAGGTCCCGCGGATATCCAGCCACCCGCCACGGATCACCGCGTTCTTGTTCAGCGCGACGATGGTGGTGTTTGAGCCCACCCTGATTCTGACGCGGGCCTGCTGTGCCTGCTGCGAAGCCACACGGGCTTGTTCGAGCGGACCACTAGGAAGTACGCGGCCCCAAACTGCAGGGTCGTAGGCTGAAAGGTAAGCCGCCAGCGTGTAGTTGTTTCTCGCGTAGTCATCGCAGGTTAATGGCTGATTGTTGTCGTCGACATTGGCGTCAATCGTGCCATCTACGTAGATGATTTTGGGTGTATTCGACGGTGTCGACGGAGGAGGATATGTGCCGTTATTGAGAGCGGCCACGAGTTCCCGCCGATTGCGAACCGTATAAACATGGTCTGGCGTCGCATTCGCACCTCCGGTTGTACCACTACCAAACGAAGCCCAGCCGTCATTTGGCGCCAATGTCTCGCGCCCAAGATCGCGGCGCTCTACGGCAGTCAACGTCAAACCCGGGGTCGTGCTGGCGATCACACATATCACGACAACAATCACTTTCAGCTCGCGCATGGTATCGTACCTCCTCTCGCTCTTCTGCGTACCACCAGTCGTCCAGCCTGCCATTGCAATGAGCCGTCCAAACATCACTAGACGATTCCAGCGGCAATACCTACAGTGCCCGGCCGCTCCGCATCCTTGCGTCGCCGGTAGCCGCTCGCCCGGTAGGTCGTTAACGGATCAATTGCGCCCCCTGCTCGCTCGCGGGCCATCGCCAGAATCGACGCAACGTCGGTTGTAAAGGCCTGCTTTAGAATCGTCAGAGCCATCAACGGGTCGCATTTCTCCTGAGCTTCAGTCAGCGCCTCGCGGTCCACAAGGTGGGCTTGCACATATGCCCGTGTCAGCTCAACCGCGCTCACCATCAACGACTCGATCGGATCCGTCACGTTGTGCGACTGATCGAGCATATACGCCGGGCTGAAGTTAGGCAGGTTACCGATCTCGGCATCGACAAGTTCATTAAAGATCAGGAAAAGCTGGAACGGCTTGATCGAGCCGGCATCCAGATCGTCATCCCCGTACTTGCTGTCATTGAAATGAAACCCCGCAAGCTTACCGAACTGAATCAACCGCGACACGATCATTTCGATGTTGACGTTCGGAGCGTGATGACCAAGATCCACCAGGCAAAACGCTTTTGGTCCGAGCTCGCTCGCGCAGTAGTAGCTCGTTCCCCAGTCGTTGATCACCGTCGAGTAAAACGCCGGCTCGTAGAATTTGTGCTCGAGAAACATTCGCCAGTCGACGGGCAGCGCGTCATAAATCTCGCGCGCGCTTTCGAGATAGCGATCGAGCGCGCGCCGAAAGTGCAACTGGCCCGGGAAATTCCCGCCGTCTCCGATCCACACCGTGTGAGCGTTGGACCCGAGGACCTTTCCTATCTCGATGCATTCGAGGTTGTGATCGATCGCCTGCCGCCGCACCGCGGGATCCGGATGGGTAAGACTGCCGAACTTGTACGAGAGCTTTTGATCCGGCTGATCTTGAAAGGTGTTCGAGTTCATCGCATCAAAACTCAAGCCGCGCTCTCGCGCGAACTTTCGCAAATCGGACGGGTCATCGGGTTTGTCCCACGGAATGTGTAAGGACACGGCTGGAGTCGAGCGCGTGAGCTTGAAAATCGTGCCGCAGTCTTCGAGCTTTTCGTAGATATCGCGCGGCTCGCCTGGACCGGGAAACCGGGCAAAGCGAGTGCCGCCGGTTCCAACGCCCCAGGATGGAACTGCCACGCGGAAGGATTGAGATCTGGCGACCAGGTCCTCGATGTCCACGTTCCTGCGCCGCAGAACACGACTTAGATGATCGTAGTCCTCCGCGAGCCACGATCGGGCTTTGTCGTTCTGTTCAACGATATAGCCTTCATCAATCTCAAAACGCGTCGCCATATTCCCTCCGATCAAAGTCCCTGGTAATTCTTCATCGCAGGAACCCATCCTGCAGCCCTCCGTCCACCGGAAGAATGTGACCGGTGGTCTTCGAAAGACGTTGCGAGACCAACAGGAAGATTGCTTCCGCCTGGTCCTCCGGTTCAATCGCGGATCGAGTGAGCGATCTTGTTGCGTAAAACTCCGCGAGCTTTTCTCGCAGCTCATCGGTCGAACTCTTGTCGTTAAATTCAATCTGGTACTTGGTCAGCGATGCGATGATGCGATCGCGGGGGAACATCGCGCTACCCTTGACCACGGTCGCTGGGGCGACTGCGTTCACCCTCACAAGAGGAGCCATCTCAATGGCCAACTCACGCACGAGATGGTTCGCCGCAGCCTTGCTTGTGTCATAAGCGATGCTGCCTTTCTTCGCCACAACGGCGTTCGCGCTCGTGGTGATCACCACGCTCGCCGATAGTCCCTGACGCTTAAAAATTCTGTAAGCTTCGTCGGCAAGCGTATGTGCGCCGGTTACATTGATCGCAAACGTTCGCGACCATTGATTGTCTTCGATGTGGCCGCCGGGATCGGGCGGCACAAAAATGCCGGCCGTCAATACAACGGCATCCAACCCGCCGTAAGCAAGCAACACGTCCGAGAGCATCCTTGCAACGCTCTCGCGACTCGTAATATCACAAGCTAACCCGAGGGCCGGGCCGCAATTGCTCAAGCCCGAGCCTGCGACCCCGATCCCTTCCCCGTATTGTTTGATGATTTCGTCAGCTGTAGCCCTGGCGGCAGCTTCATCGACATCCACGCACACAACGTGCGCACCCTCCCTCGCCAGCCTATGAACCGCCGCCTTTCCGATTCCGCTTCCAGCGCCTACGACGGCGATGATCTGCCGGGCCAATTCTTTTTCCGGAGGCAGCCTCCGCAGCTTCGCATCCTCGAGCGGCCAGTACTCGATATCAAATGCCTCCTGTTCATCCATCGCCTCATACTGGTCAATCGCCTCCGCGCCGCGCATCACTTGAATCGCGCAATTGTAGAACTCAGCGGTAACCCGCGACTCGCTCTTGGTTTTGCCCCATGCGATCATTCCCAGCCCGGGTATCAAAATTACAGTAGAATTTGAATCGCGCATCGGAGGCGAGCCGGGCCTCTTGCAACGGTCATAGTACGCCGCATAGTACTTGCGGTATTCATCGAGCCCTTCGTCAATAGCGGTCCTCAGAGTATCGATGTCTTCGCTTTCGGGATTCCAGTCGACAAACAACGGTTTGATTTTGGTGCGCAGAAAGTGATCCGGGCAGGATGTCCCAAGCGCAGCTAGTCGAGGTCCGTCGACGCTGTTTACGAACCTCAGAGTCTCACCATCATCCTGGACCGTCGCGACAACTCGCCTGGCGGCTGACAAGCGGCCTCGAAGCCACGGTAGTAATTCGACCAGCAACCGGCGCCGAACGTTCTCGGCGATATCGCGGTGACGGGATCCTCCAAATGTCTGCTCGCCTCGGTCGCGGGCTTTTATATAGGCAGCGGCTCGGTCGACGATCTCGAGCGCCGTCTGGTAACAGGTTTTGTCGTCGTTGCTCCACGAACTCATGCCGTGATGTCCAAGCAGTACGCCTTTGGCTTGCGGATTATCCTTTATCAGAGACTCGATCAACAGACCTATGTCAAAACCGGGCCGTTGCCAGGGCACGTAGATAACGTCAGCGCCGTAGATCTCATTGCAAAGCCGCTGTTGGTTGACCGAAGCAGCGACAGCGATTACTGCGTTTGGGTGGAGGTGATCGACGTGTTTGAAGGGTACGAAGGTGTGGAGCGGGGTGTCGATCGAGCAAGGGCGGGAGTTTAGATTGAATACGCAGTGGAGGTACATCGGATACATCGCGTCTTCGACGCTAGTCTTCGGTCCGCGTTCCGGGCTGGCTAAATAGAGCGGCTTCATCGCCCGCACCTTGTCCAGATACAGCGAAGCAAACCCATCACGCGCTGCTGTCCTCAAGTCGCCGCCCGATCCTTTTACCCACAACACCTCGACCTCCTGTCCGGTCAGGGGATCGCGTTCGATCAATTTTGAAGAAGTGTTCCCGCCACCGGTGTTGGTGAGCGTTAAATCTTCGCCCAGCTTATTCGAGCGATAGACAAGGCGATCGAGATCCGTAAGTGAATCCGCGACCTCATCGCTCCAGAGATATCGGACGTTTTTAAATGATGGTCCTGGATCGCTCATCGGGCAGTAGATATTGCAAGGTGCAGGCTTTGCGAACGATTGTCCGCTCGATTATTGATTGACTCCGCTTGCAAGCAATCCTCCGTCAACTACAAGAACCTCCCCGGCGACAAAGCTTGCTGCATCGGACGAAAGGAATACCGCTGCGCCGGCTAACTCCTCGACTTTGCCGAACCTTCTCATCGGCGTCCGGAGGAGGAATTCGCGCCCGCGTTCGGTTTCGTCCAACAGCTTTTCATTGAGGGGGGTACGAAACACACCCGGTGCAATTGCGTTGACTGCGACTCCGTGCGCAGCCCACTCGATCGCAAGCGACTTGGTGAGCGAGGCGACCGCCGCCTTGCTGGCTGAGTACGCGGCCACTTCAAACAGCGAAACAAAACTCGCCAACGACGCAATGTTGACGATACGACCGTAGCGGCGGTTCAGCATGTGCCGCCCGAAAACCTGACATGATCGCAACATCCCGGTCAGATTCGTGTCGATGATCGTGTTCCAATCTTCCTCTGGGAAATCGAGAGTTGGGGCGCGTTTGGTTCGACCGGCGCAGTTGATCAGGATATCGACCTTTCCAAAAGCCGCTATGGTTTCATCGCGAAGATGCTCGAGGGATGCTCGATCGAGGACGTCAGAGGTGACGCGAATGGTTCTGCGCCCACGGCGCTCGATCTCGTCCGCCGAGGCTTCGACCTGATCCTTACGCCGAGAAGTTGGAACGACGTCAGCCCCGGCTTCGGCCAATCCGTGTCCGATTGCGCGTCCAATCCCGGAAGTGCCGCCAATAACCACAGCAACCTTTCCGTTCAACTCAAGTAGATGGTAACCCATAGACCTTCTCTATCCTAAAAGCGCTTGTTATGACAACCTTTCCCGGTCGGGCAAAACTTCAGTTATCGATAGCCCAACCAATCCCTCATTGCTGTTTGGCTCTAAGGTAATACCAATTCAACCGCGGGTTGGTCAACGTCCGTCCTTTAGAATCTGCCGTCTCAGCCCCAGTTATCAGGTTTGGAACCTACTTAGACGATCAATTTGATGCGAAATATTTGTTGAGCCTTGCTTCGAAAGGGTGCTTGTGGTTAAATGGGTCGCGCTTAGTCTGCAGAATGGTTATACCATTTAGAACGATTGGTAGAGCTTCCGGATAATCGGGCGAGTTGTCGCGCACTATCGTTTGTTGCGGAAACGGTTTGAGTTCGGCAACTCGCCTTGCTTGCAAAAAGCTTGTACCTGATGTCGGAAGTGCCTTGCATATGTCGACTCCCGAACTAGTACCTGTGGCGCCACTCAGCGAATACGCGATCATCGTCGATCGGACCGACAACCTTGCGATAGTAAAGAAATCGATCTCACATCCGCTCAAGGTCAAGCTGCCTGAAGGCCGGATCGTGCAGGTTGCTGAAGCCATCCCTTCAGGTCACCGTTTCGCAACCCGGCCAATACCCGAGGGCGAATTCGTTTTGCAATTTGGCCAACCGATCGGGACCTCGCTGGGCATCGCCGAGGGCGCCAAGGTTTCGCCGCTCAACATGTCAAACGATGTCCCAACCATCAGGCACCTACGCGAGAACCTATACACTCCGCCTCCGGACTACATCCCCGAAACGGAACGCGCGACATTTCTGGGGTACCGGCGACTGGATGGCAGAGTGGGGACGCGAAACTATCTGCTGATCGTTCCTACCAGCATGTGCGCAAGCCATGAGGCGCAGCAGATTTCGATGATGTCCGAGTTTACCTTATACAATCGAGCGAAGTATCCGAACGTTGACGGCGTTGTCGCGATTCCTCACAACAAGGGCTGCGGATGTCAGGACGGCTCGACTATCGAAGTAATGTTGCGGACGCTGTCGAACTACGCCGACCACCCGAATGTCGGCGGAGTGATTTTGATGGATCTTGGTTGTGAGAAAACGAACCTTTCGCAGGTTGAGAAATACCTGCTCAAGCGCGAGAAGCGATTTGACAAACCGGTGGCCAAGATCGGCATCCAGGAAGCCGGCGGCACTCTCGCGGCAATCGAGCGAGGGATGAAAGAAGTCGAGAGCATGCTCCCGGAAGTCAACCTCGCGACTCGCGAGAGCACGTCGATCAGCGAACTGGTTTTGGCGGTCAAATGCGGCGCCTCCGATGCATTCTCCGGCATTTCGGCAAACCCGGCATTAGGGCGCGCGGCGGATATGGTCGTTCGCTCCGGTGGAACGGTGTTGATCACCGAGGTCCCTGAATTCTGCGGAGCGGAGCACGTGCTTGCTAACCGCGCCAGGGACAGCGAGACCGGACGCGCCATCTACCAGATGGTCGACTGGTACAAAGAGTATGCGTCCAAGTTCGGAGCAGTTCTGAATCAGAATCCGAGTCCCGGCAACATAGCCGGGGGTCTGCTGAACATTACGATCAAATCTCTTGGCGCGATTTCGAAGGCCGGCAGCACCCGAATTGAAGGAGTAACCGAATACGCCGAGACGCCGACGAATCGCGGAGTCAACCTGATGCAGGGGCCCGGCTATGACCAGGAATCAACTCCAGGTCTGGTTGCTGCGGGAGCTACGGTTGTAGTCTTTACGACGGGACGCGGTACTACTATCGGCAACGCAATCGCGCCGGTGATCAAGCTGGCGTCAAACAGCTCGGTGTTTGAGCGAATGTCGCGCGACATCGATCTCTCGGCCGGGGGGATCATCGACGGAACAGAAACCATTGATCAGGTTGGGGCGCGCCTTTTTGAACATGTGCAACGCGTAGCCAGCGGCGAGATTCAAGCTCGCGCCGAAGAGCATAAGCATCGCGAATTTCAATTCTGGGCAGAGCAAACTGTGTCGTTGTGAAATATATAGGACCAAGAAATAATATAGGACCTATAGGACCTGTTTTTCGATGAACAAATCGACAGTCACCGAAACAATCCTCAAAACCGGTTTGATTCCCGTTGTCCGAGCCGAATCAGCCGATATCGCGATGCGGGCTATCGACGCAATCCGCGAGGGAGGAATTTCGGTGCTCGAGATCACGATGACCGTGCCCGGCGCGATTCGAGTTATCGAAGAGGTCGCTCGACGCTTCGGCGATGAAGCAATCGTTGGCGCGGGAACGGTGCTCGATTCCGAAACCGCGCGAGCCTGCATGCTCGCCGGAGCGCAGTTCATTGTCAGCCCTTCTCTGGACCTCGAAACAATATCGTGTTGCAGGCGGTACAGCATTCCGGTTATGCCCGGCGCGATGACCCCCAGCGAAGTAGTAACCGCATGGAAAGCGGGAGCAGACTTCGTAAAGGTGTTTCCCGCAAACGCTGTCGGAGGCCCAAGCTACATCAAGGCCCTCAAAGCGCCGCTTCCTCAAATCCAGTTGGTGCCCACCGGCGGCGTATCCTTAAAGACTGCCGCCGATTTCATCAGAGCAGGAGCCGCGGCGCTCGGCGTAGGGTCCGACCTCGTTGACACGGCTGCACTCCGAGCAGGCGATCACAAAACGATCACTGCCCGCGCCAGGGAGTTCATCGAGATCGTGAACTCAACTCGCGAAGAAATGCGCGAACACTGAACCTGTACTCAGCCACGCAACTACTCGCGAGGCTATCGCGTGCGACAACTTCAGTCACAACCTCTCACAGGAACATCATCGCTTATTGCGGAGGCGGTTACTTCTTGCACCTTCTCGGAAATTTGGAGGATGTACGAATTAGGCGGCGATTGAGAGTGGTTGTTTCGACCATCGACGATGTGAACGTAAATACACCGACCTCGCCGTCCGGCAAAAGTAGGCTTCCGGATCGCCGACATACTTCCGTGCGATCTTATCGATATCGTTCGCAACACAATCAATAGTTTCGTCTGTAAGATTTTCTGGCGAGGTAGAACCCCAAAGCAAAAAGAGTCCTATTAATTCGCGACGAATAGCCTCATACTTCTCGCCTGCCTGATTCCGATCGGGATGCAGCCAGGCTAGTAACTTATCAAATGATTCCTGGGTTAAGCCCTGATTCTGGATCACCTTCTTCACCCCGCTCCTCCAAATTGAACGTAAAATACTCCCTGCTCTTTGTCACGTCAACGTAGGATTAACTCCGATTCCGTCAGTGTAACCGCTTTGATTCACGGGCACTTCGAACGCCTGTATGTCGGGCTTGGCGATAAGACTCGGCGCAGTTTTCTACTGGTCTGAGCGGGCCGAGGGCGTCGCCTGTTTATGACAATCCAAAAACTGTCACAACCTCCACCCTAAGAAATCAGCCTTCGTTGTAACCTCTCGGCATGATGAATACGACGCCCTGGAAGAACCGGGCAAACAACCACCAGAGCCCATTCGGCAACCAAGTGTTCGTTCTTTTCCCTGAAGTGATCGAACTCTGATCAGTTCCGGAGGTCGCAATGTCACCATCGGCAGCGCTCGCCAGCGACGTCTTTCGAATCTTCGCCCTCCTGACAACCGGGCTCATGGTAATTGGAGGAGCGATAGTGTCGGTCATCCGTTTCGGCTTTGCCAAAGATGTATCCCACGCCTGGGATTCTTATCGCGGCTGGCTGGTAATGATTCCGATCATCGGCGCGTGCCTTTTCGCGGGTCGAGAGGTCGCGATCTGCTTCTTTGGCGTCGTAGCCCTTATAGCATTCACCGAGTACGCGCGCGCTACTGGACTTCATCGCGATCTCACCAAGACTTACATCGTTTTCGCAGGAATAATCGGCATGTCGGCGCTGGCAATTCTCCGCCAACCGGCGACCGGGACGTCCGGATTGGACGCGACCTTTATGGCTATTCCGGCTTTTGTTAGCGCGGCGCTAGTACTTGCGTCGATATTGCGAAACCAGCCGGAAGGGCAACTCAAAGCAATCGCGCTGGCGCTGTTTGGGTTCGTTTACATCGGATGGATGTTTGGTCATCTCGCGCTTCTTGCCAACACACCGAACTCATATGGCTATCTGCTCTATCTGATTTTCGCCGTAGAACTCAATGACGTTGCGGCGTACACCTGCGGAAAGCTGTTTGGTCGCCAGCCCCTCTGCACCAACGTCAGCCCATGGAAGACACGCGAAGGCGCGCTTGGCGCGGTTGTCATATCGTCACTGTTCCCGCTAGCGGTGCGTTTCGCGCTGCCGGGGTTCTCAATTTTGGAATGTGTGCTGGCCGGCCTGATCGTGGGCATTGGCGGGCATCTGGGCGATCTGTCGATCAGCGTCATCAAACGCGACGTCGGAGTAAAGGACATGGGCGCTCTCATCCGCGGGCATGGCGGCGTGCTCGATCGCATCGACAGTCTTATTTATGCCGCGCCGTTGTTCTTTCATTTTGCGAGGCTTGCGGAACGACCATGAGATTCAGAGGAGCAATAGGACCTATTCCAGTGATAAGACCAATGAATGATCCGAATTGGCATTACGAAACAGCCAGGGACCATGGTCTCTCGTTTCTCGACCGGCTAAAGGCTTGTCCCCGCGAACCCGATCCGTTTATCTACGGCACGCGCCTGGCGACTGCGGTAGCGATTCGCGCCGCGCTCAGAACCTACAATCATCTGGAGATCGTTGGCCGCGAACATCTTCCCCGCGACGGCTCGTTTGTGCTCGTCGCGAATCACGCTAGCCATCTCGACGCAGTAGCTCTGCTTTCAGCGCTCCCGCTCCGGTCGCTGCATCGCGCCTATTCAATTGCCGCACGCGATTACTTCGAAAAAAACAGGACGCGCCTCGCGCTGACGGCGATTATCGCAAACGTAATGTTGATCGATCGAAAAGGCGTGGCTGACCTGGAACTCTGCAGGCGGATGCTCGATGAGCGGAGCAGTGTGCTCGTTATGTTTCCGGAGGGAACTCGATCGATAAATGGACAAGCAGGTATTTTTAGGAGAGGCATCGGACTGTTGCTCGCAGGGTCATCTTATCCGGTAGTTCCCTGTCACCTGGATGGAACATTCAAGGCGTGGTGCAAGGGTTCTCTTATCCCGCGTCCGGCCCGGGTTCGTCTTGCGATTGGCGAGCCGCGTACCTACCAGCACGTTGAGCCAACCGACGCCGGCGCGTTGAATGTTTGCGCCGACCTTCGGAGCGCGGTGCTCGCGCTTGCACCCAAACCCCAGCCGCAAATTGCGCGGGCGATATCACAGGAAGCATTCCAATGATCAATGTACTGACAGAGCCGATATCGATTTCTGAAATCACAGCGAGCGGGCATTCAATGACGCTCGATGACGGCGTCGAGCTGTTTTATCGCGCCTGGATTCCGAGCGAGCCGACGCGAAAAGCGCTGGTGATCTTTCATCGTGGGCACGAGCACTCGGGGCGTTTGGACGATGTCGTTCGCGATCTTCGACTTCGCGACGTAGCGATTTTCGCCTGGGATGCCCGCGGCCACGGTCAGTCCGGCGGGAGACGCGGTTTCGCGCCAACCTTTGGGCGGTTTACAAAAGACGCAGACGAGTTTATCCGACACATCTCGGAGACTCACGGAGTGCGCCTCGAAGACATGGTCGTACTTGGACACAGCGTTGGCGCGGTCACCGTTGCCGCTTGGGTTCACGATTATGCGCCTCGGGTCCGCGCGATGGTGCTGGTTACTCCGGCGCTCCGAGTAAGGCTCTATGTGCCGTTTGCGCGGACCGCTCTCCGCATCTTGAGGCTGTTCACGCGTCGCAGACCGGTGTTCTTGTCGAGCTATGTAAAAGGGAAATTACTCACGCATGACGAGCAAGAGGCGCGCCGTTACGACGAGGACCCGCTCATCTCTCGCTCGATAGCCGTAAACGTCTTGCTCGGTTTGCACGACACCGCGACCCGGCTGATTGCCGACGCCGGCGCCATCAAAACACCGGCGCTCGTTCTGGCGGGCGGTTCCGACTGGGTTGTGGATCTTGCGGCCGAGCGAGAGCTGTTTGACGGGCTCGGCTCAAAGATCAAACGGATGCGTGTCTTTGACGGGATGTACCACGACATACTTCACGAGAAAGACCGGCGCGCTGTTCTAAACGATATAAGGGTCTTTATTCGCGGTGCATTCGCCCGCGACGAGATTCAATTGGACACCGGCGAAGAATCTCATACCGGCAAGGAATACGACCGGCTGCGAGCACCGCTTCCGAGGCTATCGATAAAACGGATTTGGTTTGCGGCGCAGCGGGCATTCTTGAAGACCTACGGGAGACTCAGCAACGGCATACGACTTGGCTGGCGCGCTGGGTTCGATTCGGGGAGCTCGCTTGATTACGTTTACGAAAACCGCGCGCGCGGGGCGTTGTTGCTGGGGAGGATTATCGACCGATTCTATTTGAACAACGTTGCGTGGGCAGGAATCCGGCAGCGAAAAGCAAATATCGAAAAGCTGCTTGGCTACGCCATCGAGCGCGTAAGAGGGGCGGGCGCTCAAGTGCGCATACTTGATGTCGCAGCAGGCCAGGGTCGATATGTGCTTGACGCGCTGACGTCGATTGCCGACCCGACCGCGACTGCGGTGCTTCGTGATTATTCGGCCGCGAACGTCGGCGCGGGCCGGGTGCTCGCCTCGCGACTTGGATTGCAAGGCGTCACATTCGAACAGGCGGACGCCTTTGACGAATCCTCGTACGAGATGCTTAGGCCCCGTCCGAACATCGCGATCGTGTCCGGTCTGTTCGAGTTGTTTCCGGAGAACGCGCCGGTGCGGAGGTGTCTCGCAGGAATCGGAGATGCGATCGAGGACGACGGCTATCTCATTTATACGGGTCAGCCGTGGCACCCACAGATCGAAATGATTGCGCGCGTTTTGACGAATCGCGACGGCGAGCCGTGGGTGATGCGTCGACGCACGCAGCGTGAACTCGACGAGCTGGTGCGTGAGGCAGGCTTCGAGAAGATTCGCACCGTGGTCGGCGGGAGGGGAATCTTTACCGTGTCAATCGCCCAGAGGCGAGTGCGTCAACGATAGAAGATTGGAAGTCATGGTGTTGAGAGTCGTATGTTGGGCAAAGGTTCAGCAATGCAACGGAGTATAACCGCGTAGCGGTGTCCTCTCGATAGTCTGCGAGAGGCGATCGCGCGCGGGCCGCGTAGCGGTTACCTGTGCATCAAGATCAATTTCCAGTTCAGGAGGTAACCGCTACGCGGCCCGCGGCGGTATCCCAAACGTGCAACTATCGAGAGGACACCGCTACGCGGCTGCAGCTCTTTGCTACCCCACGGTCGCTGCAGACCGAGGCAATATTGCTGTCTATTGGAATGTCGCTGTTGTTCATCCTGGTCTATGGCGGATGCAACACGCTCGCTGCAGGACTCACACAACCTGGCACGTGCTTCTTCCCCTGGGAGCTAAACATTCCGTTCGTACCGGCGCTCGTCGTACCTTACTTGAGTATTGATCTGTTCTTCGTCGCTTCATTTCTGGTGTGCGCCGACAGAATAGAGCTCCGGACGCACGCTCGGCGGATCGCTCTGGCAATTCTCATCGCGGGTTTGGTGTTTCTTCTGTTTCCGCTGACGGTGGGATATTCCCGCCCCGATGTGAAAGGATGGACTGGCTCTTTGTTCCGATTCCTCTGGGCATTCGACAAACCACACAATCTCGTACCGTCGCTTCACGTCTCGCTGGCGTCGCTGCTGTGGCCGGTTTTTGCCCGGCACACGAAGGGCGGTCTTCGATCGTTGGTACACGTTTGGTTCACGCTCATCATTGCTTCCCCTCTCCTGACGTTGCAGCATCACCTGCTCGACGTGACTACCGGCGCGATGCTTGGCCAGGTCTGCACGTTTGCGTTTCCTGAGAGGAGAGTCGGTAGTCATCCGCTCGTGCTTTCGGCGCCAAACCGTCGGGTCGCGTCGTTCTACGCAACGGGGTCAGCGGTTCTAGGGTTGTCGTCAATTGTGTTTGGTTCGTGGCTTTGGCTGCTGATGTGGCCGGCGATGTCGCTGGGGCTGATTGCGATCGCCTATGTGCGAGGAGATTCATCACTGTTCCGGAAGTCCGGAGGAAGGCTCCCGATCAGCACCCGCATCGTGCTTGGCCCGTACCTGTTCGGCGCGTTCGTCAGAATACTGTTCTACAGAAGTCGGCGCGAGGCATGGGTTTTGGCCGCACCTGGAGTTTATTGCGGCAGGTTGTTGAGCGGACGCGAAGCGCGGATGCTTACGGCGATAGGAGTAACCAGCGTTCTTGACCTCACCGCTGAACACGCGGAATCGCGAGTGTTCTTGGCTACAGAGTACTTGAACGTACCAGTGCTTGACCTGACTCGGCCTTCGCTGGAGCAACTCGAACGCGCCTCTTCGTTTATCGCAAAGCACGTGCTTCGAGGCGGTGTTTACGTACATTGCGCGCTCGGGATCTCGCGGAGCGTCGCAGCCGTCGATGCTTATATCGCACACAAAAGAGGTTGTCTTTCGACATACAGACAGGTAAAAGCTGATAGACCAGTGAGGGCTTGTATTATCCGGCGATGATCCCGCGAGGGCTCATAAGAGGGCGACGGTTTTTGAGCATGTCGCCAGCGGTATCCACGATCGCCGAGTCATTATCCTGAGGAGGATCCCGGTGGCTTACAGCAATTCCCGTACAACCCGCGCAGTTAAGCTGCTGCTCCTCGTCGCCTTGTTGACCACCACCGTGGATCGAAGTTTGTTGCGCGCTCAATCAGCCGCTTTCTCCCCGAGACCTGCGCAACCGCGGATCGCACCGGTGCAAAAGCAGATGCTCACGGAAGCGCAGAGTCAGATGCTCGCTTCGCGGCCCGACTACAATATCTATAAGACACTCGCGCATCATCCGGAACTCTACGCCCGCTGGTCAGGTCTCGGCCGATTCATACTAAACGGCTCAAGCCTCCCCGCGCGTCATCGTGAGATGCTGATGCTCCGTATGGGTTG
>DASRIZ010000359.1:0-22157 GCA_035649735.1 Blastocatellia bacterium | reverse complement strand
ACCTCGAGACCACTGTCGTAATGAAAGCGTAGTCTTCTGCCGATTAGGTTCATCCGGTCCTCTTTCGCGTTTGAGAAGCCACCGGATATCGTTGAATATCCATTCTGTTGTTCTGCTCAAATCGACCGTTGCGCCAGGTGTAATGCACCGCTGTTGTGCAACGCTGGTGTTTCATCAAAGAGATTCCAGAGAAATCCACCGGCACGTCTTGACGTTGGATCAGCAGAGTTCTTTCAGAACAACAGCTTCAACCCAAACTGAATATGTCGCGGGCTCCCCGCAGACAGAATCCTCCCAAACGTCGGCGAACCCAAAAAGTTATCGGGCAGATTGAAGTTCGGATGATTAAACAAGTTGAACGCCTCGGCGCGAAACTGCAGATCGAGTCCTTCCCGCAGCTTAGTCGTCTTCATCAGCGACGTGTTGAAGTTCACGAAGCCCGGGCCATCCAGAGTATTTCGACCGGCATCGCCAAAGCTTCCGAACGAAGGGAATGCAAACGCGGATGTGTTGAACCAACGATCGGTCGTGCGATCCGCTAGATCGGCGTCTCCGACTACGTTCGGCCGATCATTAGCTCCAAACCCCAGCGTCGAACGGCCAGTGTTGCTGTTGTCGATATCTGAGAGAAGAGCGACCGTGAAGGGGCGCCCGCTCTGCAAGGTCACAATCCCAAACGTCTGCCAACCGGTGAGAATCGCCTGCAGCACGCCATCCCCCGCTAAATAGTTCCTGCCTTTGCCAAACGGAAGATCGTATCCATAGCTTACTGAGAGACGGTGTCTAACATCGAAGTTCGATCGGCCTCGCTCGCCAGCGGTGTTGAAGCTATCCTGCGGAAAGTTCGGATCGCCCGCGCTCGAAAAGAAACTCGAGGCGTTGTCGATCGACTTCGACCACGTGTAAGACGACAACAGCGAAAGCCCAAAATCCAACCGCTGCTGAAACCTAACCTGCAGGCTGTTGTAGTTCGAGTTTGCGCTCGACTCCTCAAAAGTGATGTCGTCAAACCGCGGGTTCGGACGCAGATTTGGCGACGCCGGGCTTGGCCTCGGTTGATTGATGTCGCGGGCGGTGATCAGTTTTGTTCCTTTGCTGCCGACATAGGCGAACTCAACAACCCGGTTCTTGCCAAGCGCTCGCTGCAAGCTGGCGTTCCAATGCTGCAGGTAAGGCGTTCGTAGATCACGCTGAAACGCGAAGGCCGATTTGGGCAGGGGCACCGGGAAGAAGCTTGGGAACGGATCGTTGAGGGTCAACGGTAGACCCGGAATCGAAAAGAAAAGATTGAAGTCAAAAAACGGCGCGTTGAAGTAAAGACCTTCGCTTGGCGCCAGCGATGACTGGTCGTAATACACGCCATAACCGCCTCGCACCACCGTTTCACCTTTTCCTCCCAGAGTCCACGCAAACCCCAAACGCGGGGCCCAGTTGTTCCTGTCGGGTTCGTAGCCGCTCCGCGGAACCCCATTTGTGCCCACCGGAATCAAACTCCCGGTTGCGGGGTCATAAAGGTTCGCGCGGTCAAAAGCGTCAACGGGCGGCGAGTTGTATTCGTATCGCAATCCGGCAGAGATCGTAAAATTCGGTTTCATCCTGAAGCTGTCGTTCACATAGAAACCGTAGCTCTCGGTCCGCAGGTGCTGGGCGTTGTCCAGTCGCGCCCCACCAGTAACCGCCGGCAGCCCGAGAAGCAAATCCGCAAGAGCATTGCCGGTAATCGGTACCTGACTCGAAAACGTCAGGAACCCGCGGGATTGAACATCGCGAAACGCATTCTGTTGGATGGCGCGGAAATCGAAGCCGAACTTTACAAGGTGGTTGCCCCGCACGAAGGTCGCTCCATCCAACACTTGAAACATGTTGGTCGCGCTCTGTTGGGGATTGTTGTACTCATGACCGAGCGGAGAGAAGCCGGAGATGGTTATAAAGCTAAGCCCGAAGTCTCTCGGATTGCTCGATAGCTCCGGCAGTCCCACCTGTTTGTTGATGCTCGTTCCGGCGTTCTCTTGAAAAACGGAAGCAGCTACTCGGCTAAACGCAAAGCGAGCTTCATTGACCAGCGCCGGGGAGAAGATGTGCGTCTCGGCGATCATAAAGTTCTGACCGCGACGCGGCACGCTGTCTCCGAATCCGGGTACGGCCGGGAAGCTGGGGCCGGTAAAAGGCTCGAAGAGCTCTCTGTCAGAAAAACTGTATCGCGCTGCAAGTTCTGATGACTTACCCAGCGCGTGATCTATCCTAACATCGAAGTGATCGTTATCTCCTCGGAGCGTCGGTGACGATACGAAATTAGCAAAAGGGACATTTCTGTTCGGCGCCGGATACAACGCAGCGATTGCGCGGCCAATCGGGTTTATAAAGAAATCCGGGATTTGATTTCCTTGAAACGGCTGCTGTGTGAATGGGTTGATGGGCGGCCGGAAAAGGCTCTGAGAAAAATCACCGCGGCGTTCTGCGAGGGTGGGTACGTTTGTGACCCGAGTTATTCCTTCGCGTATTCGCGTGCCCTCATAATCCGCAAAGAAGAACGTTCTGTTCTTTACCACCGGACCGCCGAGGGCAAACCCGAACTGGTTTCGTTGATACCTTGGCGCGTCTTCCGTCGCGGGCGCGAAGAAGTTCCGCGCATCAAGCGCGCCGTTGCGAAAGAACTCGTAGGCTGCTCCGTGCAATGAATTTGAGCCGCGCTTCAGAACAACGTTTACTTGTGCACCGACGTTTCGGCCAAACGACGCGTCGTAGGTACTGGTGAGCATCTCGAACTCGCGGATAGCGTCAATCGGCGGACTCACGCCTGCGGTGTTTAGCTTTGGATCGATATTGTAGACGCCGTCAAGCAGAAAGCTGTTTGAGTCCTCACGCGCGCCGTTGACACTCAAGGCAAAGTCGCCTCGGACCGTGCTGGCCGAGCCCTGCGCGGCAGGCGCGGCTCCGGGGACCAGCAACGTCAGATCGAGAAAGTTTCGCCCATCGAGCGGCAGCCCGATGATCTGGCGGTTCTCTACCACTGTCCCAATCGCCGAAGAATCCTTTCTGAGCTGGATCTCGGGCGCGGTCACTATGATCTCCTCGCTTATTAGGCCAACCTCCATGGATATGTCGACGCGTAAGTCTTGATTGACCTGAAGCACCACGCTTCGGGAGTGCTTCTTGTAACCCGTCTGCTCAACTTCAATTCTGTACGGGCCGGGCGGCAGCGCCGATACCGTGAATTCACCCTGGTCGCCCGTTCGGACAACCCGCGATTCGTTGGTTTCGATCTGGACGAGCCTTATCGTCACATTCGATAGTGGCGCGGTCGCGCTATCGGCCAGCGTGCCGCGGATTGAACCTCTGTGCGTCTGCCCGTAAGCGGAGAAAGGCGGCGACAACACGATTAAAAGGAGCAATAGTGAGCAGACAATTCTTAGTTTCATGGTCTTCCTTGTATACCAGAAAAAGATAGAAATTCACCAGCTACAGCCTGTCGGCTTATTAACGAAACTCTGTGCATAGGGGTTCCTCTCGCAGCAAGTTTTTCGCGTGTATTGAGCGCGCAATAAGCGAGCCGGGCACCACTATGGCTTGATCAGTCGCAGAAGGCCAGATTCAAAACCTTGAAGTTTCTCGACAGCCTTTTGGGTAAGGCGTAATGCAACAAGGATAACCGCGTAGCGTAACACCAGTCGTTCTTGATATTCTAGACCCGCATACCGAGAGATCAGAGCAACCTCTTGATGCGCTGTCACGTATTTCTATTCGCCAACCAGTGTGCCAAACAATCTCGCGTCGATCGTGGAGGTAAGATGAAATCGACTTTTATCAGAGCGATTACGCTCGTTCTTGTCTGTTCACAGATTATTCTCGGGCAGTCTCCCGCTCCAGCTCAATCGCGAATAGAGCGAGTAGAAAAAGGCCTTCTGCCGGCGGTTCTTATCAAGGGCGACGCCGGTTGGACCATCCAGGATCGAATGAAGCACTACAAAGTCCCAGGGGTCACCGTAGCGGTAATCCAAGACTTCAAGATCGCCTGGGCAAAGGCATACGGTGTAAAGGACACAGAGTCAAACGAACCAGTCACCACCGATACCCTTTTTCAAGCCGGATCGATCAGCAAGCCGGTCGCCGCAATGACCGCGCTTAAAAAAGTCGAGCAGGGTAAGATCGCTCTTGATGAAGACATTAATAACAAGCTGACAACCTGGAAGCTCCCTGACAACGATTTCACCGCGAAGAAAAAAGTTACGCTTGCAAATCTGTTGAGCCACACCGGTGGAACTACTGTTCACGGCTTTCCGGGATATGCGCCTGGAGAAAAGATACCGACACTGTCTCAAATTCTGGATGGCGCCCCTCCGGCGAACACCGGCGCGGTCCGCGTCGATTTCGAGCCGGGCACGAAATTCAGATATTCAGGGGGCGGCACAACCATCGCCCAACTGGCCATAATGGATATAGAGAAAAAACCATATCCGCAGATCGCCCAGGAGACCGTTCTCGGACCACTAAAAATGACGGACAGTACCTACCAGCAGCCATTGCCCGACGACATAAGAAAGAAAGCCGCTACTGGGTACAGAAGCAATGGAAAGGCGGTCGACGGTAAGATCCACATCTATCCGGAGATGGCAGCTGCGGGGCTTTGGACCACGCCGACCGATCTCGCAAAGTTCGCGATCGAGTCTCAACTTTCTCTGGTAGGAAAATCCAACAAAGTCCTCTCGCCGGAAATGACCGCCAGGATGGTTGGGCCTTTCCTGTCCACCGGTCCAACTGGTTTGGGATTCTTTACCGAGACGCATGGAGCGGCGACGTATTTCGGACACGGCGGCGCGGATGAGGGATTCCGAGCGCAGCTGTTGGTTCACAAGGACAAAGGCTATGGTGCGGTCGTGATGGTCAACTCCGACAACGGGCAGATCATGAGCGAAATCGTTCGAGCTATCGCAAAAGAGTATCAGTGGGAGGATTACCTGCCGCAGCCGCGCGACATAGTCTCGGTCGACGCGGTCAAGCTCGGCGAATACACAGGACGGTTCATGGTAAACCCGGATCGAGTTCTGACCGTTACCCAGCAGGGCGGTCGTCTGTTTGCGGAACCGACTGCATCTCCGAAACTCGAGTTGTTCGCTGTCTCGGACAACGAGTTCATAAGAAAAGACACCGAGATCAGCTACACCTTTGTTAAGGGTCCAAGCGGTGGCGTGGATAAGATCGTGTTGAAATTCACCGAGGGTGGTTCCGAGGCGCCCAGAATGGCCAAGGACGCTTTTGTGCCCTATGAACTCTTGAGGTCGGGAAGGGTTCCCGAGGCGATCGAAGGCTACAAAAAGATCAAAAAGGAAAAGCCGCTCAACGCAGCCGTACAGGAGCCGCGGCTAAACGATTTGGGGTACTCATTGCTGCGCGAAAACCGAGTCGCCGAAGCGATTGCGGTCTTCAAGGTCAACGTCGAGTTGTATCCCCAATCGTCCAACGTTTATGACAGCCTCGGCGAAGCCTATCTGGCCAGCGGGGATAAGGCACTCGCCGCGATCAACTACAAAAAAGCTCTGGAACTCGATCCGAAGAACCAGAGCGCGGCCGACGCGTTGAAGAAGCTCAACGCTAAGAATTGACCGGCTCCTGGGCATTCGGACAAAATTTCTTAACTGACGGGCCACCTTTTGGCACCGAAGTGTAATCATATGTCACGGCAGGATGGAGATCATAGTAACGAGAGGTGAGTCATATGAGACTAGGTCGCGCTAAGAGCGCAATCACCGGAGCGGCCTTTGCCCTGGTGCTTATGTTCGGCATCGGAGTCGTGACGGCTACAACGGCTCAGGCTCAGAGCCGGGATCGCAATTATCGTTGGGATCGAGATCGGGACGGCCGACGAGATGACAGTGACCGTAGTGATTGGTCACGCCGCCAGCAGATTGAGCGTGCTCGTGCAATCGAACGCGCGCGGGCAATCGAGAGAGCGCGCGCTATCGAACGCGCCCGCCAGTTGGAATGGGAACGCCAGCGCTCGCGAAATCGCGGGTACTCGTATCCAAGGAACTCTCCGAGTTACGGCGGGTACGGAGACTACGGCTACGGCGGCTACAACAACGGCGGCTACAACAACAATGGCGAAGTTCAGAAGGGTTATCGGGATGGCCTCGATCGAGGGCAGGAGGACGCTGAAGATCGTAGAAACCCAACTCCGAATAACTCGAGCCACTACAGATCCGGCAGCGCGGCGTATCGTGAGGGATTCCGTCGCGGTTATGAAGTCGGGTACCGACAGTACGCGGGATATCGCCGCTAATAGTCAACGCGGCATAACAAACTAAAGCGAACAGAGCTTCCTACGGCTCTGTTCGCTTTGTGTTTCTTTAAGACACCAGTTTCACGTCTTTTTGCTTAGCGCGGCCCGAGAAATAGCGTCCGACTGTGGCCGCGCTCGGTTTCGATGTTAACAGTGAAACAACGACCAGCAGTATTGCTGAGATGATCGTCATCGGAACCACCGGCATAAATCCGAACACCGCGGTCCCGCCAGGCGTCCGAGAGAGAATCTCCACGCCTGCGATCGACCAGGCAACAACCGGCGGCCCCGGCGCAGGCGCCGGTATCAAGTACTGAAAGATCGCTACGGCCGCGACCGACAACGCCGCCCAAATTGTGCTCGCAAGCGCTCCCCACTTAGTGCTTCGCTTCCAGAACAATGCCGCGACCAGAAGCGGTGACAAAGCCGCATAACCCGAAAACGCATACTGCACCGCCAAATCAAATATGTTTTGCGGCGCTCGCAGCGCCACGGCATACGCGACGATAGTGATGATAATGATAAACAAGCGACCTGTGTGAACCTGCGCCGCTTCGCCGTAGCGTTTCTTACCGCCGTAAAAGGCGAACACGTCTTCGGTGAACATCGTTGACAGAGCGAGGATTTGAGAATCGCTGGCCATAACCGCCGCCATTATCCCGGCGCCAAGCAACCCAGCTAACCAGATTGGAGCGTAACGCTCCAGCAACAAGAGCAACACATCATCCGCAACCGTCTTTTCGCGCAAGTCGTCGCGCTCATCGGGAGAAAGGCTTGGTCCTTCGACCGCGAGCGTTCGTCGTGCTTCGATCTTCTGCTGGATCTGCGGAACGTCGTTCATTCGATTGGCCATCACCCCGAGAAACACGCACGGCATCCACAGCGCCAGCATGCAAAACGGATATAGGATTACCGTTTTCTTGAACTGACTCATTTTGCGAGCGGTGAGACAGAAAATCGTAATGTGGGGAAAGGCGATCGACGAAAGCGGGATAAACGTGTAGCTGAAGAAAAACAGCGGTGACACGCGTTCGCGAGTCAACAGCGGAGCAGTGCCTGGAGACGCGAGCAACGCTTCGGCAGACTGCTGAAACCCACCCATGCCGATTCCAATCACCACCAGCGCGATCGCTCCAAAACACAAGAACAGCACAGTCTGAAACGTATTCACCCACGCGGTTCCGCGCATCCCTCCAAAAAACACATAGCTCATCACCACCATCGCGACTACCGCGCCGCCGATCCAAAACGGGACGCGACCGCCGCTGATTGCGCTCATCGCCGTCCCACCACCCATTACCCCGATAATGATGTATGGAATAAGAAACGCAGCCTGAACAACGAAGATAACGGTGCCTATGTGGCTGCACTCCCAGCGATCACGAAACATTTGCACCGGGGTGATAAACCCAAACCTTTTGCCGAGAGCCCAGACTCGCGTACCAATAAAGAAAAGCGAGAGGGGAATGATCAAAGCTGACGATGAAGCCATCAGCCCAAAAGTAACAATCCCGTTGTTGAAGGCGTGACCCGACGAGCCCAGGATCGCGAATGCCGTCATGTTGGTGCCAAACAGCGAGAACAGAAACACATATGGACCAAGCGAGCGGCCAGCCAGGAAGTAGTCTTCAGCCTCTTCGCGATGGGCGGATCTTCTAAACGCAAAAATGCCTATGTAAAGGACGATGACCAGGTAAGCGAAGACAAAGACCGCTGGGATCAACGCTCGGCGCCCTCCCCGGACGAAGCGAGGGGGAGACGGGGCGACGGGGCGAGTGGGGGAGTGGGCGACGGGGCGAGTGGGCGAATGGTCTGCCCTTTTTCCAGTCGCCCCGTCGCCCCCTCTCCCTGTCTCCCCCTCGCCCCCTCTCCCTGTCTCCCCGTCGCCCCCTCTCCCCCTCGCCCCGTCGCCTCATCGCCCCCTCCTTCGTCTCCCCCTTCTTCAAGATGCGAGGGCCATGCCTGCCTTACCAGCAGCACCATCACCATCGCGGTCGCGACGGCGTAGCAAGCGTGATAGAAGAGTCCGATGGGAATAAATCCGAGCACGAGTGGACGTGCCGCGCGCCAGAACCAGAAGTCCTGATGCAGGACATAGAGAGCACCCACGATGATCAGCAGCAGGGCTCGCTTCATTCGAAATGGCCGAAATTGGCCGCAACCGTTGGCAAAATGCCTGCGTACTATGGCACAGGGCTGAGGAAAATTGCAACGCTGCCATGTGGTTGCTACAATGAACTGCAACCGAAACGGCCAGCAATAGCAACTATGATCAACACATCGGAAACCAAGACCGAAGTCGGCAACTATTTCGTCTCCAATTATCCGCCGTTTTCATTGTGGCAGCCGGAATATATCCCTGACGTCATCGAAGCTCTCAATCAGCCACCGCGCGTCGAAGACCCGCTCGGGTTGTATTTGCACATCCCTTTTTGCCGCAAACGCTGCAAGTTTTGCTACTTCAAAGTCTACACCGACAAAAACGCCGCGGAGATCGAACACTACCTCGATGCCCTGATCAAAGAGAATGAACTCTATAGCCGCACCAGCGCTTTTCAGGGCAGACAGCTTCGGTTCGCCTACTTTGGCGGCGGCACCCCGTCATACATCAGCGAAAGACAGCTCGCCTACCTGGTAGAAGGGCTTAGCCGCCACGTGAGTTGGGCCAACGCCGAGGAAGTAACTTTTGAATGCGAGCCCGGCACACTGCGAAAGTCAAAGCTTGAAACACTGAAAGAGATAGGAGTAACCAGGCTGAGTCTTGGTGTCGAACACTTCGACGACGGTATTCTCGAAGCGAACGGGCGCGCCCATTTATCACCCGAAATCTATCAAGCCTATGAATGGGCTCGGGAGGTCGATTTTCCACAGATCAATATCGATCTCATCGCCGGAATGATGGGTGAATCGGAATCGAGATGGCGGGACACAGTCAGGCGGGCAATTGAGCTCGAACCGGACTCGGTCACCATTTATCAAATGGAGCTCCCGTACAACACAGTCATCTCGCGAGAGATGATCGACAAGGGCCTCGATTCGCCGATTGCCGATTGGCCGACGAAGCGTCGCTGGGTCGATTATGCGTTCGAGAAATTCCAGGAGCGGGGCTACCGCGTCGCAAGCGCTTATACGCTCGCCACGACAAAAAAGCCCTGCCGGTTTATCTACACCGACGCGCTGTGGCACGGAGGGGATATGATCGGGCTCGGCGTTTCCTCCTTTTCACATTTCGGCGGCGTGCACTTTCAGAACGCGCACAGCTTCGAAGAATATGTTCGCCTTCTCGACAATGATCAGTTGCCGCTCCTCCGGGCGTTGTCTCTGACCCCGAAACAGAAGCTCATCCGCGAGATGATTCTTCAGCTAAAGACCGGTTCGCTTGACACCGCTTACTTTCGTCAAAAATTTGATGTTGAGATTTGGAGCGAGTTTCAGCCGGTGTACGAGCGGCTGACTGATAAGCATCTAATAGGACGCAGCAACGGAACAATCGAGCTGACTCGCGACGGTTTGCTGCAAGTTGATAGCTTTCTCGCGGAATTCTTTGAACCAGAATTGAGACCTGTTCGCTACGCATAGTTAACAATGGAAAAGAACAACTGCAATTTTGATGTAATCGTCATGGGCGGCGGCCCGGCCGGCAGCACCATCGCAAGCATTCTCGCGCGCGAAGGCAGAAAAGTTGTCCTGCTCGAAAAGGAACAATTTCCGCGTCATCACATCGGTGAATCGCTGATGACCGACACGTACTTTACGTTTAGGCGAATGGGTTTTCTGGAAAAACTCAAGAACAGCGATTTCACCGTCAAGTACAGCGTTCAATTCGCGAACTCAGCCGGAAGAGAGTCGCGGCCCTTTTACTTTTTTGAAGCCAACCATCACGAAAGCGCGGTCACCTGGCAGGTGACTCGCGCGGTGTTCGATCTCATGCTGATCGAGCACGCCGAAGAACAAGGCGCGGTCGTTTATCAGAAGACCCTCGTCAAGCGCGTGATCTTCGAGGGCGGACGGGCGTGCGGCGTCGAGGCCCAGATGCCGGACGGGTCGATCCAACAGTTCAACGCCCAGGTCGTCGTCGACGCCACCGGTCAAACCGCGATGCTCTCCAATAAATTCGCCTGGCGCGTCCGCGATCCAAAGCTAAAAAAGGCGGTGCTGTATTCCTATTTTAAGGGAGCCCATCGCGAGCCGGACCTGAACGGCGGAGCGACCCTGGTGCTCCGAACTCAACCCGGCAGCGGTGGCTGGTTCTGGTATATCCCGCTCGAGAACGACATCACCAGCGTCGGCATCGTCGCCGACCCGGATTACCTGCACAAGGATCGCGGCAAGGATCTGGCGAAGATCTTTTACGAAGAAATTGAAAACTGCGAATCGTGCCGCAAACGAGTCGCGGGCGCCGAACGCGTCGACAAGATCTATTCGATCGTCGACTATTCTTACCGGTCCAAACAATGCGCAGGCGATGGGTTCATTTTGATCGGGGACGCGTATGGATTCCTAGATCCGATCTATTCGTCGGGCGTTCTACTCGCGCTCAAGATGGCCGAGCTGGCCGCTGATGCGATACACGATGCGTTTAACAACAACGATTTTTCGGGCGAGCGGCTCGGCCAGTTTCAGTCCAAGCTTGATAACGGCATCGAGTCGATGCGTAAGCTTGTTCACGCTTTCTACAGCGACGGGTTCAGCTTTGCCAAGTTTCTTCAGAAATATCCCGAGCAGCGGGTGAATATCATCAACCTGCTGATCGGCGACGTCTTCAGGGAAGGGGTGGATCAGGTCTACGGGCCGATGTCTGAATTCGCCGAGATCCCTCCGCCGCTTTATGAGGAGTTTCTTGCAGCTGATGGCAGCGATCCGTCGGTCAAGCCAGAGCCGGGGCAGGTTCTCTCGGCGAAGTATTTGTATTTTGACGACCGCATTCCCGCGCTGAAATCAACGGAGTCGTGAACGATACGCAGTACCTGCGTCTATGGCCGGCTTCAAGCTTCTAATCCTCCAGATTGGGACTATCCTTATCGTCGCGCGGCTCGTCGGGTGGTTATTCGGCAAGCTTCACCAACCACGTGTTGTCGGTGAGATGCTCGCGGGAATAATGCTTGGACCTTCGCTTCTTGGCTGGCTGGCGCCAACCCTCTCCGTCAATCTCTTCCCACCCGACAGCCTCGGGCATTTGACTGCGCTAAGCCAGGTAGGTTTGCTGATATTCATGTTTCTGGTGGGGCTCGAGCTCGATCTGGGGCACCTTCGCGAGCTGGGCCGCGCGGCGGTGATGACCAGTCAGGTCAGCATCATCGTACCGTTCATCCTGGGTTCAACGTTTGCGATTTATCTTTATCCGCGACTCTCCGATCCGAGCGTCAACTTCACCGGCTTTGCGCTGTTCATGGGTGCCGCGATGAGCGTCACGGCGTTTCCGGTGCTTGCGCGGATTCTGACCGAACGCAACATGCTTCGCACCCGGGTCGGCGCCGTAGCGATCGCGTGTGCCGCGGTGGACGACGTCACAGCGTGGTGCATCCTTGCCGGAATCGTAGTGATCGTTCGCGCTTCAAGTTTAGAGCTGCCTGTGTGGTTGACCGTCAGCGGTCTGGCGGCTTTTGTTTTGTTGATGGGCTTTGTGGTGAGGCCCGCGTTGCGGCGGCTGGAAATGGTCTATGAAAAGCGGGCGAGTCTCACTCAGGACCTGATTGCGATAATCCTGTTGGTGGTATTGATCTCAGGTTGGGTGACCGAGACGCTTGGGGTTCACGCTTTGTTTGGGGCGTTTCTCGCTGGGGTGATTATGCCCCGGCACCGGGAATTGTCGCGAGAGCTCTCGCAGAAGTTCGAAGCCCTGATAGTTGTGCTGCTCCTGCCGATCTATTTTGCGCTCACGGGGTTACGCTCGAGTATCTTTCTTATCTCGGACGGTAAGATGTGGCTCTACTGTGCAGTGATAATTCTGCTTGCGGTTGTTGGTAAGCTGGGTGGTTCGATGTTGTCGGCTCGTTTGAATGGGATGTCCTGGCGGGAATCGGCCGCGGTGGGAATCTTGATGAACACCAGGGGACTGGTCGAGCTGGTGATTCTGAACATTGGCTTAGACCTGGGGATTCTCTCGCCGTCGTTGTTCTCGATAATGGTGTTGATGGCTCTTGTGACGACATTGATGACTACACCGTTGTTAGCCTGGATCTACCCCGAGCCTACCTTGAGCCAAAAGACATAGCTCGTTGTATTCTTTTGCGTCTTAGCGGTCCTTGGCGTCTTTGCGCTAAATGTGCCCTTCGCATGTCAGGTTTAGCGCAAAGACGCAAAGGACCGCGAAGACGCAAAGGACCGCGAAGACGCAAAGAACAAACGGAAGCTTAAAATCGAATCGTTCCGACGCCGTTCTGGTGGTCGCTTTTCTTTTTAACCCCTCATCAACTAGAATCCTCCGCACAATATCACCAGTGTTTCTGGAGTCTTTATATGTCAAGAATCAAGCACCTTCTCGTCGCAGCGTTGATGCTGCCAGTTACTACGTCGACTTCACTATTGGCCGCGGAGGACTGGCTACAATTTCGCGGGCCTAACGGCACCGGAGTTTCTATCAGCACCGGCCTCCCAACCGAGTTCGGGCCCGATAAGAACGTCATATGGCAAACACCGCTTCCACCCGGCCACTCGTCGCCGGTGCTGACACGGAATCGGATCTTTCTCACCGCTCACACCAACGAGAAAGAAAACCACCGGTTGATCGTGATTTGCCTCGACCGCCAGACCGGCAAGCCGCTGTGGCAACGCGATGTCCCCCGCTCTCGTTCAGGCCGGTTGCAAAACGTCAACGGCCCAGCTTCGCCCAGCCCGGTGACCGATGGTGAGAACGTATTCGTCTTTTTTCAAGAGTTCGGGTTGATCTCATACGACACTAACGGCAAGGAAAGATGGAAGCTGCCGCTGGGACCGTTCAACATGTTTTACGGTTTCGGCGCTTCGCCGATTCTTGTAGATAACCGGCTAATCCTGCCGGTGGATCAGGACAATCCGAACTCGTTTTTGATCGCCGTCGACAAGAACAACGGCCGAGTTCTCTGGAAAGTCGATCGTCCCGAAGTCATATCGGGCTACTCCACTCCAATTGTTTATCAGCCGGCTCGGGGGGCGAAACAAATCATCGTTCCCGAATCCTTTCAGCTTTCGGCGTATTCGGTGGAAACCGGTGTTCGCGTCTGGTGGGTGCGGGGCCTCGCTTGCGAAATGAAATCAATCGCCAGTCACGACGCCGAGTATCTTTATGTCAACGGCTGGGGTTTCCCACAGAATCAACCCGGACAACAGGTAAAAACAATTCCGTTCGCCGAAGGCCTGGCAAAGTATGACGCCAACAAAGACGGTGTCATCACAAAATCAGAAGTCACCGGCAAAGAACCAATGGAGCGAATGCTCAACGGCGCATTCGAAGCGTTTGATACCGATCGAGACGACAAACTAAACGAAAAAGACTGGGGAATCTTCAGAGCAATGCTTGCATCCGAAAACGGGCTGCTGGCTATCAAGCTCGGCGGGCAGGGCGATCAGACAGCAACTGCGATTCGCTGGCGGTACACCAAGCCGGTGCCTCAAGTCCCGTCGACCCTGCTCTACAAAGGCGTGCTCTACATGGTTAATGACGGGGGAGTGTTGATTTCGTTTGATCCGGCCACCGGCAACGAAATCAAAAAGGGTCGCTTGCAAGGGGCGATCGACAAGTATTTTTCCTCGCCCGTAGCGGCTGACGACAAAGTCTATTTGATTGGGCAGGGCGGGGCAGTCTCGGTGCTAAAAGCAGCGGGCGAGTGGGAGATTCTTAAGGTGAACCAACTCGACGATGAATGTTTTGCGACGCCGGCGATCGCGGATGGCCGGATCTACATCAGGACTCGTAGCGCGCTGTATTGTTTTGGTATTAAGAGCTAGATATTTCTTTGCGTCTTTGCGGTCCTTGGCGTCTTTGCGCTAAGTATTCCTTTCGCAAGTCAGGTTTAGCGCAAAGACGCAAAGGACCGCGAAGACGCTAAGAGAATACACGAAGAAGAAAGGCAAAGTCCGTGACTGAACCCCGGAAGGAGACAAGCAAATCTATGACGTGGGTCATCTTCGCTTTGGGTGCGGCGCTGGCGTGGGGGTTATACGGACCTACGCTTCACAAGGGTCAGGTTGCGCTGGGCAACCCTTTTCGCGCGCTCTTGTGCGTGGGCGTGGCGTACTTTTTGATTGGCGTGCTGGTTCCGCTCATCGCGTTAGGTTCGCAAGGCCAATTGAATGGTTTCAATGGCCACGGCATAACGATGGCGACGCTCGGCGGAGCGCTTGGAGCCATCGGCGCCGTTTGCATCATCTACGCGTTCAAGACCGGCGGAGTCCCGAACTATGTAATGCCCCTGGTGTTTGGCGGAGCGCCGGTGGTGAACACGTTGTTTTCGATGTGGCAGCACCCGCCAAAAACATCGCCGAACCCGCTACTCTATCTCGGGTTTCTCTTTGTGGCGGTCGGCGCCGGATTGGTCTTGTATTTCAAACCCCAGTCGTAGGGGTCCTC
Organism: Blastocatellia bacterium; assembly: GCA_035649735.1. Taxonomy (GTDB): domain Bacteria; phylum Acidobacteriota; class Blastocatellia; order UBA7656; family UBA7656; genus Onstottus_A. The sequence goes on along the minus strand of DASRIZ010000359.1, from coordinate 7,332 downwards.
TTAAGCGTGATGTTTAGACAAGCCGAATGAGCTAGAATAGCTCGCATGTCTAACGCGGCTTTGACAGCACGGCAACTTCTCAACCATCAGAGCGCAGGAGTGTTGTCGACACACTCAATCGATGTCGAAGGATATCCGTTCGGCTCGATCGCTCCCTACACCCTCAACTACGACGGCGAGCCCATCATCCTCATCAGCGACATAGCTCAACATACGCGCAATATTAAACACAACGCCAAGGTGTCACTGACCGTGTTTGATTCTCGAGCGGATGATCCTCAGGCCGGAAGCCGGCTGACCTGGATTGGAGATGCCCAACCGGTCGATCCATCTGATACGGCGACGCGTGATCGCTACTTACGCTATTTCCCTTCTGCCCAATCGTATTTCCAGACTCATGATTTCTCTTTTTATCGGATTGGTCTCCGGAGAGCGCGTTTTATCGGCGGATTTGGAGAGATTTACTGGATCGAGCCTGACGCTATGCTCCTCAACAATCCTTTTCGAGAAACCGAGCACGGGATCGTTGACCACATGAACCAGGATCATCAGAAGGCGTTGTTTCACTACTGCGAACTCTTTAATCTGGAAGGGGCCGAATCGGTAACGATGACCGGGATCGACAGCGAAGGGTTCGATCTAACGGCGGACAAGCGCAAACTGAGAATAGATTTTGAGTCGGCAATACATACAACCGAAGAAGCGCGAGCGGAGTTGGTCAGACTTGCAAGGCAGTAGCATAGACTTTAGTCTGTGTCCTAACCTGGACCGGAGTGACACACAGACTAAAGTCTATGCTACGGGAGGACGAGCAATGCGCAAGCTGCTCACTTCAATAATCGTACTGATCCTGATACCCGTCGCTGGCTATCCCGACAACTGGCCGCAGTGGAGAGGGGCCTCTGGGAACGGCGTCACAACTGAAACCGGGCTTCCGACGCGATGGAGCAAGGATGACGTGGCGTGGAAAGCTCCGCTACGAGGGCTTGGCGTCTCTTCACCAATCGTCTGGGGCGATCGGGTGTTCGTCACTTCTCAACTTGGCCAGGCAGAGTTGCGCCCCGGCTCGCATCCCACTCTCGCTAGGGGCCCGGAAGCGGCATCCGAGAAGCCGATGAGTAAAAGTAACCCCGTAGCAGAAAAGCAGATCTACTTTCTTGTTGAGGCCTTTCGGAAATCCGACGGCAGTCGTCTATGGGAATATCGCCTGCCCGCTGAAGGAAAGCTCGCCCCGGTTCATCAGAAACATAACCTGGCGAGCCCCAGCCCAGTCACAGATGGCAATCTGGTTTACGCTTGGTTCGGAAACGGTCAGCTTGTTGCGTTGAATCTCGACGGCAAGCTTGCCTGGCAGAGGCATCTGGGAACCGAGGTCTCGCCGTTTGAGATCGAATGGGGACACGGAAGTTCGCCGACGATCTACCGTGACACGCTGATCCTTCTCTGTGATCACATCCCCGCTTCGCATTTGCTGGCCCTGGACAAAAAAACCGGAAAAGAGAGATGGAAAGTGGATCGCGGCAAGGGAGTGCGATCTTACAGCACACCCACAGTGGTTCGAGGTCCGAGCGGCGATGAGCTGATTGTAAACGCCAGCGAACGAATTGATTCGTATGATCCAAACACCGGCAAACATCTGTGGTATACCGGCGAGCCCAATCGGTTTCCGATCCCAGTGCCGTCGTACGAGAACGGCGTGCTGTATGCGAGCCGCGGTTATCGAAGCGGCCCGTTTATGGCAATCCGGTTAGGCGGCAAGGGCGACATAACAAACACTCACGTCCAGTGGCACGTTCCCACCGGAGCGCCGTACATTTCTTCGCTTGTTCAGTATCAGGGTTTGATTTATATGGCGAATGACGCAGGAGTGGCCAGCTGTGTTGATGCCAGAACCGGGGAGAAAGTGTGGCAGCAGCGGATGGACGGAATATTCAGCGCGTCACCGGTAGCCGGCGATGGAAAGGTCTACATGATGAGCGAGACCGGAGAGACAATCGTCCTCAAAGCGGGGCGCGAGTTTCAGGTTCTTGCTCGTAACGACATCGCCGAGCGAATCGTGGCGTCGCCGGCAATATCCGGCGGCCAGATTTTTATCCGAACCGATACGTTTCTGTTCTGCGTCGGGAAGAAGTCCCCCGGGGTGGTGCGTTAGTCAGCATCGCGTCCGAAAACTGGAAACGATCAAAGCCCATCACTTTATCCACGCCCGTTTCATTAAATTGATGCCACCCCAACTTTTCTGAACCATCCGGTTCGGATTGTCCGTCCATGAATAGTAGGTGGAGACTGAGTTCTCAACCATTGGCCTTTCAAGGAGGAGGTATCAGTGAGAACTGAGTGACTGTCCGCACGTGTCCCAAATTTTGCTGAACCGGTCCACCTCTTAGAGTTCCGCGACCGAGCGAAGACATTCGTCCGCGGAACTTGTCAATCGAACATTAACAAAGCCCGGCTGCAATTGCGCCAGCCTCCAGACGGCTGTTTACTTGCGGCGGAGTCTTCGTTCAGAAGCAACTCTTGCCGACAGCACACTCTGTTTGAGGGGAAAGCGCAGCTCTAGTGCATTTCCATCGCTCAATCGCGGCCGCTTGATTCGCCGAGGTTTGGTCGGCGGCGATTGTATCCGTCGCCACAAACCAAAAGGAGAATAGTCATGAAAGAAAAGGATAGTATTCGAAAGCTTCAGCTCCGAGACTCGTCGCTGCGATTTCGTTATGACGAAAGCCTGGACGTCATTAAGTATCTTCGTGGCAATCTGGCAGACTTTGGCAATCTAGCGATAAAGCGATTGCGAAGTTCAGCCACGCGTTTTTTACGATCTCACGCTGATCTATTTGGAGAGATCAGCAGCGGGCGCCTGGCGGTGATAGACGAGAGCCCAGACCCACAAGGCGGTTTGAGTCTCGCGCTTCAGCAATATCACGGAGCGAACCGTGTGTATGGCGGCAGCGTGCGATTCCATGTCACCAAAAACGGAACGCTGGACACGATAAGCAACCATCTTTTCCCTGATCTGGCTAAGGTTCCATTGGAGCCGCGCATCACCGAAGACCGGGCGGTAAACGCTGCACAGAAAGCGACAAAATCCCAAGGGCACTTAGAAAGTAAGCCCGAAGTGCTGGTTTACCGATATAAAGGAAGCCCGCGATTGGTATGGGAGGTCAGGTTGGTCGACACAAAACCTGGAGAACGCGGTGCGCCAGCCCACTGGGTTGTTTACGTTGACGCGGTCAATGGCAAGGTACTTTTGTACTATGACAACGTGCAGACTACGGCGGTGGTTGGCAACGGCACGGGTTTCTACTCCGGTGCCGGGTTTGTAAACGCCTGGAGCACCGGTACGACATTTCAGCTCCGCGATACCACGCGGACGGGAGCTGGCGGCCCGGAGATCATCACCAACGATGAAGATGGCGCGTCACCCTCGGAGGACCTTGATAACAATTGGAACAACCTTACGACTGCGCCGCGAGACCAGAATCAAGGAGCGGAAGTTGATGCGCACCGCTACGCGGGTGACGTTGTAGACTACTATCAAACCGTGCATGGCAGAAACAGCTTAAACGGCGCTGGTATGAATTTGACGACAGTTGTTCACCTTGGCTCAAATTACAGCAACGGATATTGGGACGGGTCAAAGGTTAACCTCGGCGACGGGAGCGGAGTGGCAGCCACCGGAGATAATTACGAATGCAGCGATGACTGGCTAGCGCATGAGTTTACACATGGTTACACGCAGTTCACCTGCGCGCTTCAGTATCTGAATGAATCAGGCGCCTTGAACGAAGCATTTTCCGACATCTTCGCCGCGTTCATCACCGGTGACTGGCTTGTCTTTGAGGACGCGTGGCTCAAGGCTTCCGCGCCGGCGTGGCGCAATATGATTGACCCAACAAACGGGGGACAGTGGGACAACTCTTCGCTGGCAACCGCACAGGCCAGCGTTTTCGCGGGCCATTGCCCCAGCCACTACAGCGTCCGCTTTACGTTGAGTTGGGATAACGGCGGAGTCCACGTAAACAGCGGGATTATCAATAATCTCTTCTACCTTTTGACCATTGGTGGAACGCACACTGTAAGCGGCATCACGGTGACTGGTATTGGCCAAAGCGCCGCCGAGCAAATGTTGTTTCGGTGCATGTCAGTCAACCTGGTTGGTAATCCCACTGCGAACTTTCTTGATTTTCGCGAGGCCATGCTCGACGCCTGTTTGGATCTCTTCCCTACCGACCTCGTCAAACTGTCCCAGGTTAAGAACGCGTTCAACGCCGTGGGCATTGGACCTGATATTTATGTACGTGACAATCTCGCAGACTCCGGAGCGGAGCCCTTTGGAGGCAGCTATTTGTGGGCCAGCCCGGACATCATCAATCGCACCGCACCTTCAACAAACCCGGCGCTTGACTTCGCAAACATGTCAGATGATGCACTCTGGCAGAATATCGAATTCGGGCAGAACAACTTTGTTTATGTGCGGCTTCAAAATCGCGGCGCCGCTAACGGTGACGTCTCGATCAATGTCTATCTCTCAGCGGCCACGACCTTCGGCACACCAGCGTCGTGGACCCACATCGGATCACTCGCCGAGACCGGGGTCGTCCCGGGGACTGTGCGCATTGCAGGCCCGCTGACCTTCCCACAGGCGCTTATTCCTGCTCCAGGTCACTACTGCATGATCGCAGTCGTTTCCGATGGACTGGACCCTGCACCTGATCACACGCTTATCAGCTCGGTTTCTGACTACCTTTACTTCGTCCGCAACACGAACAACATTGCTTACCGAAACATGGATGTTGTGGATTTGGTGCCTGGCCTACCCGGTGTCCTTGAGTTCGAAGTGAAGAGTCTACCGCGGGTTCGAGAGAGATTCGATCTACAGATCGAACTCGGTGCGTTTGTTCCTGGCGCGAAACTGCGCATTCGCGGCCCGAAGCAAGCTCTCGATGGCGCGATAGCCCAGGGGCTCAAGCTAGCGGAACGAACCAAAAATGAAAACGTTTATGACGTTCTCGTTGGACGGGATTTAGTCCGACACCAGGCGTTTTTGAGATTAAACGGGCAGGTGGGTGGTCCGGCCTACGGTTTTCGAAATCTGCTGGTAGAGAAGCCTTTCCAGCTCAAGATCGACTACGTGCTGCCAGCGGAGGATCTATTCGATCATCCCAACCGGCGGTCGCTTCATGACGGCTATCGACTCGCCGTGCGTCAACTGTGGAATGGCGAGGCCGTAGGTGCAGTTGGAATCGCGCTTCGTCGGCCCGGCCACAAACAAAAGCGCAAAGCACGCCGGCGATAAAGTCTTCGTTTCTTTAATGAGTCTTGCTCGGGTTACCTCGATATCCCCGAGCAAGCTCAATGCCGGCGTGAATCAAGACCATACCAATACTTCAGTCGCGTCCTTGCCAGAAGCTACCAGGTCGTCACCAGAAGCACCTGGAGATCTTGACAGACTCGCTCCAGCACTTGATGATGGTCCAGACAAACTCGTACACAAGCGTTACGCGACTCACCTTCCGTCAACGAAAGGAGCATCTATGAAACGTTCCCTACTCCCGTTGCTGCTTGTAGTCCTAACCATCTGCATGCTCGCCAACGGCGCGGGCACCGCCAGCTGGACCGCCGATCTAAAAGAAGGCAAACCGGCTTTTCAATTCATGGGTCCGCTCGCGTTTGGGCCTGAGGGCATTCTGTTTGTTGGCGACACAAAAGCCGCCGCGGTTACGGCAATCGCCACCGGTGACGCGAAGGCTTCGTCTGCTAAGCAGATCAAAATCGAGGGCATCGATCAAAAACTCGCGAGCCTCCTCGGAACAAGCGCCGATCAAATCCAGATCCAGGATCTGGCGGTTAACCCGGTTTCGCACAACGCCTACCTGGCCGTCTCGCGTGGTCGTGGCCCCGATGCGATTCCGGTGCTGGTACGGGTGAAGACAGACGGGCAGCTGGAAGTGGTAGCCCTGGACAAGGTGAAGTTCTCTCGCGCCGAATTGCCGAGTCCGCCCGCGGACGCAATGACCGGTCAAGGCAACAGGCAAAGCAATCCGCGACAGGAATCAATTACCGACATCGCGTTTGTCGACGGCCGGGTGATGATCGCCGGGCTGTCAAACGAGGAGTTCGCGTCAACTCTTCGCGCCGTGCCGTTCCCGTTCAAAAGCGCGGCAACGCCGACCAGCGTCGAGATCTATCACGGCAATCACGGGCGATTCGAAACTCGAGCGCCGGTGCGAACCTTCGCATCATTCAAAGTCGGCGGCCAGCAGCATCTGCTCGCCGCTTACACTTGCACGCCGCTTGTACAGTTCCCGATCAGCGAACTAAAGCCCGGCGCAAAGATTCAGGGCAAAACAATTGCGGAGCTGGGCAACCGGAATCGTCCTCTCGATATGATCGTCTACGAGAAGGACGGCAAGACTTATCTTCTGATGGCCAACAGCAGCCGCGGAGTAATGAAGATCAGCACCGAGAACATCGACAAAGCCGAGAGCATCGTTGCTCCTGTCCAGGACAAGAAAGGGCTGAGCTATGAGACGATCACCGGCTGGACCGGCGTCGACCAACTTGATCAACTAGACGCCAGGCACGCGATCGTTATTCGACGCGTCGAAGGCGGGCCGATGATCCTCGAGTCGTTGCCGTTGCCTTAGGAGCCCTATTTGGAGTGCGTATTTGGAGTGCGTATTTGGAGTGCGCCGCCCTTTTGGGCATTGAGCGGCTTTAGCATGCGTGGCGGCGCTTTGTTATTCTTCGGCGCTTTGTCATTCGCAGCCTATTGTTATTCGCCGGCGCTTTGTCATCATTGAAGCGCTCCCAAGAGGGCTTTTTAGGCATCAGCACCACTTCAAAAGCGCCGCCACGCATGCGAAAGCTGCTCAATGCGCAAAAGGGCGGCGCACTCCAAATGAGGGCGGCGCACTCCAAATACCTCCGGCGCTTCCAAATTGGCGCGCTGCCTACGATTCTTCTCCTGGGCTTGCTCCCCCTGGGCCAATTTCATCAAGCTTGCAAAACAGCTTCTCCACACTCTCCTGAGCGATTTTCCATCCGCTGGACACTAGATCAAACAGGCTCGCGTAGGCTGCTCGTAGAAGTGCTCGGGATCGATGCTCCTTCGCTGGATCGATTGCGCGATTTCAGATGGCAGTCCGCCGATTGGCAACGACTGTTATCGGTTTACGCAGGAACGCCAGGCTCTACGTCGGAACAGAACTTACCGCCGATGCTTGGCTCATACCGAGTGGGGGCAAGTGTCCTCCTCTTCGAATCTCAGTTCGCGGTTGAACCCGAAGCCGAATATCGCGCAGTTTTTTATCCCGCCGTGCTGACCGGAGA
>DASRIZ010000358.1:0-19201 GCA_035649735.1 Blastocatellia bacterium | reverse complement strand
TGGAAACACTCAAGCTGGAAGCGCTTGCCATCCCGCCGCGAATACTGGCATTGATTCCTCCCCGCGCATTTGGTTACGAAGGCGGCGCCATTGAGTTGTTCAGCAAACGAACCGCCCCCGCATTCGATCCGATCGCGGCCGCGACGATTTGCGCGGACTTTGCCGTTTCGGGGCTGCTTGATCCCAATCGTGCGGCTCGATTGATCGAGTTTCACTCGCACAACAACTCCAACCCGGATTTCAAGGAAGTGATCGACGCGTTGATCGCGGCTACGTGGAAGACCGCTGTGCCAAAGAATGCGTATCACGCGGAGATCGGACGCTCGGTTCAAAGCCTGACGGTCACCCAGTTGATGGAACTTGCGGCTGACTCGTCGGCAGCGCCTCAGGTTCGCGCGGTAGCCACACAATCTCTTCGCGAACTGGGCGGCTGGTTGAAGCTGCCCGGCTCCGCGGGTCTCAACTCGGCTCATCGCAGCGCGGTTCGAGAGGACATCGAGCGGTTTCTGGCGCGCCCCGACGCAATGCGAAAACAGACGGCGCCGCTGGCGACGCCTCCGGGTGATCCGATTGGATCGAAGGGTTCGCGGAACCAAAACAAACTGTAAGCCTTCTGTTCGTGAAGAATGATCTGCTATCATTCAGACACGCATTGGCGCTTTGACAAAAGTGGACGCCTGGCAATATCACAATAAGCGACAAGAAGTACGGTACGAGTCCAGGTCCAACGATGCCGAAATCAGTTCAAGCGTCTCCTCCCAAAAAGGGTAAGCAGCCCCAGAAGACCGAAAGCAAGAATCTAACTGGTGAGATGGTTCACCAAAGCGGAGAGCCGTTCCGCCTCCTGGTCAACGCGGTAAGGGACTATGCGATCTTCATGCTGGATGATGAAGGGTACATCGCTACCTGGAATCTTGGCGCTGAATTAATAAAAGGGTACAAACCCGAGGAAATAATCGGAAAGCACTTTTCGATCTTCTACCCCGAGGAAGACCTCCAGAGCAACAAGCCCGCCTATGAACTAGAGGTAGCTACAGAGGTGGGGCGGTTTGAAGATGAAGGCTGGCGCCTCCGCAAAGACGGTTCAAGGTTCTGGGCAAATGTGGTTATCACCGCACTGAGGGATGAGACCGGAATCCTGCGCGGGTTTGGCAAAGTGACTCGCGATCTCACTAATCACAAGGCGGCTGAAGACGGCCTGAGACTGAGTGAGGAGCGATTCCGATTGCTAGTCGAAAGCGTGAGAGATTACGCGATCTTTATGATCGATCCGCAAGGGTACATCGAGAGCTGGAATGCGGGCGCAGAACACATAAAGGGCTATCGGGCTAACGAAATAATCGGAAAGCACTTTTCGATCTTCTACCCTGAACAAGATATCCTGCGCGACAAACCCGGTTATGAATTGAAGGTCGCCGCGGAAGTCGGACGTTTTGAAGATGAAGGCTGGCGAATCCGCAAAGACGGTTCGAGGTTCTGGGCCAATGTCATAATCACCGCAGTTAGAGATAAAGACGGTGTACTGCGGGGCTTTGGTAAAGTAACAAGGGATCTGACAGACCGAAAGCTCGCGGAGGAGCAGCGCTTGAGGCTCGCGCGCGAGCAGGTTGCGCGAACTGAAGCGGAAGCAGCAAATCGCGCCAAGGATGAGTTTCTGGCTACGATTTCGCACGAACTGCGAACCCCGCTGAATGCGATACTTGGCTGGGGCCGGCTGCTGCGTACCGCCAAGCTGGATGAAAATGGAATTGCCCGGGGGCTCAACACGATAGAGCGCAATGCAAAGTTACAAGTTCAGCTCATCGACGATCTGCTGGATGTATCGCGGATCACGTCCGGCAAGCTGCGATTAACCGTCATCCCGCTTGAGCTTGCCCCGATCATCGAGGCCGCGGTCGACGCCATTCGTCCAGCTGCTGAGGCTAAACACATTCGACTGGAAATAACGCTCGATTCAGACTCAGGCCTGGTTTCCGGCGATCCGGACCGCTTGCAACAAGTTGTTTGGAATCTGCTTTCGAATGCGGTGAAGTTCACTGACAAAGGTGGCCGCGTACAAGTAAGACTCGAGCATCTTAATTCGCACGTTGAGGTGACGGTAAGCGACACCGGCAAGGGGATAGCGCCGGAATTCCTGCCGCACGTGTTTGATCGGTTTCGCCAGGCCGATAGTTCAATCACGCGGTTGCACGGAGGGCTGGGGCTTGGGTTGGCAATCGTGCGCCAACTGGTAGACATTCACGGCGGCAGTGTGTCCGCGGAAAGTCCCGGAGAGGGACAAGGGGCAACCTTTTCGTTTCAGTTGCCGGTGATTATTGCTCACAATACAGGGCGCTTCGCCTTTAACCCTCAGGACGCGGATACATCTAACGACCAGCTTACGGTAGGTTCGGATTCCTCACCGTCGCTTGAAGGATTGAGTGTGCTCGCTGTTGAAGACGAGGCTGATGCGCGGGAACTACTGAGGGCGATTCTCGAAGAACGCAAGGCTAAAGTTACGACTGCTGCGAGCGCCGCCGAGGCGTATGAAACGCTTGAGTGGTTAAAACCGGATATCATAATCAGCGACATCGGGATGCCTGGCGAGGACGGCTACTCACTGATACGCAATGTGAGATTGAAAGAAGCTAAAGAGCGACTTGGCTGGAGACCCGCGATTGCGCTGACCGCCCATGCGAGGGTAGAGGATCGCATGAAGGCGCTGTCAGCCGGCTATCAGGCCCACGTGCCAAAACCTGTTGAACCGGCTGAGCTCATAGCTGTCATCGCAAGCCTCGTACGTCCACTGAATTGAGACCTCTGACCTCTGCTTATTACCGAAGCTTCAGGATCCGACCGTCCGCCGACGGCAACTGAACCCCAATCAACGAAGCCAGCGTTGGGGCGATGTCCCGCATATCGATTTGTCCGAGATCGCGACCCGGTGCAATTCCAGGACCCGCGACAAAGAATGATGAGTTCATCTCTGGGACATCGGGAGCATAGCCGTGCGTCCCGCTGGGCCGGACTGTGACGGTCACTGGCCCTTGAAGCTTAGAACCAAGCCGATATCCCGATCGCAAAGCAACAACAAATGCGGCGTCGGGAAAGCCGCCGAGCTCGCGAGCGGACGATCGGTCTGAAACCCTTGCCACTCCTGACGATGGGTCTTTGGCAAGGCGGTTCAGGACCTCACCGGCGATCTTTCTCGCTTCATCATCCTTGTCATCCCGAACCATGACCCCGGCCGATCCGCCACCGTACCAGGCGAACGCTCGCCAGGATTTCACCCTGCCCTGTTCGTTCAATTCAATGAGTCCCGCTTCGCGAAGCGCCGAGTTCACGTTGACCTCTTTGTCCGTGAGCTTGAATCCATGATCCGAGACTACGCAGATGATTGCGCGGCCGCCCCCGGCCTTTTCGGCGCCCGCTCGAAGCTGGCCGACCACCGCATCAAGCTTTTCGAGGACGGCAAACGTCTGTGGGCTGTAAGGACCGGATCTGTGTTCCTCCTCGTCGAGGCTCCCGAAATACGAGAGGTGAAACCGGGGTTTCTTCTTTTCGAGAAGATAGACATTGAAAGCCGCTCGTCGCGCGTCACCCGCCGATGAGTAGTCATTTCCGTCGGTGTATGATCCAAGCGCGGTCTCAGCTTCGTCGAAGAGACCTGGGGTCGAGAGCGCCCGTATGAGCTTGCGGTCTTCTGCGTTTTCGGCGCGCCAGTACTGAACGATGTTGAACTCTATTTTGGCTCCCACGGTTACCGGCCAATCAACGCTGCTTGTTGAAATACGCGCTTTCGAGCATACGTCCCACAAGGTCGGAACCTTGAGATCTTCCGCGTACCAGTACCAGCCGTTAAGGTTTTTGCTAAAAGGATCGAACGGAGAGTTGGCTATGATCCCGTGCTTCGAGGGCGCGACACCGGTCACCATCGTTGAGTGGCTTGGATAGGTGACGGTCGGGAGCACGCCGGTGACTCCGGAGGCGTGTGCTCCTTCGGCGGCCAGCCTGCGCAGGTTGGGTATCTTGAGTCCGTGTTTGTCGGCATCCAGCACATAATCGGGTTTCAACCCGTCGATCGAAATAAGGACCACGGGAATCGCAGGCCGGTTCTGCGCCTCCGAAGCAGGCCAGAGCGGAGCGATAAGGGCAAGCAACAAGCCGGTCAAGATGGTCTTCTTCATTGATAGCTCCCGTTCGTAAGAAGGCATGGATTTCCACCACGTAGTAACGAATTCATTCGTTCAACCTTTCGAATTCGTCTAATCAGAAGAAACGAAAACATTCGTTACTACGTGGAAGGATTCGCAGATCACTTTTACAGCAATGCGGAGGATTTGCCAAAGCATTGCGTTGTTGCAGCGCGAAAGGCGGGAGCAAGCGCTTCGCGCCACAAGCATCGAAGACCCGAAGAGTAAAATAAAAACTTCTTGACACAACATTGGTATTTCTAGTATTCTAGAAATATGAATACTGAAGGAACAGCGCGGTATGCGGATATGTTCGCCGCTTTGGGCGCCGAGCCGAGGCTGCAGATCGTGCGGCTGCTGCTGTCGGCGCACCCCGAGGGCATGATCGTAAGCGACATCCAGGCCGAACTCGATATTCCAAACTCGACGCTGTCTCACCATCTTGAAAAACTCAGAATGGAAGGCCTGGTCACGGTTCGCAAAGACAAGCAATGGTTGTGGTATTCAGCAAACGCCGAGGGGCTTCAGGATCTGCTGGGGTTTCTCTACGCCGAATGTTGTACCCGCAGCAAGGCCGTCGAACCCGTGAAGATCACTTCTACGAGGGCTCGACGCTGAATCGACGAAAGGATAAGAATCAATGGAACAGTCAAAAGTGCATGTGTCGTTGAACGTAAAGGACATCGAAGAATCGGTGAAGTTTTATCGGGCGATGTTTGACGCTGAGCCGGTTAAGTACAAGCCCGGCTACGCGAAGTTCGATATCGCCAATCCGGCGCTCAACCTGACTCTCAATTACAACGGACCGATTGAAACTTCGGGAGCGCTAAACCATCTGGGTATTCAAGTGGCAAGCACCGATCAAGTTCTTCGCGCGAAAAAGAGTCTCGAGAAGGCCGGCCTTGCGACCTTTGACGAGATGTCCACCGATTGCTGTTACGCGTTACAAGACAAGATCTGGATCACTGACCCGAACGGCTATCGCTGGGAGTTCTTCTTCGTGAAAGTAGCGGACACAAAACCGGAACTGAACATGGCGTCGACCGTCGAGGACGCGACAAATGCGCGAAGTTGCTGCGCGCCAGAATGCTGCGCATAAGCCGCGCAAAAAACAGGAGATCAACATGTCAAAGCAGATAGAAGAAGCAGTTCGAGACCGATACGGTTCATTTGCCGAGAGCGCTCTTTCGAGCGAGCACGAAGGCGTGAGAGCCGTGGCCGAAGCATTTGGCTATTCACCCGATGAGCTATCATCCATACCCGCCGAGGCGAACATGGGTTTGTCCTGCGGAAACCCGACCGCTTACGCACACCTTCATCCCGGAGAGGTCGTGGTAGATCTTGGTTGCGGAGGCGGTCTCGATATCTTCCTTGCCGCCCCAAAGGTCGGACCCGAAGGACGTGCCATCGGAATCGACATGACTCCTGAAATGATTGAGCGAGCGCGGAAGAACGCCGCAAAAGGCGGGTTCACTAACGTCGAGTTTCATCTTGCAAAGATCGACAAGCTCCCTCTGCCGGACAACTCGGTTGATTGCGTGATCAGCAACTGTGTCATAAATCTGGCGCCTGACAAACGGGCCGTGTTTCGTGAGATCTCGCGGGTGCTCAAACCTGGCGGGCGGCTTGCGGTGAGCGACATCGCTCTGAAAAACGAGCTGCCTGCAGAAGTCTCGAGCGATTTGCTCGCGTACGTCGGCTGCGTTGCCGGTGCGATTCTGATCGATGACTACAAGCAAGGCCTGCTCGAAGCGGGGTTCGCTCACGCGGAAATCGTCGACACTAAACGCGATCTCAATATCTACGCCAAAATCGACAAACAGCAAGTGTGTGCATCGTCAGTCGAGCTGCCGGTCGCGAGTTCAGGCTGCTGCGCCCCGGCAGAACAGGATCCGCGTTTCGAACATCTGGCCGATCTGTTCAGTCGTTATAACGTGAATGACTACGCCGCGAGCGTTAAAGTGTACGCGGTGAAACCTGGTAAGTGAGGGAGAAGAGCAAAGGGCGAAGAGCAAAGGGCAAAGAGCAAAGGGCGATGGGAATTGAAAATTGCAAATTGAAAATTGAAAATTGAAAATATCTGACCGATAAGACTTCGCTAATTTTCAATTTGCAATTTTCAATTTGCAATTTTCAATTCCCATCGCCCTTTGCCCTTTGCCCTTTGCCCTTTGCTCTTCTCCCTTCGCCCTTTGCTCTTTGCTCTTCGCCCCTTATAATCTCGCGCCAAGAGAGGAAAGAATATGCGGCCCCAAACCCTGTTTCTGCTTCTTGTCGCGCTGTCGACTAACATCAACGCCGTCACCCAAACTGGGGCTGTCACCGTACAAGCGCCTCAGCCGAGTTCCCAGATCCAGGCGGAACTCGGGAAACTAACTCCGGCACTTGCGGACCAAGCCAGAGCATTGCTCGCCGAAACCGATGAGCGAAAACGAGCACAGTTGACAACCGCTCTCATTAGAAGGGATTCGAACGGGGTGTTGGACTTTGTGCTGGCAGTTCTGGCAGTGGAACCGTCGCCGGCGGTTCGGTTGGCGATCGTCGATTCGTTAGGCCGAAACACGAATCCAAAGATGCGTGAGGCCCTTTCGAAGCTTGCAGCATCGGACGCCGACGTTCGCGTATCGCTGCTGGCGCTTGAACGACTTCGCGTTCAACTGGTCCAAGACGGGCGCGATCTGTTGAACAAGCGATTGGAGAATGCCCGTAGCGCGCGCGATGACGCCGCGGTGACCCGGCTTGCGGCCGAACAGGAGCGATGGATCTCGCTTGCGCGCGGCACGATGCTTCCTTCGTTTCTGCGAACCCCGCCAGCGCGTTTTTCAGTCAAGCCCGATGGCCAGCCAGTGCGCGTTCTTGCGTTTGGCGACTTTGGCACTGGATCTCCGGCGCAAAAACAAACCGCGGCAACCATGGCAGAGTTGCACAAGAAAGCACCCTTCGATTTCGGAATTACGCTCGGGGATAATTACTACCCAGCGGGTATGGCAAGCCCGACGGATCCTCGATGGAAACAATTATGGGACGAGCTGTATGACCCATTGAAGATAAAGTTCTATGCGGCGCTGGGGAATCATGATTGGGTGATGAGCGATAGCCCCGCGGCTGAGATCCTGTATTCGGCAAATAGCCCGAGCTGGCGCATGCCCTCGCCTTACTACACTTTCACCGCGGGCCCGGTCCAGTTTTTTGCGCTGGACACCAATGAAGTCTCCGAGGCGCAGTTGATATGGCTCGACGGCGAACTGGCCAAGAGCACTTCAAAATGGAAGATCGTTTATGGACATCATCCAATTTATTCCGACGGCGAACATGGCGACAGCCTGGTCCTGACGCGGAGGCTTTTGCCGCTGCTCAAAAATCGGGTCGATGTTTATCTGGTCGGTCACGACCACATACTGAATCACATCAAAGCGGAAGCGGGCGTGGAGTTCTTCGTGTCGGGCGGCGGCGGAGCGGGTCTCTACAAGGTAAAGCCGGCAGCTCGTTCGTTGTTTGCAGAATCCAAGAACGGGTTTTCCATTCTTGAGTTCACGCCAACTGAACTAAAAATCACCTTCATCGGGATTGATTCGAAGCCGCTGTATGAATACTCGATGCGCAAGTAATACCCAAGAGGAAGACACCGAAATTTTTGCCTTGCAAAAAACACGAGGATCGCTTATTTTCCCTCCCGCTCTTTGGTAGGCCCTAAGTTTCATCGACAGCATAAGAATAAGATTGAGTCCGATTCGCTCCAGATAGAGTTCTCGTATCCTCCTGACAGGACTCACCGAGAATGAACACATTGCCCCCGGACGGCATTCGTGTCGTCAAGTATTGCGCTGTACTCCTCACACAGGCAGCGCTGCTGATCGCCGCTAGCGCCGTTGCTAATACGACTCGCGCATCGCTTGCGCCTGCCCCGGATTCGCGGCCCAACATTCTGGTGATCATGACTGACGATCAAGGTCACGATACGCTCACCAGTCAGTTCATGCCCTTCACAAAATCGATGATCGCGGACCAGGGCGTCACCTTCACGCGAGGTTATGTATCAACTGCGATATGCGGTCCCAGCCGCGCTAGTTTGCTTACCGGCAAGTACGCGCGCAATCACGGCGTTCGCAATAACCCCGATCCGCTACTGGAAGAGAGCTTTGCTGAAAGTCTTCATCGCGCCGGCTATTTCACCGGGATGATCGGCAAGTATCTAAACTCCTGGCCGGGCGGTGCGCGTCCGGAGTACGACTTCTGGACTTGTTGGTTACATGGTTACACGAATCCGATCATGAACGTGCTGGGCGCGGAGCGGCCGGTTCCAGGATATCTGTCTTACGTGCTGCGAGACTATGCGGTTGAGTTCCTCGAGAAGGCGCCCACCGACAAGCCGTTCTTTCTGTTGTTGGCGCCGCGCTCACCGCATCGCCCCGCGACACCGGCACCTGATCACCAGAACCTCTACCAGGATGTCGCTCCATGGCGGCCTCCAAATTTCAATCCGCCGTCGCTGTCTGGAAAGCCCGCCTGGTTGCAAGCGACTCAACAGCTCTCTCCCAGGGAGGTCGATGAGATCGATGCGTTTAGATTAAAACAATTGCGCGCGCTCAAGTCGGTTGACGAATGCGTTCGGGACGTCGTCAACAAACTGGCGGAACAGGGACGGCTGGACAATACCTTTATCGTGTACTACTCAGACAACGGTCAATTCCTGGGAGAGCACCGGCTCACTGGAAAAGATCACGTTTATGACGAAGCCAGCCGTGTTCCGTTTGTCGTGCGATATCCGCGGCTCGCTCCGGCGCCGCGATTGGAGAGTAGTTTGGTTGGAGTGATCGATCTGGCGCCAACCTTCTACGATCTTGCGGGGATCCCAATTCCTGACGGCATCAATGGCAGGTCTCTGATGCCTCTGCTGCGAGGCGCGACTGAATGGCGCGACTCAATGTTGCTTGAGGGGTGGCCCGGTGTTGACGGCGAGGAGAGTGCGGCGGGCCTACTCCCCGACGGAGTGCCGGGACCGCACTACGAGGCTCTGCGAACGAATCGATACCTGTACGTCGAGAGCGACCAGGACAAGACTGAGCTGTATGACATGGAATCCGACCCCTATCAACTGACCAATTTGGCCGATGATCCATCACGCAAGAAGCTCATAAGAAAATTGCGAAAGCGATTGAGGGCGGGCGATTTCTGAGGCGTCGACATTATTGACGCTCATTTCTTTTTAAAAACAAAAATGTACTCGTGTTTGAAGATGTAAAACCCTCCGGCCAGCGCACGATACCGCCAGAGCTGCTTCTGATCTCGCTTTGCGCGGGTCTCCTCGAAGTTCTTAACCACGATGCTCTTCAGCGAGTAATTGCGTTTTAGCACCTCACTCATGCAGAGAAACCCGAGCGGTATCCACTCGCCTTTTGAGTACTTGTCTCCAATCACCAGGGCGAAGTACCGGCCGCGCTCGAGCAACGGGCCTACGTTGTCCAGCACCTCACCAAACATCTTCAAGAATTCATCGGTGGTCGCTGCGTTCGAGAGATCTTTATCATCTTCGGAAAAACTGATGATGTCGTGATAGGGCGGGTGCATCACTAGTAGCTGCACCTGTTTCGCGCCGGTGGCATCGATAATTCGCTGCGTGTCGACAGTCCGGGAATCACCAATGACAATCTCCGTTCTGGTTGGGTGACGGAGCTTTTCACGACGCACAAGTTCCTCTGCGCGGCTTGCTACCTCGGAGCTCAACTCAATCCCGATGCCATTGCGTCCGAGCCTGCGGCACTCGATCAGCGTCGTTCCGCTTCCCAGAAACGGATCCAAAACCCAATCATCTTTTTTAGTGTAGCGAAGCATCAATTGATGTGGGATTTGAGGGATAAAATTACCCCAGTACCACCCGAGATGAGCGCCGTTTGTGTCGCGTTTGGGCAAAACCCACAGGCTGTCGGTGATGACATCGGTGTGCTCTTTCCAGCGGTGAAGATTGATGTCGTTGATCTTTGAAGTCTTGACCTTGTTGATTCCGCGCTCGAGCCGCTTCACATAATATCTGGCGCGTTCGATCGTGCGGGATTCGAGGATTTGATCGAGCTCTGAAGACAGAACATCTCGCCGAACCGCAACAAAGCCGCCGTTTGTGTGGCCATCGACTGATAGCTCGAAATCCGCTAAAGTGACACGCCGCTTCAGCTTGCTCGTCATATCCCGCAACGGCGCGATCTCAGTCTGCGAGTCCAACTCCCCGAGCGCTGTTACGAACTCGTCTCTGTTCAGGAGGATGGACCCGTAGCTCAACGGTGCCGCTTCGATGTCCTTGGACAGAGCTCGTTTCATTAGGGGTACAATCCAGGTCAATCTAAGAGGCGAGCTCCTCCATCACCGCAATGACAACCATGTCTGACAGCGCCTCATACATCGCCTCGCCCTCTTCTCGCGAGGCCGAGCGCGGATCGCCAAAGTACGCTTCGGTTCCGCCAGCCTCGATAAATGTGCTCGCGCCCTCTTTGATCTTTTCGGCGATCGAGATCGGCACTCGCTCGAGCGACTTGCGAATCTCCTCTCGAACCAGCTCGGGACGCGCAGCCATCACCAGCGACGTCTCGTATGATCCGGCGTGACAGTCACCTCGTCGAAACTCTTCGCTAAGTTTTTCGGCCCACCGGCGTCTGCGATTGTCTGGAAACGCGACCGTGCGTCCGGTTTCCTGCTTCACTGTTTCGATAGCCTGGTTGATTGAAGCGATGTGCTCAGGTTCAAGATGCGAATTGGCGATCGCCACCAGCCTTGCACCCTGCGCGTAGAGCGCCACGCAGATGTCGCGGATCAACGCCGCGGCAGTTTCCTTTCGTATGGAAATTGTCCCCGAAAAGTCCGCGCTGAAATCGGTCACGCTGTAAGCAATCGTCGGCAATACCAGAGTCTCCACGCTCCGAGCGTTTAGCTTTGTGGCGGCACGAAGCGACATCTCTTCGGAGATAATGACATCGGTCGCCAGCGGCAGATGCGGGCCGTGTGCCTCGGTTGAACCGATCGGCAGGATTACAACAGCACCGCGCGCAAGGTTGTCGCGCGCTTCTTTCCAGGTTTGGTTTTGATACTTTGTCATGCTGCGATCAGGGCCACACAGACTAAAGTCTATGCTACTCGACTTCGATTTACTGTCGTTTGTAAAGCACCTTGCCTGGTCGCGAGGGCGTCATCGCTCCACGCTCGAAAACGACTATCCCGTTTACAATAACCGAGGAAATGCCTTCAGCATACTGATGCGGCCGTTCGAACGTCGCCGCATCGCGGACTCGAGCGGGATCGAAGACGGCGATATCGGCCCTCATCCCCGGCCGAAGCACACCACGATCCTGCAAACCGAGACGTTGAGCGGGAAACGAAGACATCTTTCGAACTGCCTCTTCTAACGAGATCGTTCGCCGCTCACGAACATATACTGCGAGTACCCGTGCGAACGTGCCGTAGCTTCGTGGATGTGGGTGCGCTTGTCCAAAAATCGGAATCTCGCCGTCCGACCCGATCATCGTTGCCGGATGCCGGAGGATCCTTTCGAGGTCCGTCTCGTTGATGGCGTGAAAGATCCCGCTGCACCCTCCATTTTCGACGATCCACAAAGCAGCTTCGGCAGCGTTTTCAATCGTCGGCTCGGTTCCGCGCAAGCGGGCCACATCGGCCAGATTCTTCCCGGCAAGCGATTTATCCCAACCGCAGCCGGCTATGACGATATTCTTGGGATCGCCGCCGCCTCGCTCGTTTTTGATGATCCGGATTGTCTCTGTTTTAATCTTCGCGCGGGTGGCCGGATCCTTGAGCCGGTTCTGAATTTCAGTTCGACCGCCTTCTTGCGCCCACGCGGGAAGCAGCGCCGCTTGAATACTCGTGCTTGAAGCAGTGTAAGGATACTGATCGATCGTGGCGTCCACTCCACGTGCTCGCGCTTCGTCGATCAATCGCAGCGTGTCGGCGCTCTTCCCCCAGTTCGCCGGACCGATGATCTTATGATGAGTGACCTGGGTGGGCAGCCCGCCTCGTTCACCAATCGCTATCGTCTCTTTGACGCTCTCCAGAATCCCCGCCGCTTCGTCGCGCATGTGCGAGATGTAGATTCCTCCGAACCTGCCCGCAACTCGCGCCAGTTCGATGACCTCGTCAGTAGGCGTAAAGGTACCGGGGACGTAAAACAGCCCCGAGCTGAGGCCAAACGCGCCGTCCTTCATCCCTTGCTCGACCAGCGCGCGCATCTTCTCGAGCTCTTCAGCCGTCGGCTGACGATTGGCATTACCGATCACCGCCGCGCGGACCGCGCCCTGGCCAATAAAGCTTCCGATGTTGACTGACTTCGGTAAGGCCTCGAGCCTGTCGAAAAACGGTTTCAGAGGAACAGGCGACGAGCCATCGGGACCCTCGATCAAAGTCGTAACGCCTTGTCGAACATAGTTCTCAGCTGTCGGGACTTGAAAGATACCGCTCCGCGCGTGGGTGTGAATGTCGATAAAACCGGGGGCGATCACCTGCCCCTCGACATCTATGACGCGACCGGCGGATTCGGTGATGGATGCCGCAATCTTGACGATCGCATCGCCGCGTATCGCGAGGTCGCCTCGATACCAGGGACTGCCCGATCCATCAACGATACGGCCGTTCTTTAGGACCAGATCAAAGGTTGGGCTCTGCGCATTCTTAGATTGCGCGAATGACAGAAAGACGCTCGCGACAAGAGCGATAATGATGAGCTTACGCAATGAGCATTTCCTCCCGACTATTTGTCCCATCCCATTCGTTCGCGCAGGGAGGTCACCTGCGCGGTATGGTGCCGGCCGTGCCACGCATAAAGACACGCGTTTTGAGCAAGGGTGACAAGTCCAATTTCCGGATGCCGAAACGTTCGCTTGAAGTCATCCGGTCCAAGCGACTTCAGCAACGTCACCCATCGGCTATGGAGCGATTCGAGCAGCGCAAGCGATACATCGATCGGCGCGATACGCGAATCGTCAAGCTCGGCCCAACGGTCTTCGTGGTAGGACTTGATCGTGGGTTCGTCTTCAGTCAACGCAAGCTTGAACCGGCAGTAGCTGTTCAAGTGGCTGTCGGGAACGTGATGCACGACCTGCCGAACAGTCCAACCATCGGGGCGATAAGGTGTGTCAAGTTGCTCCGCTGATAAACCGTGTACGGCAGCTCGAAGCCTCGCCGGCGCTTCTGCGATTGCGTCGATCGCGTGGCGAATGTCGTCGTCTGACGGAGCCGTTTCCAGTTTGAATGAACCGATTGGGTACCGAAGATCCATATCAATCACCCAGTTGGCGCCACACATATCGCCTGCCGGTCCAGTAGACCAGCGCGCTAGCCGATTCACTTTTTTCTACATGTAACGCATCGCCTTTCAGGAGCGGTGCCGCAGCCTTCCCCACCTGCTTCGCTGCAGTGCGCTTAGGGACGACCTTCCATATATCCATCCAATCGAAGTTGTCGCCGCCGTTTCCCAGTTTTGTTCCGGCGCCGATGAAGAGCACGTTGCTGGTGGATGAATGAAAGACCGCGATGCCGATCCTGCCGGCGCTCTTTTCTTTGACTAGAACGGCGATGTCAGGTTTGCGATCACCATCGAAGTCTCCTTTGAGATACGAAGGCTTCAAATGGGAGGAGAGTTCATAGTGCCGATCAAGCCCGGCTGTCTTGAAGACCGTGATTACCGCTTCCGGAATTGCATCTGGCTTCGATGCATTTGATTGACGACCTACGACAACGGCGGTCTGGATGATCATCAAGAGTATGCAAAGGACGGTTTTCATTTTCTCACTTGGGCGAATTAGACATGGCTAGGGCTTGTTGCTCTCATCGATAGTGGCTTTTAGAACATACCCTGATCCCCGGGCGTCGCCTGAAACAGTTATCCGTCCTTTAAAGCCGCCATCCTTGTAATCAACATAAAACTCATTGGAAGCCGGATTGCCGCCTCCGGTGATACTTGCTCGGCTTTCTTCGATCTCTTTTTTTATTCGAGATGATAGCGCTTCGATAAACTCCCTCTCCTCAAACTTGTTATCGCCTTCTTCAATGATAAAAACGCTGTGAGAACTCGTCGACGAACTTTTCACGTCCATTCCGCCTGCGCCTATCCCCCCGCTGGTGTAACCGGTGCCTCCTCCAATGCCTCCCCCAGGGCCCGCGTCCCCCGGCTTAGCAATGCCTTTGTAGGCAGTCGCATCCACCGATTTGTCGAGACGGAACTTTGAGAAGAAAACGCTTTGCTGCATTTTCGCAAACATTCCGCATCCTCCGCCAAACATAGTTACAGTCACCAGCAACAACCAGGCTCTCATCATACCGCGATTACCTCCTCATCAAGATTCCGGTTGGTGCCACGCTGCTAAACCGATCCCTGATTTCCTTGATGGGGATTCGACTAAGCAAAGTCAATTTGAAGTTCGGGCTGAGCCACTTCAGTTAGCCAAAGATCTCGGCTACGCTCGCAAATTTCAACAAGACAACAAAGGATAACCGCGTAGCGGTGTCCTCTCGGTAGCTTGCGTGGAGTGGGCGACACCCTGGGCCGCGTAGCGGTTACCTCTCGGCGTCAAAATCGATTTCTAGTCAAAATAGGTAACCGCTACGCGGCCCAGGGTGTCGCCCTCTCCACGCAAGCTATCGAGAGGACACCGTTACGCGGTTACCGCCAAATTGTGCTGTGCGTCAGGATCGCCAAGTGCGGCATCAATAGCTAATTCCTGCAGGTTGCATTTTGAGTCACTTGTTCCCTGGCTATGGTGACGCGCAAATACAGAGATCAAAACAATCGCGCCGGCTAGCATTCTCATCATTGTTCGCTCCAATTATTGAAGACTACCTAACTATTGCTTGAGCGACTTTCGATCAATCTTCCCGCGATCATTCTTTGGCAGATCATCCCTGAACTCAATCCACCGCGGATACTTGTAAAGCGCCAGCCGCCGCTTCACATATTCTTTCAACTCAGCCTCGAGCTCCGCGCTCGCCGAAAAACCTTCTGCCACCACCACGAATGCCTTGGGCTTGATCAGCTTGTCTTCGTCGCTTGCGCCAACAACCGCGCATTCCCGCACCGCTTCGTGTTCCTGCAAGCAGTTCTCAATCTCCGTAGGCGAGACGAATATCCCGCCCACTTTTAACATCTCATCAGTGCGGCCGCAGTACCAGTAGTAACCATTCTCATCTACTCGAAACTGATCGCCTGTCGTGCACCAGTCGCCGGCAAACGTCGCCTTCGACGTTTCGTGGGCGTTCCAGTAACACAGCGCTGCCGAGTCCCCTTTGATACGAAGCGTGCCCATGTCGCCAGTAGAAACCGGGCGGCCTTCGGCGTCGACGATGCTCGCTTCGTACCCGGGGACAATCTTTCCAAGGCTGCCGAGAACAACGTCGCCCGGATAGTTGGTGATGTAGATGTGAAACATTTCAGCCGAACCGATCCCGTCCAATATCTCGACGCCAAACGTATCCACCCATCGTTGATAAAGCTCGGGCGGAAGAGCTTCACCCGCCGATAGACAAAAGCGCAGCGACGAAAGGTCGTAGCGAGTGCTCGCGCCTTCGACTTGCAGCATTGCGTTGATCATTGTCGGAACGCTGGTAAGAATCGTTGGCCGGTGCTGCTGAATCATCTCGAACATCGTTTCCGCGGTCGAGCGCTCAGGGAACAACGCCGCCGCCCCGCCTACCGCAAATGGAAACAGCAAGTTTGTTCCGGTCGCGTAACCAAAAAACAGCTTTGGCACTGAAAGCGTGATGTCGTCCTTGTTGATGCCCAGTACCTGCTTCGCATAACACTCGGTGTTGTACGGCAAGTCGTGCTGAAGGTGAACCGCCGCCTTTGGATGTCCCGTAGAGCCCGATGTAAACAACCAGATAGCGATGTCGTCTCGTTTTGTCGGCGCCGTCTCGAGCTTGTCCGACGCTTGCATAGTCAATCGACCGTACGACTTGATCGTCGAACGGCTTTCGAGCCCTTCGAGACTTCCGGACACTTTGCTTCCGACAACCACGGTGTGCTTCAAGTATGGCGATGTTGACGCCGCCGGCGTGAAGCGCTCCATCACATCCGCGTGCACCACCGCCACTTTGGCGCGAGTATAGTCGAGATAGTACTCATAGTCGCTCGACGGAAGAATGGTGTTGACCATCGTGATGACCGCGCCGATCTTAGCGACGCCGAACCAGGTGGCTACGAACTCGATCGAATCGGGCAAAACTATCAAAACCCGATCTTCCATCTCGACACCCAGCCCACGCAACGCGTTGCCGACTTCGTTGGACATTTGCTGCACGTCGTTGTAGGTGTAACGCATCGTGCCGCAAAGGACCGCGACCTTGTCGCCGAAGCCTTCCTCGATTCGCGCGTCGAGATAGTAAGTCGCAATGTTGAATTGTTCAGGAAAAGTGATGGACATCGTTCTCACCGTGTAGTAACGAATTTATTCGTTCAATCTTTCGAATTCGTCTCTTCAAAAGAGAAACTAATAAATCCGTCACTACGTGGGGTCGGGAAGCTTTACCGGAACACGATGCGGCGAGCCTCGTGCTCGCGAATCTTATCTTCGTGCTGGAGAGTCAGACCAATATCGTCCAGGCCTTTTAGCAGGCACTCGCGTCGAAACGGATCAACCTCGAAACTGAACCTGAGACCGTCATCATCGCTGACCCATTGGCGTTCCAGATCCACCGTCAATTCGTATCCCGGAGTTGCCGACGCGCGTTCAAAGAGTTTCCCGACCTGTTGCTCCGAAAGCACGACAGGAAGCATGCCGTTCTTGAAACAATTATTGTAGAAGATGTCCGCGAAGGAAGGCGCGATGATCGAACGAAACCCGTAATCGAGCAGTGCCCACGGCGCGTGCTCGCGTGAGGATCCACAACCGAAGTTTGTTCGGGCCAACAGAATTGTCGCTCTCTGAAACCGGGGCTGGTTCAATTCGAAGTCGGTCCTGATCGACCCGTCCTGATTGAACCGCCAGTCGAAGAACAGGAACTGCCCGAATCCGGTGCGCTCGATGCGCTTCAAGAACTGTTTTGGAATTATCTGGTCGGTGTCGACGTTGACTCTATCAAGCGTAGCAACCAGACCGGTGTGTCTTGAGAATGGTGTCATAGTGATTGACGATTGCCGATTTGCGATTGTCGATTTGCGATTGCCGATTGCCGATTGTCGATTTACGATTGCGAATCTCGATTTCGATCATCTAGATGCAGATACCAAATCGGCAATCGCAAATCGGCAATCGGCAATCTTCTGCAATCGGCAATCCCTCATTCCCATTCACGCACATCCACGAAGTGCCCGGCTATTGCCGCTGCTGCAGCCATCGCCGGACTCACAAGGTGGGTGCGGCCTCCGCGCCCCTGACGGCCCTCGAAGTTTCGATTCGACGTCGATGCGCATCGCTCACCCGGCTGAAGAATGTCCGGGTTCATCCCGAGACACATGCTGCAACCCGACTCTCTCCAGTCAAACCCCGCCTGGGTAAAAATCTTGTCGAGCCCCTCCAGCTCAGCCTGGCGCTTAATCTTCTGCGAACCAGGCACTACCATCGCATAAAGACCGGCCGCGACCTTCTTGCCTTTTATCACGTTCGCCGCCGCACGGAGGTCTTCTATGCGCGAGTTGGTGCACGAACCTATGAACACGCGGTCAAGGTTGATCTCTTGAATCGCTGTCCCCGGTTGCAACGACATGTATTCGAGCGCTCGTCTGGCTGCCTTGCGCGCGTTCTCATCGGTCAGAGATTCCGGATCTGGAATCGTTCCGGTCACATCGGTAACCATTGCCGGGTTTGTTCCCCAGCTCACCTGCGGCGCAAGATCTGAGACTTCGATCGACAGCTCGCGGTCAAATATCGCTCCGTCATCGGTTGGCAGAGTCTTCCAATACTCGACGGCCGCTTCGAACCCGCCGTCCTTAGGAGCGAAAGGACGCCCTTCCAGATATCCAAAAGTGGTGTCATCCGGAGCGATCATGCCGGCGCGCGCGCCAGCCTCGATAGACATGTTGCACACGGTCATCCGCTCTTCCATCGTCAGGCTGCGAATCGTCTCCCCGGCATATTCAATGACGTGACCACTCGCACCGTCGGTTCCGATTAAACGAATCAGGTAGAGCACGACATCCTTCGCGGTAACTCCACGCGCGAGGCTTCCGTTGATCTTAACTTGAAGAGTTTTTGGTTTTGATTGAGGCAGACACTGCGTCGCGAGCACGTGTTCGACCTCGCTGGTGCCAATCCCAAATGCCAAAGCGCCAAACGCCCCGTGCGTGGAGGTGTGACTGTCTCCGCAAACTATCGTCGTGCCGGGTTGAGTCAAACCCAATTCGGGCCCGATGACGTGGACGATTCCTTGATCGGGGCTGTCCAATCCGTAGAGCTCGATACCAAACTCCCGGCAGTTGCTCTCGAGGGTGTCGATCTGGGTCTTTGCGATCGGATCCGCGATGGGAAGCGAGCGTCCCGACGTAGGAACATTGTGATCGGCGGTCGCAAAAGTGAGATCCGGCCGCCTCACTTTGCGCCCAGCCATTCTCAAGCCCTCGAACGCCTGTGGCGACGTGACCTCGTGTACAAGATGGCAGTCGATATAGAGAATCGCAGGCTTACCCGGTTGGTGGTCTACGACGTGAGCATCCCATATTTTGTCGAATAGAGTTCGTTTCATCGGAAACCAAAACCAATACCTGAATCGCGGTAGATACTACTCCAACTCGCGCGCGGATGTCCAAAACTGATCGACCATCGTAGAAAGCAGAAGGCAGAAAGCAGAAGGCAGAAAGGAGCCGTCCGTCTAATCCGGCGAATCTTTCTGCCTTCTGCCTTCTGCCTTCTGCCTTCTGCCTTCTGCCTTCTGCTTACTGCCTTCTGCTTTCTGCCTTCTGCCTTCTGCTTTCTGCTTTCTGCCTTCTGCTTTCTGCTTTCTGCATTCTGCTTTCTGCCTTCGAACCCGCTGTCTCCGATCGGGGCGCATTAATGATCTAAACCAAACTCGATCTCTTCCCCGGCGATCGGTTGTGCTCGCGAAGT
>DASRIZ010000357.1:0-18233 GCA_035649735.1 Blastocatellia bacterium | reverse complement strand
TTGACCCGCTTAGTCTGTTCTTCAGCTCGATGGATCAAAGGTCGAATGCGCCGCAGGCAAGGTATGTCAGGTACGATGAGAGGACTCGTATGTATTGGACGTGGGCGCATGACCCACTGGGCGCACACACGCGGCTTGTGCCTGCTCAGGAGGTCTGGTTCACATACTTCCTACCGGAGGAAAGCTCCTGCATAGGGAATACGACAAATGCTTGTGCACTGGGTAGCTGCCTTGAAGAGGCTGCACTCTTTGCTATCTTCGAAGCGGTTGAGCGCGACGCTTACCTGACGATGTGGTATTTGCGGCGTGCCTGCGAGAAGGTCAGACCGGAATCGGTCAACTTCGAACCTTTTCAATTACTTTGGGCGAGAACGCGAGCAGCGTTTCCGAATTATCGCGTTCATTTCTTTGACCTCAGCGCGGACATCAAGATTCCGACGGTTGCTGCGGTAGCTGTGAGGGAGCAAGGGACTGGGCCGCGCACCCTCCACGCTGCGACCACACGCATAGACGCCACGCGGGCCATGTTCAGCACACTCGTAGACATCACCGCGGAACTCAGTGTCAGCCGCGATCCGCGTAAAGAGTTATTCAGCAATCCGGAAGTTGTAGACAAGCCAGAAGACCATCGAGATCTCTACGCGCTCGATGAACCATTTGCGCGTCTCTCGTTCATGAACTTTGAGGCAGCGCCAACGCTCGAGGCGGAGGATCTAAACAGGCGTTCGCCAGTCAGACCCCAAGAGTTGTACAATCTGCGCAGCGTTTTACAAGATGTTCTGAGACACTTGGAGGATGCGGGTGTTCACGTCTGGCTGAAGGACATCACCCACCCTGTCTTTGCCGCGCGCCAACTACGCTGCGTCAAAGCCGTCTCACAGGGCTTGTATCCGATGTGGTTTGGTTATCACGATGTAAGATTCGCGCTCACAGAGCGTCTCAGACGCCTGGCCCAACATTCTGGTGTCCCCCCACCGGAAAGTGAGGGAGATGTCAACCTGGAACTCCACCCATTCTCTTAAACGAGAGGAAAAACCTCATGAGCGACTTGATGAACGATCTCCGATATGCATTACGCCGTTTCTTTAAGAACCCCGCTATTACCGCCGCCATCATTTTTCCGCTCGCGCTTGGTATCGGCACAACCACAGCGATCTTCAGTCTCGTCAACGGGATTTTGCTGCGTCCCTTGCCTTACTCTCAGCCGGACCGTTTGGTTCGCGTGTGGCTGTGGAAGGGCCTTCACCAAAAGGGAGTCTTTCTTGCACTGAAAGATGGCAAGAGCTCGCTTGAGAATGTGGCGGCCTTCACGTCTGACTCCGGTTTCAACCTTAGCGAGGTCGGACCGCCCGAGCGTCTCGATGGAAGCGCTGTGTCGACTGATCTCTTCTCAGTGCTCGGAGTCAATGCCGAGCTCGGAAGGACTCTTCGCACGGGCGAGGACCGCCCCGGTCAAGACGGAGTCGTAATTATCAGCCACGCGCTTTGGCAGCAAAGGTTCGGTGCTGATCCGGGCATCATCGGGCGACGAATCAAGGTCAACGATGAGAGCAGGGAAGTAGTTGGCGTGATGCCGATGGATTTTCACTTCCCATCGCGTGATACTCGAATCTGGGTTCCCCTGCGCATTGATCCCAACGACGTAATCGGCCTGTGGGCACTGTCCAGTGTGAACATGATCGGACGTTTGCGCCCCGGAGCGACCCCAGAGCAGGCAAGAGCAGAAGTTCTGGCAGCGGGCCCGGGTATCCTTAAGGCGTTCCCCTGGAAATTACCAGACTTTACAGGCGAGGGCACGAACGTTGTCGCTTTGCAGCAATACCTTATCGGAGACTCCAAACCTCGACTGCTAATCCTCCTCGGCGCAGCCTTCTCGCTCTTACTTATTACGTGCATTAACGTCGCCAATTTGTTGTTAGCGGCGGCGGTAAACCGCCAGCGGCAGATAGCCGTGCGCGCGGTATTGGGGGCGGGCCGGTGGCGGATCACCAAGCAACTGCTCACAGAAAGCCTTTTGTTGGCAGTCATCAGTACGGGGCTAGGCATACTTCTGGCGATGGCGAGCCTTTCGCTGCTCCGAGCCTTTCTCCCACCCGATACTCCGCGCCTGGCCGAAGTGAACATTGATCTAAACGTGCTGGCTTTCAGCGCCGGCTTGGCCGTCTTAACCACGTTGATCTTCGGTCTGATTCCAGCCCTTCAAGCTTCGTCTACAGAGTTGCAACAGGTATTAAGAGATGGCAGTCCGCGGAGCGGAATGGGACCCGGGCGCGGACGGCTGGCCTCCGCCTTTGTCATCGGAGAGCTGGCAGTGGCCGTGGTGCTCGTCGCAACTTCACTCCTGCTAGTGAAGAGTCTGTGGCGGCTTTCGCAAGTTGATCCCGGTTTCAGTTCCAGCAACGTCCTGGCTGCCCGCATCACGCCGATTGACTCCTTATGCGATGAGCCTGCCAA
The DNA here is from genome assembly GCA_035649735.1 of Blastocatellia bacterium. Taxonomy (GTDB): domain Bacteria; phylum Acidobacteriota; class Blastocatellia; order UBA7656; family UBA7656; genus Onstottus_A. Next base: position 15,779 of record DASRIZ010000357.1, on the reverse strand, counting down.
GTGCACCCAACTGTATGACGAGCTGTTGCTTCGCCTGAGTGCGCTGCCGGGAGTGCAGGGAGTAGCCGCCGTCAACGATCTTCCCCTAAGTGGGTCTTCGACCCCCATGGCGCTGGTCGTTCAAGACCATCCGTTGCCGCCGGAAGTCGAGCCGCCCGCCGCCCAGATGCTGGTCGTCACGCCGGGTTATCTGTCGACGATGAAAATCCCGCTGCTCCAGGGACGCAACTTTGTCGATGCGGATCGAACCGACGGGACGCACCCCGTACTGGTCAACAAAACGCTGGCGCGCAAGTTCTGGTCGTCGGAGCAGAGCGCCATCGGCAAACGCATCAAACCCCCTTACCCGAAGGAGTGGTGGACTATTGTCGGCGTAGTTAATGATGTAAAGACGGACGGGCTGGAAGTAGACCCGGGTCCACAGTTTTACCTGCCGTATGGCGGGTTTGCTACGTTGCCGACGATGACTCTGGTCGTGCGCTCCGAGGGCGACGCGACAAGGGTCGCGGGCGATCTGCGCGGCATTGTTTCAAGCATTGATCCGAATCTTCCCGTCAGCGACATTCGTACCGTCGAGCGGGTAGCTTCGGAGTCAATGACCACCCGCCGCTCGACGATGATCTTGCTGACGGTCTTTGCCGTCCTTGCTTTCCTACTCGGCGCGATCGGTATCTATAGCGTGACTTCTTATTCCGTCAGTTGGCGGACCCACGAAATCGGCCTTCGCATGGCGCTCGGGGCACAAAAGGGTTCTGTGCTTTGGCTTTTCATGCGGCAAGGGCTGGTACTCATGCTGTTCGGCGTCGCGGTGGGCGTCGCCGGGACTATAGGTTTGACCCGGATCTTGCGCGGCCTGCTTTATGGGATAAGCCCGTCCGATCCGCAAACGCTCGTACTGGTTCTGATCCTCTTCGCAGCCGTCTGCCTCCTCGCCGTTGTGATGCCCGCCCGCAGGGCAGCCAACGTAGATCCTATGATCGCGCTGCGAACAGAAGTTTAGAGGGATGAGATGTATACCGAGCAGCTTTACTTTGCTTTTCCGGACGGTGTCTACCATTACGTCTGTGCCGAGTGCACTGCGATCTGTTGTCGCGGAGGTGGCTTCGGCGGAAGTCTGAAAAACGAGATACGCCAGTTATACGTCCTCTATCCGAACGTCGAGAGTCTGGCAGCCGAACGCCAGGGCGATTACGTGGGATTCTTCAATCCTTCGGACGCGTGCATCTTCCTCGAAGGTGACAATCGCTGCCGGATCGAGCGGGAGCACGGCAAGGCAGCCAAGCCGAGCGTGTGCCGCCTCTTTCCCTTTAACCATTTTCGGCATATCGGGAAGGCGATCGCCGTCCTGCCGCACTTCACCTGTCCGCTGCGCCTGCAAGTTCCGGCTCGACCGGGACACGTCGAAGGAACACACTCGATGCTCGAGACAGCCATCAGGGAAAGCGACCTGCTGGAGCAGACCTATCTCGACCTTCACGTGACTCGCCCGCCGCTGCACAAGACGGCAGATGCCGACTTGGTGCTCAACAGAGAGGAGAGGTTTCGAGATCTCTGTTCACTCTCGCTGGGCGAGCGCAAGTTTGCCGGGACGGTGGCGACGGAGTCGGAAGACCCCAAAGCGCTGGAGAACTTCGTTGCCCGCGCCGCAGGGATTCTGGGCTTGCCCGTGCCGGAGCGGCGGCAAGGGCCGCGCGACGTGATGGACGACGTATTGTTGGCGATTGCGCCGGCATTTCGTTTCTCGCTGCTCTCGCTTACCTCCGAAGGCATCTTGCGCGCGCTGGGCTTGGGCGAGCTGCTGGCGCGTCGAGCTATGTCGATTGCGAGCCAACCTCCAAGTCTCAAAGGGACGTTCGGCATCTTGCAAGACATCACGCCCACCATCAGTCTTCTCGCCAGGGGCGACGAGCCGTTCGACATGCTCGGCGAGATCAGATTGAAGGAGCCGCAGTTCGGCAACCTCGACTTGAACAACGCGGCATCGGTTGCTCTTGGCGAACTCAGTGCCGGGACGCTCGGACCACTGGAGGCTTTGGAGAAAGCTGTGACGCCCTCTCTGTCGACTCCGGACCGCGCGATCCTGATGAGACAATTGGGAGTTTTAATTGAAAGGGCAAGCAGGGTGGGAAGAGCAAGGCAGAAAAAAATAGGACAGTAAGTGCCGCACTGAGATCGTTATTGCGTGCCGGGCTTCCAGGGTTTACAATGCGAGCCTTAAAAGGTTAATGCTCACGGTTCGATAAGCTCAAAAGAGCAGAGTTTTACTCCCCCACAACGGTTACAGCTCACAGACCGATATCTGTTTTATCAGACCTGCCTGTGGTGGCTGCATTTATAAGGACTCCGGGAAGGCGGGTACGCCATGGTCCATCCTCAACACTCAACGGTAGTCGCTACCAAAAATAAATTATCGAAACACGCGATCTCTGGTTGGGGCAGAAGGACGATCTGCGCGCCGTCGAAATATTTAAAAGAACTACGCGCGAGGTAATCGCCGAGTTAGCTTCTCATACTCTGATACCGGAAACGGATTTACGAGGTGCATGGCATGAGAAAACGACAACCGCTTCACTTATCGAAGCTCACACTCTTCTTCGCGGCTTACATCTTTTCACTCTGTCTGCCGCTTGCCACCGTCCAAGCCGAGAAGCACAAAGGTGCGCCAGATTTGCGCGCGCCCGTGCCTGCGACCGCCAAAGAAGCGGTGCGTCAAGCCGTAGAGCTTGCTGATAGCGACCACCTGAAGGAGAGCGTAGCGGAGTTGCGAAAAGCTATCTCAATCGCGCCGCATTATCTCGCCGCGCACGTCCAATACATTCGCATCAAGACGTTCTATTTGGATCGCTACGACGAGGTGAGGCGCGAGTATGACCGCCTGATGCAACGCCAGCCAAACAACGCGGTCTACCCGATGGCGCTTGCGATGGCCGCCGCGCCTCTCGTTCCCGAGCGGGTCAAGCGCGAATGGTTTGAAAAGGTTTCAAGGCTTGCACCTGACTGGGCCTGGAGTCATTACGCTAAGGCAAAGCTCGTCAGCGAACAAGACCCGCAAGCCGCCGCCGCAGAGCTCCTGGAATTTCTGGAGCAGGAAGGAACTGCGACAGAGCCTTACGAGATGCTCATCTCGCTCCAGAAGAATAAGCTCGCCAAGATCGACGACGCGCTCAAGACCGCCGAAAGAATGTACGCTCAGCCGGAGACTAGTGCGCCGGGCCTCTATCACCTGTCGAGCCTGCGTCTCGCCAAAGCCGGGCGCGCGGAGCAGTCCCGCGCCGCCGTCAGAGATGAGTTAGATCGGTTAAGTGCTTCATCGTCAGACGCAAAAATTCTCGCCGCGATTCGGGACGTTTATGCCGACGTGTTGTACGACCGAGAGCGCACGCTCAAAGTCGAAAACAGGCTTCGCCAGATCGATCCGGGCTGGTATCCCGAACGGGGCTGGACGTTCGTTTTGCCGACGGCGAACGGCGAGGGCGTTCCGACACAAATCCCGATGTCGGGCCACCGCGTAACGGTTTTATTTAAGGCTTACTTCATCGGCGACGACCTCGAAGCAAACGTAAAGACGGCGCGCCTGGAACAACTTCTAGGTGAGAGCACGGACCCCGGAGTGAGGTGGTATATCTACAATCGTCTTTTCAACATCGCTGAAAAATCGAATGACCATGCCGCTGTAGTCAAATATGGTGAGGCTTTGCGCGCGATTGACTCCAGTAGCGGAGTTGCCTGGCTGGCGAAGATCGCACTGGCTCTGGCTGAGGAGAAGAAAGACCTCACAAAAGCGCTCAAGTACGCGCGCCTCGCCGATGATAAAACAGCGCAATTACACTCGGCTGTAAAGCCGCTTAACACCGATGCCGACTGGTTCAAAGAGGCGGCCACGCCTGATTGGCAGAAGCAGAACTATCAGGAGCAGCGCGCACTGGCGCTTGATGCTCACGGGTGGGTGCTCAGTCGCATGGGCGACTCCAGCGCCGCTGAGGTAAAGCTACGGGAGTCGCTCAAAATATCCCGTTCGGAGAAAAAGCTTTTGCACCTCGCGGAGGCGCTGCGTCAGCTTGGCAGGACTGACGAAGCTGAGAAAGTCGTGACGGAGGCGCGCAACGAGTACGCGGAATCAATCAAGCGAAAGTTCGTCAACGAAACCGCCAAGGACTTCGAGCTGGAAGCGACAGACGGTCGCAAGGTGAAACTCTCCGACCTGAGAGGCAAACCCGTCATGCTCTATTTTCTGGCGACCTGGTGCGCCGCGTGCAGCAAGGAGGGGCCCTACCTCGTTAAGTTTTATGAGAAGTATAAGCCGTCGGGTTTAGAGATACTCGCGATCTCCATTGACGAAGCCGCTGATAGACACAAAGTAGCACCCTTAGCCAAGGAGCTTAATTACACGTTCCCCGTTCTGCTCGACGAAGGAGTGGCTAAAACTTACAACGTTCAGGGCGTGCCGATGAGCATGATCTTTATCGATCGAAAGGGTAACGTCAGGTACCGCCAGAAGGGTTTCTTCGAAGAGACGCCGCGTGACCTCGATATAGTGGTCCAGGAACTGTTGAAATGAACCGGGTACAACTCCCATGAAGCGCGTGAATGTGACAGGGTCGGTCCGGGGCGGCCTCGTTATGACTTACCAAGGAGATTGCCTTCCATGAAAAGCATACTTGTTAACAACCTTGCTTTCAGCAGCAGATTGGACACCGACCTGAGCCCGAGCCCATCCACTCTTAGAGTTAACACGCCGCCCCTGGGATTGCTCACGCTCGCCACTATCCTGACGACGAAAGGTCATGATGTCACGATTGTCGACTTCGGAGATCTGGCCAGAGCCGGTGCGATTCCGACCGGTGCCGATTTCTATCCCGAAGCCGCACGTCACATCGTCGAAGCGCAGCCAGACTGGGTCGGGTTCAGTAGCCGGTGCGACAGCTATCACTGCATGTTGAGGATAGCCAAAGAGGTCAAGTCACTGTCGCCGCACACCCCGACGGTTTTCGGCGGCCCGCAGGCGACCGTGACCGACATGGAGAGTCTAACGTTATTTCCGTTCGTCGATTTCATCACCTGCAATGAGGCGGAGGAAACGCTTCCGGAATTGCTTGAGGCGTTAGGCGGCACAGGAGATTTTGCCTCCATCTTAGGGTTGACGTGGCGCAAAGGGGACAAGGTTGAGCGCAATGCCAAGCGTCCTTTGATCCGAGACCTCAATGCCTACCCGATATCAAATTATGATTTCTACACCCGAGACTTCGAGGGGAGATGGCCGATAGAAGTCGGTAGAGGGTGCCCCTTCGGATGCACGTTCTGCTCGACCAACGTCTATTTCGACCGCTCCTATCGGTTGAAGTCCGGGCCCAGGCTCGTAGAAGAGATTCGATACCTGATGGACAATTTCGGCGCGCGTGAATTCCACTTCGTCCACGACATGTTCACAGTGGACAAAAAGCGCGTGCTACAGATCTGCAAAGATCTGGTGGAAGCTCGGCTCGATGTCGCATGGGATTGCAGCGCGCGTCTTGATTGCATCAACGACGAGGTGTTGACTGCGATGCGCCAAGCCGGGTGCGACGCCATCTATATGGGCATCGAGACTGGCTCACAATCCATACAGAAGATCGTCAAGAAGAATTTGAAGCTTGACATATTGGAACCGAAAATCCGCACGCTCAATGAGATGGGCTATGGCGTAACGACCTCGTTCATCGCGGGGTTTGAAGACGAGACCCTCGACGACGTTTCAGACACACTGGATTCCATTGTCAAATGCGTGCTCCTCGACGTTAGCCTCGTACAACTACACCTCTGCGCCCCGCTCAGGGGCGCCGCCTCTTACACGATGAACAAGGGGAGTTTTGAATACGACGGCTATTTAAGCGATCAGGTCGATCCGATATTTTTCTCCGAGGAGGATCAAGATCTGATTAAAAGCAGCGAGGAAGTGTTTTCCGCCTTCTATTACGTGCGCCCAAAGCATGTCCCGCGAGAGTTCTATCACGGGTTGGACTTCTTCGGATACGCCTCTCTAAACTTTAGGCATACCCTCTACTATATTCTCAAAACTTCTCCGTTGACCCCGCTGGACTTGTTTACAGGGTTGAAGGACTGGCTCGCCAAGAGCAAAGGCATTAGTCTTACCGTTAGCGGTTCATTCGGGATGACAGAATTCTACCCCCTGTGTGCGGAGTATATACGTCATCTGATTGAGAGCGATGTGTTGACCTACCCGTATCTCAGGGACATCCTGGAATTCAACGTTGCGCTCACCTATTTTCGGCGGACAGCTGGGTCTCAGCCGGACAATGCAGGCGAGGGGATAGTTTTGGAGCTTCCCGAATCGGCGGTCCCAACTCTTGGTCCCAACGTTGTGGTTCAGAGCTATAACAGTGATATCAGCAGGCTCATTCAAATACTCAATGAAGGACTGGAGCCTGAGATCAGTCCGACCATAAGCCAGCGCACTCACATAGTTTTGAGGAGCAGAATCTCGGGAGTCGAGATAATCAAAATATCTGCGTTTTTCAAAGCCATCCTGAGTCTCTGTGACGGAAGCCGTAATTTGAGAGACATCAGAGCGGTGCTCCGCAATCGTCTGGCGAAGAACTGGGAGGATGAAAAGGCGGAAGAGCTCATCTCCAAGGCCGTCGCGCAGTTAGCTCAGGGCGGCATCATCTCCGTGCAATCAGTTTCTCCGGGCGGCGTCATTCCGGATCGGGAAAGCCGCTCGTCTGCCATGAGAGCAGGGGATTGATGGCGGAAAAAAATGGAAAACGTTCTTGAAAGATTTGTTGCTTGTTCTCGCAGACTATTTCTTGACAAGGGTATAGGCGCGGTGATATATCACGCTCCTCAACACCCCCCCAATGGGTCATGTAGGTGGAAAACTTTCAAGTAGTGAACGAATTAAAAATTCTCTGAATTAAAATTCTCTGACTCACAACAGTTGTACCTGAATCTTCATGTCTCAACCGCTTTTGGGCCAGACTCACTAACTCAATCGTCGTACATCTACGTCACTGGATCCCGTGTCCGGTGAAACCCGTTGTTCGCTACGAGTACATGCTTGCTAGGAAGAAAGGTACAAAAATGAGCGAAAATAACTTAGAGATTGATCTGGAGGGTCTGGAGTTTGAGGACATCGAGGTCTTCTTCGAAGAGGGCGGTCTCGGGATGCCCGTCTTCGCGGCCTCTACAGCCGGATCAGGCGCTAACTGCTCCGCTCCTAATTCATGTTCAAGCGGCAAGGGCGGCTAGAAAACTCTCGATCGTTAACTATGACGGCGTTCTATTACGTACGTCCAAAGCCCGTCCACCCACTGGATCTCGTGTCCAGTGAAACCCGTTACCTACGAGTACATGCTAGAAGAAAGGTACAAAAATGAGCGAAAAGAACTTAGAAATTGATCTGGAGGGTCTGGAGTTTGAGGACATCGAGGTCTTCTTCGAAGAAGGCGCCCTCGGTATGCCCGTCTTCGCGGCCTCTACAGCCTCTTGCGCTAACTGCTCCGCGGCAAATTCCTGTTCGAGCGGAAAAGGCGGCTAGACTCCAACAAACAAATAATAACCGACGGCGTTGTAGTCCGTCTGTTTGAAGGTGAAAGCAACTTGCTGACCCCTCTCAACGCGACTGCAACGCCGTTCGCTTTCTAAATTCTCACTTGATCCAAGTTTGCAGGGATTTGTCGGTTCAACTTTGAAGGAGGGAAAGAAATGAGCGAAAAGAATCTTGTTCAAGAGAACCGAGCGAGTGTTCTGGAGATCGACCTGGATGGTCTGGAAGTTGAAGAAATTGAAATTTTCTACCAGGAAGGTAGCCTCGGGATGCCTGAGTTTGCTGCATCTACAGCCAAGACTTGTGATCCACGCCTAAATGCCTGTTCGTGCTGCACGAGTTGCTAAACACGCGGACGATTACGTCACAACGTTGCACTTCGTCTGTCCAGGAAGGTTCATTGCAGGTGACTGGGCATCAATTAGCTCCGGATACGCGCGACACCCGTGAAACACTGCGGCTACTAATGGTCAGGAGCGCCGGAGTTTCATTCGAAAGTGATTTCAACGTCCGGTCGTCGATCCTCGAATCCATCCTGAATCAACATGCGGAGATCGGCAAAAGGCTGGAATCGTTACGCACCCGACTGCTTGAAGACCTTCACGCAAGAGTTCCTCTCTGTCTCGATCGGGACAAACGCGGGCTGCTTTTAAGAATCAAGCGCACCGTCTTTAACTGCCGTCCCATATCTCCACAGGAATTGGATCAATGCGAAGGAGAATTGAGTCAACAGCTAGACGAGTTCAACGAGCTGATCAAGAAGCAGCAGCAGCTTTTAGACTCCAATAGACTCGATTTAATCAATGAACTTAGATCACGTCTCGCTGGTTTGGTGAACAACCGGGAGTTCCAGATAGCGGTAGACTATTCGTGTCCATGGCTGCTGGATGAGTATCGACGTCATCCTCCGGAATCCGAGCAGGACTTTTCTAACGAGGAGCGGAGTCTCTACGCCTATGCCGCGAAATTCTTCAGCAAGGCCAACCCTTTCTATACGTTTGCCAGTGTCGGTTTCCCATCGGCGACTGGATTAGATCTAGAGGACGACCTGGAAGTCATACTCAACACGTCGCTCATTTTAAGCCTGGAACAACTGCTGCTTCCTTTGGTTCGTGACCCTTACCGACGATTGATCTCTGTGTGCGGCTTTGTACAGGAGGACCACAGGTTCCGTTTTCTCATCCTGAAAAACGAAGGCGCGCGTCTCATTTCGTTGAAAGAAAACTTGTTGCTGCGGCAAATCCTGGAATACTTTCAACAACCTTGCGAATACACGTTTGGCGGCGCAGTGGATTACGTGCTTGCAACGGCGTCGCCTTCGACCGACAAAACCATAGTTGAAGACTATCTCACTCTTCTCATACAGAAATCGATAATCACCGAGTATCTCATCAAAGACCTGAACCACTTCGCTCAGTATCTCCTGGGGTTAAGCGATATCCATGACGAGTTGATCCGGAAACTACAGCGCCTCCATCTCGCACGTATCCCGAGGACGGAATTGCCGGCGGTTCACGAACAGCTAGCGGCACTCTCGCTCCCGACGGAAGCGCAAAAAGCTGCTTCTGAAGAATCTCCCTACTACATAAACACTTATGATCGTCGCGACTTGAGTACTCACAAGGCTGTTGCGCGCAGCGTTTACGAAGACCTCCAGGCTGTCAAGCCGTTCTTCACAGTTTCGAATTTTTACGATCAGTCGTATGTGATTAAATCCTTCATCCTGGATCGCGTTGCCGGGCAATCGGGGGCAGTTCCTTATCTGGACCTGGTATGCGAATTTATGCGCCAACCCTCACAGATTGTAGAGAATTACCACCCGTCCACACATCGCTCCGGGGATGAGCGGGCGGCTTCTGAAGCATGGCTTGCGCACCTCGTTGGATGTACAGGTACTCTTAGCGCCAGCCAGATCTCGTCTCTTCTTTCCCAACAACCTCGTTCGGAAAGTAAAGGAGATGACGATCTCTGTTTCAACGGCCCATTTGATTACGTAAAGGGTGTCTACTATCTTGCGAACATCTTTACCGGTAGGGGACGTTTCGCAGCTCGCTTTCTGCTAAACCAGGGCTTCAGGCGTTATAAACCCATGGCGTGCGAAGACGGCTGGCTTGATGTGCAATTGGCCGTTCCGCTCAAGAATAATCGAAGTTGTGTGGCAGCGATGTTCGCGACGGGTTGCGGGTTTGAGAGACGTTATGATTATAACTTTGAGCGTTGGATTGACCCTTCGCAGATAATCGTCGAGGCAAAAGATGGCAGAGTAGTTTATCGAGATAGCAAATCAGGACAGCTTCTTCGCCTCAATTATCTGGGCTATGTGCTGGCACAATATCTTCCGCCGCATTACAAACTTCTGCTGGCAGACCATGCGGATGTCTACATAAACCCTTTCGAGGACATTCCGCAAGAACCTTTTGAGGCGGAGGTCGTGCACACACCCGCGTTATATTACGGCTCGGTATGTTTGCGTCGGCAGCAATGGGCTTTCGCCAGGTCCATCTTCGACGTGCTGCGGGGCGAAGAAAACATCTTGAGTTGCACGGTAAGGCTGCGCAAGCTGGTCCGTAAAAACACCGGCTGCGAAACTGACGAGTGGTACATTTGGGCGACGCGACCGAACAAGGGGTCGACCAGACCGAGATACCTTGACTTGAACAATCCTCTGAGCGTGAATCTGTTTCGCAAATCGATCGCACAGGTTTCCGACAAGGCCGCAATCATCTTCACCCCCATGGAGCCGCCCCCTCAAAATCTATTCCGAGCAGAAGGTCGTCCATTCATGACCGAGTTGATGATCGAGGTTTGAGGGTGCGCGCGATGAATACCGCCGGAGAAAGGTGGCTGAGCTTTCACGTCTTCATCCAGGACGCGCTTGAACCATTCCTGCTCGGTTCCCTGCTGCCCGCGGTTGATAGAGAGCTTGCGGCTGGCCGCCTGAAGCGCTTCTTCTTCATACGATATAGCGAAGGAGGGTTGCACCTGCGACTGCGTTTCCTGCCTGCGCGAACGATGGATGCGACCGCAACCGGCAATTGGCTCGAAGAGATTGTGCGCAAGTTCGACGCAGAGAAGGCACTTGATTCCGAACCGACTGTTGTACAGGAACAGAGATACAACCGAGCCGAGTTGTACTTTGGAGAAACTCTCGATTCTGTCTATGCCGAACTCTTGAACGAGCAAACCTCGTATCTTTCGCTGCGGCTACTTCGTGCACAATGCGGGAGCCATGGCCGGCTTTTGGTAGTGCTCGGTTGTACCTTATACCTGCTTGTACGGTCCGCCACGGGCAGCACAAATGATTTCGTCAAATCGCTCAAGGACTCACAGGACTTTGCCGCGCGCACGCTCGGAGAGCTGGGCTTGTCGCTTAATCGCGTGAGCAATGACTTTGAAGATAAGCTGCTTGGATCATTAAGTCGTGCGCTACCGGTAGTTGCGCAACAACTGGAAAGGGAGCCAAGCCTTAGTCGTATCAGCAAGCTGTTACGACGCACCGGACGCTCCGGCTCGTCAAACGGATTTGTCGGGACTCACGCGTTACACTTGCTTTGCAACAAGACCGGGTTTGCGCTCCAGGATGAGAATCATCTGTTTGGCGCGCTGCGTCGCCTGGCCGATTCGACTTCACCTCGTCACACAGTCAAAGGAGACTGAAATGGGAGAATGGCGCAACTATCACATCTATTACACGAACCTTGATAAGCTGATCATCGAGTGTGTTCATCCTCTCTTGCTGCGCCGGGATAGCGAGCTGGAAAACTGTTTTTGGGAGCGACACTACGCTGGCGGCCCGCACCTCCGCGTCAGACTAAAGGGCGACGACCCAGGCGTCGACGAGGTGGGCGCTGAACTCATCCGGGAAACGCGACAATTCCTCGCCTCGCACCCCAGCACGCCGATCGACAACTATTCGCCTGAAGCAGTCAAGAAGCTACTTAGCTGGGAGGACGAGGGGGTCGAAGATGAAGACCTCGTCTATCGCCTAGATGAAATTCTCGAACGCCCGTACCAGCGCGTGGAGCATCGCCTCGCCTCCGACGAGGCCGCGGCGCTGCTTGAAGACTTTCTGCACGATAGCATGCCGCTCACGATTGCGATCCTGAAATCCGAGCGCCCGAAGATGGTCGAAGTGCTTCGACTCTACTTCCTCGAGGCATTATTCGTCTCCGGCAATCTGCCAGGCGGCTGTGTCTCATTCAAGTCTCACTGGGAAGGACTGGCCGCATTCTTTGCTTCGCGCCACGGATTGAACGAACGGATTAAGGAGAACTACCTGAAAAAGCGTGACACGATCATCGAGCTAATGTTGGAGGTGAAGGGCGCTTACGATTCAGGCTCGATCGAGAAAGATCCGATTCTGCGTCACTGGCACGACCTGATGCAGCGCAATCGGGCACGCACGAAAGCTATCCTTGATAGCGGCCAGCACGTGACTAAACAAGCGACCAACCTGGAAGAGGCGCGCTGGTCTAAACAATACATGGAAGAACGAAAACTTGAGCACAACCCCTTTCTCAACACTCTCTGGAGTGATGAGCGGTTCATGGCATCCATTCAATACGAATACAGCATGCTGTGGCCTAGAGTCTTAACAAACCTTTTGTATTCGCTGGCAGCAGTAGTCGGCCTTAAACTGATCGACAAAATGACGCTTTGCTACTACGCGCATCGCGCCGCAGAAGATTACTTCGAGTGTGATCTAACAGACATCCTGAAGGAAACGGTCAAAGAGATCATAGATAAAAACAAGCATCGATTTCCAGGCAGCGATGCGCGATAGTCCCTGTGGAAACGACTAGAGAGTTAGTCAGGTAGAAGGCTCAGCCGGCGTCCGGCCGAGGATAAATTCGCCGATGCTCGTTTCCAGATAGTAATCCGTGCCGGCCACCCTGGCGAAATGGTCTGAATCTCCGGAGCCAAGGGCGCAAGGCGCCAGCCGCATCGCAGTTGCCACCAGGTACATAGTCTGTAATAGGGTGCCGGCTTCCATAAGGGTAACGTGATAAGCGATGGACTGATATTTCCACGCGGTTCGCCTGAACCGCGCCGCGATGATCAAGAGCACGGGCGGGTAATCAGGTAATCCCCCGCAAGCGCGGCTCGCGTCGGAAAGAAATTTTTCCACGTCAGTATCAAGCGTCTGGATGTAAGCGAGCGCGTGATCCGCGGCTCGATAGCGATACATCCCACGCTCCAGACCAAGACAGCGGTTCGCCACCAGGTAGACTTCGAGAGGGTGAAGGCTTCCGCCGCTCGGGTATACCTTCCTGATGACCTCCATTCCGATGCCGTCGCTCGAAGTACCCGTCACGCGACAAGTCCGGTAAAGGAACTCCCCAAGGTTGTCGAAGCTGATGGGTTCGAGACCGTGCAATGAGCGGCGATTCTCCAGCGCGAGAGTGAGCGGCATATCCTCCAACTTCAACGCCTCAAGATCGGGCTTCGGCAGCGGTAGCAGATCTCCATTTTCTTCGCTCGGCTTAAAGCAAGGCTCCTCAGGCAGAAGACCACGAAACCTGTAGGTTGCGCCGAACGGTTGATTGTGACGGGTCGGTCTTGAATAAGTGTGAAAGACAAGATCGTGAAATTCCCAGTGCGCCAGAGAGTTGAGATCTTCCTCGGCTCGTCCGTCCTCGAGAACCAGCGTGAGCAGGTGACGCTCGTAGCACTGGTCAAGGAACTCCCGCAGCTTCGTCCGCTGGGATTCTTCGACGGCGGTGAGCAGGTCTATCAATCTCGTCGGCTTACTCAAAGCCAAAAGCAGTTTGAAAACGGATGACTTGGCGAGCAGAAGTTTACCGGAGTCGAGAGGCGTTTCCAGTACGAAAGAGTTAAGACCGGGGCGAATGATAAGGTGACGGGAGAGGCGATAAGTAGCCTGCAAATCCAGCATACGTCCTCCACGGCGAACCGTCAGAGTATGAAGCTATTGTAATCACAAAAGGCTCTGTAGTAGTCGTTGCCGGCATACAATTCCTCATGTGTACCGGAAGCTACTATCCGCCGATCATTGAGAACCAGCAGCCGGTCCGAAGTCCGCACAGTGCTCAACCTGTGAGCGATGGTAATCGTTGTGCGATTGTGAGCCAGCAGATCTATAGCATTAATCATCTGAGCCTCGTTCTCGAAATCTAGTGCGGAGGTGGGTTCGTCCAGTAGAACGACGCGTGGCCTTCTCAACAGCGCGCGCACGATAAAGAATCTCTGCTTCTGTCCTCCGGAAAACATGTCTTCCGAGTAAACGGTGTGGAGCTTTTGCGGCAAGCTTTCGACGCAGTCCCGCAGATTGACCAGCCGTAAAGCCTCACCAATCTCTGCCTCAGAGCGCTGTTCCTCCAAACCGAAGAGCAGGTTTTCTTGAATAGTCGTTCCAAAGAAGAAGTCCTGCTGGCTAACAAGCCCGAACAGCTTACGGAAAGAGTTCTTGTCGGCGATGGTGGAGATGTCCACGCCGTCAACCAGAATCGTCCCCCGTTGCGGGACTAAGAATCCCATGAGCAGTCGCAGCAGAGTGGTCTTGCCTGCTCCACTCCTCCCGATGAGACTAATTTTCTCGCCTGGGTAAATCTCAAGACTTAAGCCCTGAAACACAGGCTCGCCGCCACGATACGCAAAATCAACATCACGAAAGACAAGGTGTCCACAGTTGGTCTCCGCGTCGAGTTCAACGCCTACCGGCGCGCGGGCGCAGGCGGAAACGGCCGATCGACTCACTGACTCAGCCGTTACCGAATCCTGCATTTGAACATAGGCCAGCTCGGGTGTGGACTCCGACCGCGACACTGACGCTGCGCGCGCCTTCCTACTCGAGATCGCAACTGGGAGCGGCTTGGACGCCGGTTGTGCAGCTTCTGTAGATTCGTCCGGAATGTCCAGAACCTGATAGTAATTCTTCACGTTGATGGACAATGATGAGAGGTTCTTATAGAGCCGAGCGAGTTCCGCGACAGGCACGAGCAGAGCGCTGACCAGTACATAAAGCGCGAACGTGTCAGAGTAGTCCAACTTCCCTTGGATCAGCAGAATAAAACTTGCTCCGAGGGCGAGGGCGAGGGTGCAGGAGATAATAGCCTGGGACCCTTGCGTCACACGGGTTTGAATGACAAGTTCGTCACGCTCCGCGTCTCTTCTCTTTCGGACAAGGTCTCCGATGTCGCTGGTAATTCTGATTGAAGCTGCCAGCGCCTTGATTGTAAACAGACCCTGTATGGCTTCGAGCATGTTTCCCACGAGTGGATAATTAATCGCCAGAAAAGTCTGACGCTTCTCACGCAATTTGTCGCCATACCAGTAAACAAAGATGAAGAGCAGCGCGCCACCCGTGGTCACGATGGTCAGGACGATTGGCGAAATCGTCCCGATTACAATCATCATCACGATGATGAATATGATTGACTGCACACCTTGTATGACGACCTCCGTGAAGTCATTAGTCACCGCCATGGCGTCTATCACGCGCTGGAAAAGGTTACTCTTTTGCTTAAACTCGATGAAATCCTCGACGGAGATGTTGAGCAACTTACGGTAGTATTGCAGGACGAGGTCTTCGTTTAATTGCGTGGAGACGCGAGCGCGCGACAGGCTTATCAAGTAAGTGATCGCGGCCTGAAAGACCAGCACGCCGAGATAAGCGGCCACCATGAGGCCGAGCAAACGCAGGTCGCCCGTGACTAAAGAGCTTTGCATCTTCCCGAAAATGAGAGGAATGAGGAACGCGGTAGCAGAGCCAATCAAAGCAAGCAGGGCCGCGAATGCGAGACGACCCCTGAACGGGCGATAATGTCTCAGGAACTTACCGAGGCGCGACCAGTGAATACTGTTGTCAGTTCTTGGAGTCAGCCATTCATTGTTCTTGACCCAACTCACATTTAAATCCTATGGTAAGGTGACAGGTGCGCTGCATCTTCGATTACTAGAGAGTCTTCACTTCGAACTGCCGGTATTATATGACAGGAACTTACAAAAAGGTAACGCCGTTCCGCCACTCTCTTCCGCCCTCCCGTAGGCAAGAGTGGATCCGGGCGTTGGGAAACTACCGTCTATCGCACACTCGAACTTCTGACCGAAGCGGGACTCGCGCGGGAGGTGCGGTTCGGCGATGGGCGACGACGCACTTGTGGCAGACGATGGTTGATCAAGCGCGAGCACGAGACTGTTAATCAGTGCATCGGGCGTGCTCATTTAGTGAAGGGCGACCGAACAAGCCACCCTTTACTGACCGCAACATTGAATA
>DASRIZ010000356.1:0-17705 GCA_035649735.1 Blastocatellia bacterium | reverse complement strand
AGGTCAGGTTGATGGCCAATCTCGCACCGTCCGGCCAAAATTGTAGCACAGAGCCAAGTGCGCTCGGCCATCGACTAGGGTCCCAACACCCCCAACTGAAAAGTTGGGGGTGTTACTGAAGTTTTCCAGCGATATCACCGTGAAACGGTGGCTTCGCGCTTCGAGTACTTGAGGCGCCTTTCCACTGCGGCCCAGTCTATGTTCGAGAAAAACGCTTCGATGTATTTCGGACGATCGGCCGGTTTGTAGTCCAAAAGGAACGCGTGCTCCCAGACATCCATAACCAGAATCGGATTGAAACCCGCAACCTCGCCAATCTGATGCAAGCTGATCCAATGGTTTGAAAGCCGTCCGGTGTCAGGATGCTCGTAACACATCGCCCAGCCAACTCCTCGCATCTTTCCAACGCCCACGAAATCCGCCTTCCAAACTTCATATGTTCCGAAGCTCGACTCGGCCGCTTTCAAAAATCCAGAGTTTCGCGCGGGGTCAGCGCCGCCGCCTTTCTTCAGGTTGTCAAAGTAATACTCGTGCAGCACCATCCCGTTGAACTCGAAACCCAGACGGCGCTTGAGCTCGGAGTACAGAGGCATCTCATCCTGATCCACTTTGCCGTCTTTGAGAAACTCGGCGATCTTCTCATTCAGGTTGTTTGTCTCTTTGACATAACCCTCATACAGCTTGAAATGCATCTCGAGGGTCTGGTCGGAAATCCCGTTTAGCCCGCTTAAATTGAACTGTTTTGCTTTGTACGGTTCCGTTGCAATCATGTGTTCTCCTTTGCATCAAACGAAATTACATAGAGATAGGCGGCTATATCGAAAGCCGCGCCGGCGCACATCCGTGCCTTCTGACATCTAAGACAAAGATCAAGCCTACCACCAATTACTCGCATGGCAGCGCCGAAGTTTTCTGCTGCCGAAGATCGGGACAAAAAAACAAGACTCATTAAATGAGCAACTTCCTTGCCAGATTCTCGGACAAAATAGGTGATTTGAGAGATAGCGGCCCGCTCCTAGCATGGGTAGTAGAAGCGTATCGGCTGATCGGATGATCCGATCAGTGAGATATTCTTGCGAAGGAGGTATGACGTGTTGAAACTACGAAGCTTTGCACTAACAGCTATTCTTCTGATTGGCGTTGCCGTGGTTCCCGTTCTGTCGCAGGGAACGTTGCAAAAGCGTGTCAATTTTACGGTCAATGTTCCCTTTGAGCTGAAAAAGGGCGAGGCCGTGTTACCGCCTGGGAACTATGTGCTCTTCCAGATAAGCCAGAGCGACCCACAATTGTTCGCGCTCTTTCCGGAAGACCTGACCCACGAACCGATCGCGATGATCAGGACCACCCGCATTGATTACAGCGGGAACAGATATCCACGCAAGACCAGACTCTTGATGGACACCGAAGAGTCCTGGCCGCAGAAATATCCGGTGCTCGAGGGGTGGAACATACCCGGTGATGATGGTTGGGAAGTAATTAGTACGGTAACTCGTGTGAAGGGCATTAACGTCAGAGGACGATAGCACGATTGGCGGTGAGACGACTTTAAGGTGCCCACGGCCCGCACGCGTCAGGAGCGCGGATAAGCTCCGCAGTTGTTCCTTGTCGCGTGCGGGCCATCGTGCTTGAACTTGAATCCAAAGATTACGTCGACGGAAAGAAAAGGAGCGGCTGCAGTAGTAGAAGGCACTTCACTTCCGCATTCGAGGCGTAACTTGGAGTGCGCCGCCCTTTTCCGAATTGGGTGACTCTCGCATGTGCGGCGGCGCTTTTGTAATGTGGTGCTAAGGCTCTAGAAAAGAGTATCGCGGGGCGAGCTTCGCCAGATGCGTCGGGGCGGGCCTATTGTTCACTCGGACTCTTCTGGGGCTAGCAACACAGTACAAAAGCGCCGCCACGCATGCGAAAGGCAAAAACTCGAGAAAGGGCGGCGCACTCCAAATGAGGGCAGCGCTTTTCAAATAGGAGTCGAATTGCGAATCCTTTATTTGCGATGACGCTGCTTGAGTCGCTCATACACTTCGGCCAGCCGGCGTTGGTGCTCTTCAGACGTCACGCATTCGCGAAATGTCTTCCCTATTTGATCGAGCGCGGTGCTTGTGTCCAAATCTATAAGCTCGCGGGTCAGCCGCTTGGTTGCAAATAGCGCGGCTCGCGGTTTGTCAGCCATGACACCCGCCAATGCCAACGCGCGAGGCATCAGCTCGTCTCGCTGATAAACGTGGTTGACCAACCCGATCCGAAACGCTTCATCGGCGGAAATGTTTTGCCCGGTCAGCGCTAGTTCCTTCGCTCGGGCCAGTCCAATTGATTTGTACAGCGGATGAATGATCTGGGTGAGACCGATATTGATCTCAGCCTGACCAAAGATCGCTTCCTTTGCAGCAAGTCGGATGTCACAGAATGCGGCAAGGTCAAATCCACCCGCGATGGCCGGACCGTTTACCGCCGCGATCACCGGCTGCGGCAATGTCCAGACCTGTCGAAAGATCTTTGTCACCGCGTCAAGATGCATCAGCTTTTGATCCGTCGACCAACTCACAAGTAACTCGAGGTCCAATCCGGCGCAGAAGCTTGACCCCGCGCCGGTGATTACAACCGCGCCGAGCGCGGTATTAGCCTCAGCGGCCGCTAGTTCCGTTGAAAGCTGTTTGACCAGATCGGGATCCAGCGAGTTGCTCTTTGCGGGACGGTTCAAAGTCAGCGTGAGCACCGCGTCTTCACGGCTGCTTACAACCAGCGGTTCGGTTGTGGGGCTTCTCATTGGCGTAGCCTCCTGCGGACTCGACCCGACACTGTGTGCCGCTCGCGTATCATAGAGCAGCAGGAGCAGCCGGTAAATGTTATGTTCTGAAATGCGGATCGAGCATTTGATTGACAAGACCCGCGAAGTTGACAGCCCTTCTTCAGCATCCTAGCATTCCTCTGCGACCGCGAAGATCGCTGTAAAGAAGATCTTTTCATAAACTAAGTTCAGGAGATCAAATGGCCACTATTCGCGCGTTTCGAGCTCTGCGTCCTTCGACCGAGAAGGCCCCGCTCGTCGCCGCAGTTCCCTACGACGTAGTCAACACCGAAGAAGCTCGGGTTCTTGCTGCCGGGAATGAACTGAGTTTCCTGCATGTATCGCGGCCTGAAATAGATTTGCCCGACGAAACCGACATTTACTCGGATGCGGTTTACGCCAAGGCAGCCGAGAACTTCGAAAAGCTAAAAGCGAAAGCGCCGCTGATCACTGACGACATCCCAAGCCTATATGTCTATCGCCTCGGCATGGGCACACACACGCAAACCGGTATAGCCGCCTGTTCTTCGATTGATGAGTACGATTCGAACATCATTCGCAAGCACGAACGCACGCGCAAGGACAAGGAGGATGACCGCACTCGTCATATGCTGACTCTGGGAGCGCAGACCGGCCCGGTGTTTCTGACGTATGCCGGTCGCGACGATATCAACGATCTTGTTATTCGCGTGCAGCAGGAGGAACCGCTTTGCGACTTTACGGCGCCGGATGGCGTAACCCATATGATCTGGAGAGCCAGTGAAACGGATCGCGATCTTCTGATCGAGGCATTTCAATCGGTGCCGCTTGTATATATAGCCGACGGTCATCATCGCGCCGCCAGCGCCAGTCGCGCACGCGACGAGCTTCGTAAGAACCCGGATCACGACGGTGGTGAGGACTACAACTTCTTCCTCACAGTGCTGTTCCCTTCAGATCAGCTTCAGATACTGCCCTACAATCGAGTAGTCAAAGATCTGAACGGAATGACCCCAGGCCAGTTTCTCACCGTATTGTCGAGAAAGTTTGACATTGCGGAGGCGGCCGCGCCTTCGCCCCGGCAAAAGTCTGAGATATGCATGTACCTCGCGGGCCACTGGCACAGCTTGACGGTGCCGGCTGGAACGACCAACCCGATCGACCCCATCTCTTCACTCGACGTCAGCGTGCTTCAGGAGCGAGTGCTCGATCCGCTATTGGGAATCGCCGACGTTCGAACCGATAAGCGAATCGATTTTGTTGGCGGAATTCGTGGCACCGCGGCGATGGAGGAGATGGTCAATGACGGGCGAGCCGCTGTGGCATTCTCGTTATATCCGGTCACTGTCGACGATCTGATGGCAATCGCCGACAAAAACGAGGTTATGCCTCCTAAGTCCACCTGGTTTGAGCCGAAGCTGCGCGATGGCTTGCTAAGCCATTTGATATGAGCTTACCTCACTGGAGTACCGACGATGAGAATACTCATAGCAGACAAATTCCCCGATGGTGGTCGAACGGATCTGCTTGAATGCGGTTTCGAGATAGTCTACGACCCAGATCTCAAAGACGAAGCGCTCACTGCGGCGATCAAGTCGAGCGGCGCCGACATCCTGGTAGTGCGCGGCACTAAAGTCACCGCGGAGATGTTGGAAGCGGGCCGTCTGAGTCTTGTCGTGCGGGCCGGGGCGGGCTACAACACAATCGACGTCAAGACAGCATCCTCAAGAGGCATCTACGTTACAAATTGTCCGGGCAAGAATTCGATCGCGGTAGCCGAGCTGGCGTTCGGGTTGATGCTGTCGCTTGACCGGCGTATTCCGGATAACGTTAACGATCTGCGGCAGGGCCGCTGGAACAAAAAGGAGTACAGTAAAGCGCCGGGGATCTTTGGGCGAACGCTTGGCCTGATCGGTGTCGGCCGAATCGGACAGGAGATGATCTCCAGAGCGAAAGCGTTCGGGATGCCCGTTGTTGCCTGGAGCCGCTCGCTGGATCTTGAACGAGCTGAAAAGCTTGGAATCGATATGAAGCAGTCTCCGCTGGAGGTCGCGTCGGCTTCCGATGTCGTCAGCATTCACGTAGCACTCAACAATGACACCAAGAACCTGATCGACGAAAAATTCTTCGCCGCTATGAAGCCGGGTTCGTACTTCATCAACACTTCGCGGGCTGAGGTCGTCGATCAGGCGGCACTTGCGCGTGCGGTTACCGAACGAGGGCTGCGCGCGGGTCTCGATGTTTTCGCCGGCGAGCCTACCGGCGGAGTTGGGTCGGTCGAAGACGGCATTTTCAAAATCGATGGAGTGATTGGCACTCATCACATCGGGGCTTCGACCGATCAGGCTCAGCAAGCCATCGCGCAAGAGACAGTGCGAATCATCCGCGAATACAAAGACAAAGGCCGCGCCCCCAACGTGGTGAACCTGGCGAAGAAGACGCCGGCAACCCATCTGCTTGTGGTTCGGCACTTCGATCGCGTTGGGGTGCTGGCAAACGTTTTCGACCAGCTAAAAGGAGCGGGCATAAACGTCGAAGAGACGGAGAACATCGTTTTCGACGGGGCGGCCGCGGCTGTTGCTCGCATTCAACTGGATTCCGCGCCCTCCGATTCGGTGCTGGACGCAATAAAGTCAAACTCGCAAGACATAATTGAGTTGAGTTTGTTGAAGCTCTAGAAAGGTAATCCAATGACGGAAAGAATCTACAACTTTTCTGCCGGGCCGGCGGTGCTGCCGCTCTCCGTTCTAGAAGAAGCACAGCGCGATCTCATTTCGCTTCCCGGCGTTGGGATGTCGGTGCTAGAGATCAGTCATCGCTCCAAGGCGTTTGATGAAATCATTCAGGGTTGCGAAGCCGACATACGCAAACTCGCGGGAATTCCCGAGAACTATCACGTCCTGTTTCTGCAGGGCGGCGCGTCAATGCAGTTCTCGATGGTGCCTTTGAACCTGATGCCCGCCGGCGGAAAGGCGGACTACGTCAGCACCGGATCGTGGTCCAAGAAAGCCATCAAAGAAGCACAGAAGGTCGGTCAGGTGAATGTCGCTGCCTCCACGGAAGCTGAGAACTTCACACGAGTTCCGAGACAGGACGAGCTGAAGCTCGACCCGGAAGCAGCATACGTCCACATCACAACAAACGAGACTATTCATGGTGTTGAGTGGAAATACGATCCGGACACCGGCGGCGTGCCCCTGGTGGCTGACGCTTCATCGGATATATTCGGCGGTCCGATCAACATTCAAAAATATGCGTTGATCTACGCGGGAGCGCAAAAAAATCTCGCACCCGCCGGGGTCACGCTGGTGTTCATCCGCGATGATTTGCTTGGGCGTAGCCCGCAAGGCATGCACACGATGTTCAACTACAACACTCACGCCAAGGACAAATCGCTTTACAACACGCCGCCTGTGTTCACGATTTATGTCATGCGACTGGTGATGAAGTGGCTGGTCGAGCAAGGCGGTCTTGAAGCGGCGCGCAACCGGAACGAAGAGAAGGCCGGGCAAGTCTACGGTGTGATCGATGCGAGCGGCTTTTATCGAGGTCACGCGCACGCCGACTGTCGCTCGTTGATGAATATAACGTTCAGGCTGCCGAGCGAAGATCTTGAAAAGCAATTTGTCAGCGAAGCTACGAAAGCCGGGCTTGACGGGCTCAAGGGACATCGTTCGGTGGGCGGCATTCGAGCATCAATCTACAACGCATTTCCAAAGGACGGGGTCGAGGCCCTGATCTCGTTCATGAAGGAGTTTGAGCGAACCCACGGATAGCGACGAAGGTTAGA
Organism: Blastocatellia bacterium; assembly: GCA_035649735.1. Taxonomy (GTDB): domain Bacteria; phylum Acidobacteriota; class Blastocatellia; order UBA7656; family UBA7656; genus Onstottus_A. Next base: position 11,151 of record DASRIZ010000356.1, on the reverse strand, counting down.
CCACGCACCATCAGGATTGCGAAAGGGCACCAAATCCCACCAATGCCTGGAAAGCGACGGCCTTATTTGGACTGCGCCGCCTCTCGGCATTGGATGGCTTACGCATGAGTTGGCGGCGCTTTTGTAGTGTGGTGCGAGAACAAAAAACCCCGGAGCTATTGCGCCCACACTACAAAAGCGCCGCCGGGCATGCGAGAGGTACCGAATGAGTAAGAGGCGGCGCAGTCCAAATGGAGGGCGTTGCTTTCCATGCGTTGGTGGGATTACGGGAAAAGAGACTCTCTTCTGATCTTGTTGTTCAAAAGGAGACTAAATGCTGGGACTCCGATTCATAAAGATGCAGCCGACAAGCTACCTGCTTCAATACAAACGGGGCCAGATCGTTCGCGAGGGCGCCGGATTGTCTTTCTTTTACTATGCGCCTACAACCTCGCTCGTAGCCGTCCCCATCGCCAGCACCGATGCCCCGTTTATCTTTAACGAGGTCACCGCGGACTTTCAGGAGATCAGTATCCAGGGACAGGCCAACTACCGGATCACCGATCCGAAACGAGTCTCCCAGCTTCTCAACTTTACGCTCGACGCCTCGGCGCGCGGCTATGTTTCCGATGATCCGCAAAAGCTCTCGGCGCGGGTCATCAACGTTATCAAGGTTCTCACACGCAAAGAGCTTCAGACGCTTGCGCTGCGCGACGCTCTTCGAGCATCGGATGCGCTAGTTCGCGAAGTTACTAAAGGGCTCGCGGCTTCGACCGAAATCTCCTCGCTTGGTCTGGAGGTGCTTGGTCTTTCGATCCTGGCCATCAAGCCCAACCCCGAAACCGGCCGCGCGCTCGAGGCCGAAGCCCGGGAACAACTGCTTCGTGAAGCCGATGAAGCGATTTACGCGCGTCGCAACTCCGCGGTCGAACAGGAACGAGCGATTCGCGAAAACGAGCTCAACACCGAGATCGCCGTCGAAAACAAGAAACGCCAGATTCGTGAAGCCCAGATGGACGCCGAACGCGCGGTGCAGGAAAAACAACACCAGCTTCGAGACGCCGAGATGGAGGCCAACATCTCGCTCGAGGAAAAGAACAAACAACTTGTCTCGCTTTCAACGGAGAACACCAAATCCGAAGCCGACGCGAAGGCCTACGGCGTCGCTGCAACGATGAAAGCGCTGGAAGGCGTCGACGCAAAAGTTCTGCAAGCGCTTGCCAGCGTCGGTATGCAACCCGATCAGTTAGTGGCGCTGGCATTCCAGGGCCTCGCCGAACGCGCGGACAAGATCGGCCAGTTAAACATATCTCCTGATTTGCTGCGCGAGCTGCTCACGCTTCAATCCAACAAGTGAGCGCCCAAGTGAATTCATGAATCGGTTGACCGAGAACAAGGTCGTTCTGGTCACGCGCCGGACGCGGCTCGATGATCTGGTAGCTCGCTTCAACACCATCAGCCAGGCAAAGTTCTACGTCGAGCATCTAGGCGCCGATTTTTCCGATTACCTCAACGAGCACGAGCAATATCGCGCCTCAGTCGCTGCCGCAAGTGCGACCCTGGAACGAGTCGGACGACTGCACGCGCTCGACAGATCGTTTCTGCCAAACTTCATCTTTGGCAACGACGACACGGTCGTAGTTCTTGGCCAGGACGGGCTGGTCGCCAACACGGTCAAGTACACGACTACTCAACAGGTGATCGGGGTCAATCCCGATCCCGCGCGTTGGGAAGGCGTGTTGTTGCCGTTTGAGGTTCGGGATCTCGAAAAGATAGTGCCCGAGGTTTTCGCGCGCCGGCGTCGGATAAAAGAAGTGACGATGGCAAAAGCCGAGCTCAATGACGGACAGACGCTCTACGCGGTAAACGATTTGTTTATTGGAGTGCGCTCGCATATCTCGGCGCGCTATACGATCAGCGTCGGGAAGAAAAGCGAACAGCATTCATCAAGCGGGATTATCGTGTCGACCGGTCTTGGCTCGACAGGTTGGTTTAGAAGCCTGATGACCGGAGCTGCGAGAGTAGCAAGCGCAGCTTCAGAGGGCAGAGTTAAGGTTGAGCCACCGGGTGGTTTCGCGTGGGACTCGGACTATCTTTACTACACTGTCCGCGAACCTTTCCCGAGCAAGACCTCATCGGCGACTCTGGTGTTTGGAAAGATCACCAGCAACCGTCCGTTGAAGTTGATTTCTCAGACTCCGGAGGTTGGAGTGATCTTCAGCGACGGTATCGAGAGCGATTTTGTGGCGTTCAATTCAGGGACTCAAGCCACGATTACAGTTGCTGAAAAGAAAGGGCATCTGGTGGTTTGATTGTGCTCCATTAACACCACTCTTCAGAGGGGTGAACTGGAGTTTAGAGATTTCGCCAATTTCAACAACCATCGGAGGATAACTGCATAGCGGTGTCCTCTCGGTAGCTTGCGTGGGTTGGCGGGTCCCTGGGCCGCGCAGCGGTTACCTATTAGACTGTAGATCGATCTTGACGCATACAGGTAACCGCTACGCGGCCCAGGGACCCACCAACTCACGCAAGCTACCGAGAGGACACCGCTACGCGGCTACCACCGAAGAGTTGGTGTTAATGAGAGATCACGGCGGGTTTCACTCCACAACCACCCTATCCGTTCCGCTGCGGCCGAAGGTCTCCGGATGGTACATCTCCTCGGCCTTTGTCGGCGGCACGATAAACGCCCCGGGCGTCGTCGCTCGGGCCACATACGAGTACGTATGCACACCCTCCCACACCAATGACGCAAACGCTTCGACTCGTTCGTCGCGCATGTTCTGATGCTCGAACCACGGCCGACGCCACCACCACCAACGGTCAGCCGGCTTGTCGGTCGGGTCCTGCGGCACACTGCCGGTTACCGCAAGCGCGGGGTTCAGGGCTTCAAGACCTGCGGGTATCGGATCGACCAGCGCAACGTGATACCGGCGCGTGGGGACCAGCATCGTCAGCTTGACCCGCACACGCGCGCCGGCTTTGATTCGCCAAGTGCCGTCCGAATCGCGCCGGACATCGTCAGCCTTATCAACCGCTTCGTAAACTCGTTGGACCGTGAAGCCGTGCTCTGACGGATCCAGTTTGAGGCTCGCCGGCGCGTACTTCATGCCAACGCGATAATACAACCGCCCAGGCCCTTCTTTGCTCAGTATCAGATTCTGCGATGCGGTTGTTTGAGCAAGAGTTTGCATCGGTACGTTGACGTTGTGACGCTCGGTGGTGCGACCTCTAAACTCGTGCCCCCCGGCATAAGCATCGCCAAGCCATGCACGTGCGACGAAGTTCGGGGTGACCTTTTCATAAGTCGCAAAATAACGATCGAGCGCCAGCAACACGAAGGCATTCTCCTGGGTGTTTTCCCATCTGCCTTGTTTGCGATGCGCAAGCAAGCCGCGGACAACTTTGGGAATCAAATCGCTCGCCGGCTGATCTTTGATTAACGCCTCGAGTATGACGCCGTCAGCACGCCGATCCGAATGCATCAGAAGATAATCATCGTCTTTGTACGAAGTCACGAAATGGGCTGTGGCAGCCTCTTCGGTGACGCGGTTGTTCAGATGTTTGCGGACGGCTGTAAGTTCGGTCTGTGACGACTGATCACCTGACAACACGGACAACAGCCAGCCGCTTGCTTCCAGCGTGAGTCCGTCGAGTCCCGCTTCAGCAATCAGGCGGCGAGCCTTTGCCGCGTCCTTATCGCCCATCAGGTTTCGCACGTACAACGAGTAAGCGATTAGCGCGCGGCGGGCAAAAGCTCCGTACCGGCCGGGAATGTGTCGCTCAATCTCGCGCAGGTACCTCTTCGATCGATCGAGCATCGTCGCCGGAACTTCAAAGTCTTTTTGCTTCGCTCGCTGGAGCGCGTGTGCGACGTGGATGCTGACATAAGGCCACGATTGATCGCCGCGCCGCCAAAACCCGAAACTGCCGTCTTCGCTTTGACGCGACTCCAGACGTTTGATGTCCCGAGCGACTGCATCCATCAAATCCTTCGGCTCTGGCAGACCTTTAGCCTTGAAGGCTGTCAGTACATCCTTCAGCGCTGCGACTGCCAGGACCCTCGACGAGAGTTGTTCGGTGCATTCGAAGGGATAAGCTACGAGATAAATAAACCCGTCAGTCAGAGCCTGAAGCTCGGTTGAGGAGGTTGAGATCTCAAGCCCGCCAAACTGTTTGATTGCATCGGTCGGCGCTTTAACCGGTTGGGCGATCGCGCCCTGATCGATCTCGCCGTAGGTAGCAAATGCTTCCGTCGTGGCCGGAGTCCAAACAGGTAATTCGATCTCCGCGGCGTCTGTCCACTTGCCCGACGCGCCCGCGATTTGAAAACGGGCGGTGCCCGCGCGCACAGCCGAAACAGGAAAACGAACTTCAACCCGATCGTTAGCCGGGACGTTAACGCGGCGGCCGGCGCCTGCAGTGAGTTCGGCATTGCCGGCCCGCACTGCAACATCGACCTCCATCGGAGCGCCGGTCTGGTTTTGCACGACAACGGGCAACTCGAATTTGTCTCCGAAGTTGAGGAAGCGTGGTGCTGACGGTCTCACCATCAACGGAAGCCGGGCAGTGATGTTTGATTCATTTGCTCCGAACTGTTTGCCTCCGGCGACTGCGACGGCCATCACTCGATAGCGCGTCAGGCTATCGGGCAGTTTGACTTTGACGCTTGCGCGTCCGTTCGAGTCTGTGGGGACGGCAGGCGCGAACGTCGCAAGCGCATTGAAGTTCTGGCGCGTGCGAATTTGTTCTTGCGAAGCATCTGTCTGAAGAAAGTTTCGTCCGTTGAGTGGCAAAGATTCCGCATACTTCGCTGAGAATCTTGGTGCGGGAGCTGCTATGCCACCGACAACGCCTCCGGGAGTGCCGCCCGGCACACCAAAGCTGCCGCTTTCCCGCAGCTTTTCCGCGAGATCATCCGGAGCCGCCAGCAGCACATTTTGCCGCAAATGATGGTCGCTCACATCAGGAGGGCGTTGTGAGTAGAAAGTTGAGATCGGGTCTCCGATGCGATACCCGCTCAAAGCCAGCACCGCTTCATCAACGACAACCACCGCAAGTTCGCTTCCGGCGACGGGCCTGCCCGATGCATCCCGAACTACCACGTCAACGGTTGTCTCCCCGCCAGGCTCAAGCGTGCTTTCGCGCGGCTTTGCCTCAACAGCCAGCTTTCGTGCAAGCGGCGGGATTTGAAGGTTCAAAGATCCCTTCGCGAAGGCCGGACGCTTTGGCAGTTTCTCGGCGGGCGCTCCCTGGTTGTCGGTGCGTACCGCCGCGCCAACAAGATCGACCTGTACGTAAAGGTTTGGCGTATAGCCTTCCTGGATCGGAACCCGCAGTGTGTGCGACGGGCCGTCCATTTTGAAGCGCTCAGAGCTCACGATGCCGGATCGTCTGAGCGTCAGCACTCCTTCAGCCGGATAGAACGGAGATTGCACAAGGATTTCGGCACTCTCGCCGGCTCGATACTCTTTGCGATCGGGAATCAACTGGGCTTCTTCCTGTTCAATATCCCGTTTCGGCACGACCTTGCCGCCGGCGACCCACAAAGTAAGCTCGCTCTCATTCTTTCGTTCGCGGTCGTCCTGGATAGTCGCGGTCACTCGATACTGTCCGCCCTCTTTTGTCTCGAAGCGACATTGAACCGGCTCGGCGGCCGATCTCACCGTGCACTCCTGCGGGTTGGTCTCTTGCTGTTTCCATTCGCCCTTCTCAAATACCCAATCCATCAACACCGCACGCATTCTGATTTCGCGACCAACAATCAGTTTTCCATCGAGATCGGCAACGATCGATTGCACGATCAGCGGTTCGCCCTTTTGCACAAACGTGCGAGAACTGCGTAGGCCGACATAGAGAGCCGCAGGATGCACCAGTAGATTGGTCGACGAGGTCCACACTTGCCGGTTCACATCCGTCACGCTGGCCGCGGCGGTGACGGTTGACGGCTCAGGCGGATCAACCGCGGTGAAATCCATGCGCAGCACGTGGTTACCCCCGGCGTCGGTGCGACCGCTAAACGTTTCGACCATTCGATCAGGGGAATAGCTACGTTCGAGCCACCACGGAATCCATTTGCCGAACGTGAAATCATCGCGATTAGGAGGGGTGAAGCGCGCGGTCATCGTCGTTACTTGCCAGGTAACGTCGGCGTTGCTCAGCCCACCGCCAGCGTAATAAGCGGCGTTCACCGTTGCCGTAGCGTTGCCGCCCACGAAGTGCGGGCCTTCGGAAGCTTGCGCGGTGACTTCGAACTCAGGGCGCCGGAATTCCTGGACCTGGAACTGATGTTGGTACTGTCGGTTTGACGAAGACGTATTGGCGGACGCTTCAAGCTGCAATAACCCGTACCCGAGATTCATCGTCGCCGGCAGTTTGAATGAGGTGTCGAATCCGCCGAGCGCGTTAATTCGAGCTGAGCCTTTGAAGACATCGTTGCCCCGAGAGTCTTTTACCACGTAATCAACCGTTGCGTTCCCGGAGTCGAGCGGGCCTACATCGCCGCCTCTTCCCTCACCCACTCGGCGAATCCAGCCTTTTACATGAACCTCTTCGCCGGGGCGATACATCCGGCGATCGTCAAACACAAACCATCGAAGCGACTCCCCGAGATTTCTCTTTACCCACGAAGAGCGGTCGTAACCCCAGTACTCGCTCTCTGGAAGAATTGCTACATCCGGGCCTTTGCGCGCAACGAGAATGCGAGGCCCGCCAGTCGGTCCGCCTGCAAGATCGATCTTAGCGATGCCATCGGCGTTCGTTGTCGCGCTGGTTTCGGGACGCAACCCGGCAGCTCCCGCCTCGATGACGGAGACCTGCGCGCCGTCAATCGGCTTGCCGTCTTTGAGTGACGTTGCCCAACCCAGCAACTCCGAACTATCAACGAAAGCATCCAGGCCAATCTGTGTAACCTGGGCCCACACGGCTACCCATTCTCGATAGCGACTAAGGGTTGCAGCCACCGGTTCGACCGCGACAAACACCTGGCCGACGCCTGCGTTGAGGGCGGGAGTGAGATCAATTCGAGTCTCGGCCAGCTCATCGGGTTTAGCCGTGACGTTAACGATCTTAGTAGACACCAGACGACCAGGCGGCGTTCGCTGAGTTCGCTCGTCGCGATATCGCAGGTACGCAAGAAACTGGCTCCAGTTCTCAGGGCCTACCGAGTAGAGGCGCACTCTCAGGCTATCGTGATTGACGCTGTACACCGAGAATCGCGGCGGCGCGGCGGGGTCCAACACTACGAACGGTTTGTCCGGTCCCGCGAGGCCAGCCGGCGCCGAGCCAACATTGAAGACAATCGGCGGTGTCTGGCCAAGCGTCTGGCCGAACTGATCGCGCAGCGCCGGGTCCAGAATGACGCGATAGCTCGTCCGGCCGCGTTTGATTCCGCTAATGCTCAGCGTGTTGCCGTAGATCGCGCTTTTCAGACTGACCGGTTGGGGCTTGGCGACACCGATCTCTTCAACTCGCACCTGACTCTGCTCGAAGCTCGAGGCGTCGATCGGGTTTGTGAACGTAATGCTCCACTGGTCAAACGGAGAACAAGCGCCGCGATACCCGCATTCGTATTTGAGAACTCGCAAGGCGCCGAAGGTGCGAAATACAAAACTCTGCGCCGCGACCGTTTTTCGCGGGCCTTCGACGGAGGGAGTGCCCGGTCCGATCGTGACATTAACTAAAGAACCCCTCGGCAAAGCATCTCGCGGAGTCGCGTTGTCAATCACTCGGAACGCAAGCCAGCGATCTTTGGTTGCGCGAGCGACCAGCTTGCTCACCACGTCGTCTGCCGCGATTTCTTCGCTCGTTGCGAGCTTCGTTCGCCACTCGCGATTGCCCGATCGAACTCTGATCGTTTCAGCTACAGCGGCTGGGTTGATGCGTTGATCGAATTCAACAAACATTAGCGGGTCGCGCGCCGTTGTTGGACCGTCGGTTGGAAAAAACGTCTTCACAACGGGCGGAGGGGTGGCGAACTTCCACCTCGTCGCCGTCGCGAGAGTGGCTCCAGTGGCTGATTTCGTGCCTGCCGGGACTTCCGCAGTGTACTCAGTCGCCATCGGAAAGTGCCCGTCGGTTTCAAACAACAGGGTCTTCGCGCCAACCCATCGCCAACGGCCTGAAGGCTGCGGCGTAAGCTTTACCGGTACTCCCGAGGCAATGGTGTCTTGATGTGAAGTGACCGCCACCATCGGCTGTGAGAACGTAACGCTGAGCTGAGGAACAAGCGGCACATCGCCTTCGGGTGAATATCGAGCTACTTCGAGTCGGCCCGTAGATACCTGATCCCGGACTTCGGCGTTTTGCGCCGGCGGAAACGGATCGGTGATTGTTTTTCCGGCGCGCGGCGGGGGCAATGAACGATCTCGTAACGCGACGTCCTGCTGGTCGTCTGGATCGACGGTCAGAGGTCTAAGCCTCCTCAAAACCTTTTGCGCGTCATCGTCGGAAATCGTCGAGGCACGGACTACCGAAGCGATTGGCTGATTCTCGGTGACCGCCGTCCCCTCACTCAGCCTGATCTGGAGTCCGGGTTTCACATCAACTCGCTGAACGCGTGAAGTTGAACCACGCCTCGTTTGAGCTATCGCGACTTGTCCGGTGATAGGGGTGAGGGACTGAAGCAAGACCACCAGCAGGCACAAAGGAAATCTCGAACGCCTCCACATACATTGCTCCTTGAACATGCTTGAAGGTTCGGCAGCGGCGTCTGCCCAAGTGTATTAGATCACGGGAAGGTAGTTAGAATGAACCCGCTGCAGACGTGCTCGTTCCGTTATTTGTTTGCGTAGCGGCGCACAATGAAGGAAGTGTTCGTAGTTCGGCCGTTGAACTTTAGTTTGTAAAGGCCGAGGGGTCTCGGTCAATGCATACAAACTTCGTTCTAAAGCCGAACTACACACTTTTGTGAGGGGGGCGAGATATCTAAATCTGAATGGAGATCGCACCCACAGGTCGCTCGACCAAAACTGCATCGTGTGTCACGTCGAACTCAACGCCAACGAGATTCGAGTTGCCGGGTCTGTGTACGCAGTGGCGCACAATCCCTTTGGTGGTATTTCGACTGTGGTGTCGCGCGACCTGCTCCGGCCACTTTGCCGCGTCGATCAATACTCGCAGCGGCGTGTTTGGGGGAACTGGGTGCGCAAGCAGGATGTTCAACCCCAAGTCACTGATGTCTACAGCCTCGGTGAACTCGCGCCAGCCACCGCTATCGGATATCACCACAAGCGGCACCCTGGCTGAGATCCGCGCGGCCCGACGCCTATTCGCTAGAGGGAGCAACTCAAAACCAGTGACCGCTCCGGCTGAGTCGGTAGCCTTAGAGGCGGAGCGGTGGGGGGAAAAGGTTACTCCGCGAACGACGTCGGCCGTTACGAATTCGTGAGCGGTGTCGGGCAAAGGCCTGCTCGTTTGACCGATCCCATCTGCCTGAAAAATGTTGGACGCTGGATCCGGAAGGCTGTACACATAAACCTGTTTTAGCGCTAAATGTAGTTCTAAAGCGTTCGGCTCGTCCGGTATCGACGAATTCAAATCGAACGTCGAATCGTTCGTCAAACAAACCGCGAATGTTGTCGTGGGTGCATTGACACCAAGTCGCTCAAGGGCGTCCTTGTGAGATTGTTCGTAAGGCTCGACACAGCAAAGTTCCTCTAATGCTGCGACGGCTTCCTCGGAATCGCCTCGCCGCAATGCGCCATCGGCAATCGCACGAAGTGTAAGGACAAGATTGAAATCCTCGTGCAACCGTCTATAAATACGCGCCAAAATCCTTAAGGACGCGGGGTGTTCAGGATCGAGGTCAAGAGCCTTTTTGAGAAAGTCGATAGCTTTTTGTTCGTTTCTACTTGCGATCAACGCGTCAACCAGGCAGTCGATTTGTTCAACAGCGCGGTCAAGATCGCCCTGTTCCATGAATCTTTGCCCAACGATAAACAAGTTGCGGTATTCCGTGCCGTCGAGGACAAATAACTGCCGAAAGGTCTCTGTGGCGTCGCTCAATTGTCCGGCTGACAGATATGCTGAGCCAAGGATGCTGAGCACTACGGCGTCGCCTGGATTCCTCGAATGAGCGTCGCGGAGAATTGCAAAGGCATTATCGGCCTGTGAATGCGCCACGCATATCGAAGTGATAGCTGAGAGGGTTTTGTGGTCGTCGGGCTGTGCATCCTGCGCTTTCAGGTACGCCAGCAGAGCTTGCGCTGCGTTGCCTTGCCGGTAGAGCTCCTCGCCGGCGGCTGCAAAGCTTGCATGCGCGCGTTGCTTTGATCCTTCACGAAGCCAACGCTCTCCCAGGGTCATTAGCATTGAAGTGTTTGACGGATCTATCTCAGCCATGTGCTGAAATGCGTCCATCGCTTTGTCTTCTCGTCCCGCGCGTTTGTACGCGTCAGCAACCTGACCGTACAGCCTGCCTGCCTCGCCTCGCAGCCCTTGAGCTGCGTAACACTCCGCGAGGCAAATCGACGAGTCGAGGTCGGTCGGATCGACCCGTAGCAGCTTCTTGAGGATGGCGATGGCTTTCGATGTGAAACCCTGGTGGCGATAGCCTTGCGCTACGCGAGAAAAGATCGGGGTGGCCTGTTCGGTAAATCCTGCTCTTATGTAGAGGTCGCCAAGCGTATTTAACACTGTGAGATCCGACGGATTGCTGTTGACGAGATTTCTATATTCTTCGATGGCTGCGGTGATTTTGCCGCGTGAAAGATGTTTCTCTGCAGTTCTCAGCGTTTGTGACCAGTCAGACATGATTGTGTCTCCAAATCTTTCTTTATCGCTCCTCTGCGCCCGGAATTATTGCTCACTGAATCGAAGCCGTGCTGAGCATTAACTTACCGGGCGACCGCTTGATGCAACACCGAGCGATCCTCAGGGGGATGCGGTCGTTTACCTCGATATCGGATTATTAGCTCGTTACTTACGAAAATTGGTAACGAGGCGGTATTTCCAGAGCAACCGTCCTTGAGCCCCGGCGGATGACATTGAAAACCAGGGTTTTTTTGTATCGCCGGCGGAGGCCGCACCGTATAAGACAATCCACAGAACTCGACCAAAAAGGAGACTTTTATGTTTCGTCTTCGCCAGCTTATAGCTCTCATTACACAACTGGCTCTAGTAACCGCTTTTACGTTTTCAATCACCTCGGCAAAAGGCAACGGCCGTGAC
>DASRIZ010000355.1:0-22615 GCA_035649735.1 Blastocatellia bacterium | reverse complement strand
TATGCTTCGCCAGGGTTGGAAGAAAACCAGGGAACGATTTTTCCCTCCTGGTCGGTCTTGATGACGTGGTATTCGAGCTCCTCCTGGAGTCCGTTTTGCGCAAGGGGCGAGAAGCTCAGCGTGGCAACCATCACGGCTGAGACTGCGAACCTGGCGGAACTACTCATGCTGCACTCATCCTTGTTCGGTTTGGTGACTATTATGCCGCAATAGTGGAAGGAGGAACGATTGATCGGTGGTTTCTGGTTTCTGGTTTCTGGTTTGTGGTTTCTGGTTTGTAGTTTCTGGTTTGTAGTTTCTGGTTGTTCCGAAACCACAAACTATTAGCCACAAACCCAAACCACAAACGAGAAACCACAAACGAGAAACCACAAACGAAAAACCACAAACCAGAAACCACAAACCAGAAACCACAAACCAGAAACCACAAACCAGAAACCACAAACCAGAAACCGGAGATCCGGCTCTACTCGTGGCGTAACGCAACCATCGGATCCACCTTCGTTGCACGCCGTGCGGGTAAATAGCAAGCAAGGAGAGCTACGGCAATTAGCAGGAATGAGGCGATTGCAAACGTTATGGGGTCGGTTGCGCTGACTCCAAACAGCAAGCTTTTCAGCAGGCGAGTCAACGCCAATGCTGCGACCAGACCTATCGCAACGCCAACAAGCGTTAGCCTCATTCCTTGTCCGAGCACCAAATTCAAGACCGCAGTTGTTTGAGCTCCCAACGCCATTCGAATCCCGATTTCACGAGTGCGTGACGATACGGCGTAAGAAATCACGCCGTAGATTCCAATCGCCGCGAGCGCCAATGCCAGCAACCCGAACCCTCCTAAAAGGGAAGCCGCGATGCGAGCCGGAAGCATCGGCAGCGCCATTTTCTCAACCAGAGTACTTGCGGACATCGGCAGGTGTGGATCGAGCTGTTGTATTTCTCGGATGACCGCCGCCTTCAACTCTTGCTCGTTGCCAAACCCACGAGCGATGACGCTGGTAGATCCAACATTAGACTGCCAAAGCGGCCGGCCGACGAAAGGCTTCGGGTCTTCGTTCAACCCGCCGTACTTTCCGTCCTGCACAACTCCGACGATCACCAACTTTGCGGCGTCGGGTCTATACAAACTGAATTGTTTGCCGATCGCGTTTTCGCCTGGAAAGAATCGACGCGCAAAGGTTTCATTGACGATCGCGACGCGCTGGGCCTTCTCATCATCCTGCTCGGTGAACTCGCGGCCCTCCAGCAGCCTTGTGCCCATCGTCTGAAAGTAACCCGGGCTGACCCGGTTGGACATTGCCGTCGGCACATTCACCGCGCGTTCGAGCGCCATCCCATCGACAAAAACCGCGGCTCGTGAAAAATGCAGGTCAACAGGGATCATGTCGGCGATCCCGGCCGATTGTACGCCGGGCAAAGCGCGTACACGCTCGAGCAGTTGTTTCTGAAACTCTTTTCCCTGAGCGCTCTCGTACCCTTGCAACCGCAAATCGAACGATATTTCAACGGCGTTCTTTGTCTCGAATCCAAGATTGATGGATTGCGCCTTCTCCAGCGCGCGCATCATCAAACCACCGCCCACCAGCAGCACCAACGACAACGAAACCTGTGCGACGATCAGGCTGCTCTTCAACCACGAGCGCCGATGGCCTCCGAACGCAACGTCGTCCTTCAATGATGGAACTAAATCGGTCCTGGTTGCTTGTAAAGCCGGCAGCAACCCAAACAACACGCCGGTGGCAACCGACAGGACAAAAGTGAAAACAAAGACGCGATAGTCGACGAATATTTCAATCGCCACCGGAATATTGAGCGGTAGCTTGAACGCTGTAGCGAGACTCACAAGCCACAATGCAGGCGGCAGACCTAACGCGCCACCTGCTAATGCCAACAACAGGCTTTCGGTGAGCAATTGTCGCACGACCCGGAAACGAGTTGCGCCCAACGCCAGCCGCACCGCAATCTCACGACGACGCTCGGTAGCTCGTGCAAGCAATAGGTTCGCAAGGTTTGTACAAGCCAGCAACAAAACCAACCCAACAACCGCCATCAACAATCCGGCAAATCCGAGCACCGGGCCGCGAAATGCCATTCCGATCAATCCGGGAGGCGAGAGCGCGACTCGCCTGCCCTCGTTGAAGTCGGGGAATTCGCGCCCCAACTCCGAGGCGAGCGCGTTCAGAGCCGTTTGAGCCTGAGCCACGGCGACGCCCGGCTTCAGTCGACCCTGCACAAACACGTTGTCAGCGCCGCGATTATTCAGCCAGTTGTTACCGAGTTCGAGTTGCTCCTGCATGGCCATTGGGAAAAACAAATCCGGCGCGGACACGATTTCAGTACCGTAGAATCCTTGCGGCGCAACGCCGATGACCGTGTAGCCGCGCCCGTTCACCCTCACACTCTTGCCGACGATGTTCTGATCACGTCCGAAGCGCTGCAGCCAGCATTTGTAGCTCATCACCGCCAGGGGATGCCCACCCGGCGTTCGGTCATCGTCCGGTGAAAACACCCTGCCCAACGCCGAACCGACGCCTAGCACTTCGAAATAATTGCCGCTTACGGCGTAACCCCAAACTCGCTCGTTTATGCCGTCGTGACTCAGGCTCAACGGCGTATAGCGATACGCAATCAGACCGGAGAACACATCGTTGCGATCGCGAAAGTCTTTGTAGTTGGGATAAGAGAAGCTTGGAAAGAGCTGAGTTTCGGCGATGTTATTGAGGGCTACCAGTTGCTGCGGGTTGTCGATAGGAAGCGGCCGGAGTAGCACGGTGTTGACCAGACTAAAAATCGCGGTGTTCGCTCCGGTGCCAAGGGCTAGCGACAACACGGCAATAACGGTGAAGCTCTTTTTCTTGAGGAGCATTCGCAGGCCGTAACGCAGATCTTGAAACATCTCTCATCCTCCGATTTGGTCAGGCTCTCACGATTGGGTCAGAGTTCGCTCGCGAGTTGCCTGCTGTCGAGCCGCAAGCCTCCCCGCGTTGGCTGATCAAGTTTTAGCTGACTGGCCGATTTGCGGCAACCTCGATCGACATCTTTTTTGGAGTGCGCCGCCCTCTTCCGTATTCAGCGACATTCGCATGCGTGGCGGCGCTTTCGTAGTGTGGTGTAAAGACTCAGGAAACGCCACAGCGTAGCAGTTCGCGGAGGGTAAAGCTCTGGGCTCGAACGCGACTGGAAACGGGTCGCCCGCGGCGAACCGTAGAGAGTTTCCTGAGCCGTTGCACCACACTACGAAAGCGCCGCCACGCATGCGAATGTCGCTAAATGCGGAAGAGGGCGGCGCACTCCAAGAAGACCGGTGGTGTCGCTCGCGCGATTCCGTTTATCCGGTTTTCGTGCCGACTGCCTTAACGATCTGATCGATCACAGCTGCCGGCGACTTGTTGGTTGTCCTGATCTTCATCTCGGATTCAGCGTAGAGCGGCTCGCGACGCGACAACAGCGCCTTTAGCTCATCCATCGCCGAAGGGCGACCCTGCATTGGGCGGAGATCTCCCTGGCGGCGCATGCGCTTCATGAATTCTTCCGGTGTCGCGTGCAGCCAGACCGTAAAGCAGCGCCGTTTAATCAGCCCCCAGGTCTCGGGATCGGTCACCACCGATCCGCCGGGAACGACCACACAGCCTTGCGAACCGGCGAACAGCCGCTCGATCGACTCTCTTTCCAACTCTCGATAGTAAGCCTCGCCGTGAGTCGTAAAGATCTCCGCCAGTGACATTCCTGCGGCTTTCTCGACCAGCTTATCGATCTCGACGAACTCAGTCTTCAACCGGCGGGCTAAAGTCGGGCCGATTGTTGATTTGCCCGCGCCGCGCAACCCGATCAACGCCAAAAAGCGCAGTCTTGGTTTGCTACCCCTCAGCGTCTCCAGCCAGCGTTGTAGCTGGCGCAGCTCATCGCTGCTGCATTCGCTTTGAAGCCGCCAGATCTCAGCCGCCAGCGAGTGATCGTCTTCAAGAGGTGGAATCATCTCGTGTGTCGAGCGCCCAAGAGCCGCAGCCACTCGCGCCAGACCGGCAATCGAGACATTCCCGGCTCCTGCCTCGAGCTGATTGATGAATCGAGGTGACAGCGCGGCTCTCCTGGCAAACTCCTTGACCGTCAGCCCTGCTGCTAATCGAAGCGCACGAATATGCGCACCCAGCGCCGTCAACATCAAAGCTTTCCGAGGACCCTCTCTCATATGAGCGAATTATAATGCGCTTGCCTGTCATGTCAACCGGTAGTATATTTCATCACGACGGCGGGACGTTTTTGAACCCAACAAGCGGGGCCGGTGACGCGAGCGGCATACCATCATGACGCAATGAAGCAGATTGATTTCTATGATCGCGAAATGGAGACTCTGGACCGGGTGCGGCTGCTCGAGGTACAGAACCAGCGGCTAAGCCGTCTTGTGCGGGAATTAGCGACGAACGAGTTCTATCAACAGAAGTTTCACAGCGCAGGCCTGACGATTGACGACGTGCGCTCCTCGGAAGACCTCAAGCGTTTGCCGTTTACCACCAAGGCGGAGCTGACCGCCGAGCAGCAGGCTTATCCGCCATACGGAAGGCTGCTCACTTATCCTCTGGCTCGCTATTCTTATCTACATCAAACCTCAGGCACTACCGCGCAGCCTCTTAAATGGCTCGATACTCGCGAGGATTGGGAAAGATGGACGCGTGGTTGGGGTTATGTGTATCGCGGCGCAGGAGTAAGCGAGAACGATCTTGTATTCTGCGCTTTTTCATTTGGTCCGTACGTGAGTCACTGGGCGGCAATCGATGGCGCTCGGCACATCGGCGCGCTGTGTCTGTCGGGTGGCGGCCTCAGTTCCGAGCAGCGTCTGCGGATGATCATCGACAATAATTGTACGGTGCTTGTTTGCACACCGACCTACGCGCTACATCTGGCGGAGGTTGCCGAAAGCATGGGTCTTGATCTGCGCTCAAGTGCCGTTCACACCACAATTCACGCCGGCGAACCAGGAGCGAGCGTCGAGAGCGTCAAGCGTCGCATCGAGCAGGCGTGGGGAGCTACGTGCTATGACCACGCCGGCGCGACCGAAGCCGGCGCCTGGGCTTTTGATTGTCAGGCTCAGAGCGGCGCCATTCATCTCAACGAACTCGAGTTCATCTTCGAAGTGATTGATCCCGAAACCACCAAACCGATCGATGAAGGTACTCGGGGAGAGCTGGTCGTTACCACCCTCAGCCGCGCGGGGATGCCGGTGTTGCGTTACCGAACCGGTGATTTGGTGGAGTTGATGGCTGAACCTTGTCCTTGTGGTCGAACGCTGGCGAGGATCAAAGGCGGGGTCGTTGGGCGCGCCGACGATATGATGATAGTGCGCGGCGTGAATCTATACCCGAGCATGATCGACAACCTGCTTCGCGCTTTGCCGTCGATCGTCGAGTACGAGGTGGAGATCAGGCGAGTAGCCGGTCTGGATGATTTGCTACTCAAGCTGGAGGTCAATGACCCGGAATCTTTTTCGGAGTTGAAAGAGGCGGTCCTTGCGGCGTTTCGCTCTCAACTGAATATTCGAGTCAGCGTTGAACAAGTCGCGCGGGGAACGCTGCCGCGGTATGAATTCAAAGCGCGCCGCTACAAACGTATGAGTAGTTCGTAGCTACTTCGGGGTCGATTCAATGGCGACAACAAAACAAAAGGCGCACATTCAGATCACGCTTAACGGCGAAGCCATAGAGGTCGCCTTTGCTCCACACAAGACCTTGCTCGAAGTTTTACGCGAGGATCTTGCCTTGACCGGAACGAAACACGGATGCGAGCTGGGTGAATGCGGCGTATGCACTGTGTTGATCGATGGTCAGCCGATGCTTTCGTGTCTATTTCTTGGCCTCGACGCTGAAGATCGCCAGGTGACCACGATCGAGGGAATGGCGGAAGGCGGACAGCTCCATCCGCTCCAGGAAACATTTGCCGATCTTGGCGCCGCGCAGTGCGGCTATTGCACGCCGGGGTTTTTGCTGGTTGCCAGGGAGTTGTTGGAGAAGAATCCCAGCCCGCAACGCGAAGTGATTCAGGAAGCGCTTGCAGGGAACCTCTGCCGGTGCACCGGCTACATCAAGATCTATGAAGCGGTTGAGCTGGCCGCCGCCCGGATGCGCGGCGAACAGGTCGATGTGCCGCGCGAAAGCATTTACGGGTTTGAGGTGTGATTGCGAGACCATTAGATGACAACCGACAACAAATACAACGGCGGACAAAAGAAGGTTATCGGAAAACCATTCCGCAAGGTTGACGCTCGCGCAAAATGCACGGGCCAAACTCGTTTTGCTGATGACATTGTGCTTCCGAGAATGCTCTTTGCAAAGCTGCTGCGAAGTCCGGTTCCTCACGCGCTTATCAAGCACATCGACGTGTCCAAAGCATTGAAGCTGCCCGGTGTCATTGCGGTCATAACCGGAAAGGAGCTGCCCATCCCCTACGGGATTCTCCCCGTCAGCGAGGACGAACACACGCTGTGCATCGATAAAGTCCGGTTTATTGGCGATCCCATCGCCGCCGTTGCCGCTATCGACGAAGACACAGCCTTCGACGCGCTGGATTTGATCGATGTCGAGTATCAAAAACTCGAATCGATCTCATCGATCGAAGACGCGCTCGCGACCGAGGAGCCGCGCATCCACGAATACGGCGACGGCGGCAACGTACACAAAAAGGTCGCGCTGGAATTTGGTGATTTGGAAGAAGGCTTTGCAGAAGCCGATCTTGTACGTGAAGACGTTTTCTTCTACGAAGGCAACACCCATCTGCCTTTGGAGCAGCACGCGGCGGTAGCGCACTTTGATGCCGATGAAAAGCTGACGCTATGGAGCTCGACTCAGACTCCGCACTACGTTCATCGCGCGCTGGCGAAGGTGCTCGGGATGCCCGCCAGTCATATTCGAGTAATCGCTACACCAAACGGCGGAGGCTTTGGCGGCAAGAGTGATCCGTTTAATCACGAGATGGCGATTGCCAAGCTTGCGATGATCACCGGACGCCCGGTCAAGATAACGCTTACCCGGGAAGAAGTCTTTTATTGCCATCGCGGACGGCATCCGGTTCTGATGTGGGTGAAGACGGGCGTGAAGAACGACGGAGCAATCACCGCGATGCACTTCCGTTCATTTCTTGACGGCGGCGCGTACGGGAGCTACGGCGTAGCGAGCACGTTTTACACCGGCGCGCTTCAGACCGTGACCTATGATGTTCCGCGCTACAAGTTTGAAGGTCTCAGAGTGTTTAGCAATAAACCGCCCTGCGGTCCAAAGCGCGGCCACGGTACTCCGCAACCTAGGTTTGCTCTTGAGGTGCAAATTGACAAAATCGCCGAACAGCTCCAGCTTGACCCGGTTGCTATGCGTCGCACGCACCTTGTAAAGCCAAACACGATCACCGCGAATTATCTTCGCGTAGGCAGTATCGGTTTGGGCGAATGCATAGACAAGGTCGTCGAAGCGTCGGACTGGCAGGCCAAGTTCAAAAGACTGGGATACGGCAAAGGGGTCGGGTTTGCCTGCAGCTCCTATATTTGCGGAGCGGGTCTGCCGATCTACTGGAACAACATGCCGCATTCCGGTGTGCAGCTTCGGCTCGATCGGCAAGGCGGCGTGTGCGTGATGTGCGGTTCTATAGATATCGGTCAGGGATCGGATTCTATTCTCGCGTACATTGTCGCCGAGGTCCTGGGTATCGACCCGTTCGATATTCGGGTGATTACCGCGGACACGGATCTGACACCCGTCGATCTTGGAAGCTACTCGAGCCGCGTTACGCTGATGACCGGTCACGCGTCGCTGCAGGCGGCTGAACGCGCCCGTGAGTTATTGGCGAAAGCGGCCGCCGAAAAACTCGACGTTCCGACTGAGTGTATCGCATTTGCGGATCGCCGGGTGTTTGACGTCGAGGACCCTGAACGAGGAATGAGTTTTGCCGAAGCCGTTCAGCTTGCGGAATCGAAGTTCGGGACGATCGGAACCGTGGGCTCTTACACACCTCCGCGGTCGCCTGGAAGATACAAAGGTGCGGGCGTTGGGCCGTCGCCGGCCTATAGCTACTCCGCCGCCGTAGCCGAGGTTGATGTCGATCCGGAAACGGGAATCGTGGTAGTCGAGCGGGTTTGGATCGCTCACGACGTCGGCCAGTCGATCAATCCGGCACTCGTTATGGGACAGGTGGAGGGCAGCGTGTATATGGGTCTGGGCGAGGTCCTGATGGAAGAGATGGCCTATCGTGGGAATCGAAACGTTGTACATAAGTTTCCCTCGATGCTCGAGTACAAGAGCCCGACGACGCTTGAGATGTGCGATGTGAAAACCATATTGATTGAAGATCCCGATCCGAACGGACCGTTTGGCGCGAAGGAGGTCGGGCAGGGCCCACTGCTGCCGGTGCCGCCTGCGGTTGTGAATGCGATTTACGACGCGGTCGGAGTGCGCATAGACGAAGTCCCCGCGACTCCTGAGAAAGTTCTGACGGCAATTCGGTCAAAGGCCCAGGGCAAGAGTGCGCGTTACGGTCCGAAATCGGTGCCTCAGGTAGAGTGGCCGGAGCCAATCAGGGTTGCAACGCCAGCCGAAGGCGGGGACGGAAAGGAATTGCCGCGCGTAGCTGTGCATTCGAGGGAATAGATACAACATATGATGCGACTTCCTAAATTCACATACCGTGTGCCGAAGACTACCTCGGACGCGGTCAAAATGATCGCCGATGCGGGTGGCGATGCGATGTTCGTTGCCGGGGGGACCGATCTATATCCAAACATGAAGCGCCGCCAACAGACTCCGAAGACTGTGATCTCGGTAACTCGCTTGAGCGAGCTTCATCAGATCCGGGCTGACGCCCGAGGCGGGATGGTCATCGGGTCGTCGGTGTCGCTGACCGAGATCTGTGAACATCCGGTGATTAATCGCGACTACAAATTTATTGCGGACGCGGCGAGGTTGATCTCAACGCCGATACTTCGAAACATGGGTACGATCGGCGGCAATCTGCTGCTTGATACGCGGTGTAACTACTACGACCAGAATTACGAATGGCGCAAGGGTATCAACTTCTGCATGAAGAAGGACGGTGATATCTGCTGGGTCGCGCCGAGCAGTCCGAAATGTTGGGCCGTCCAGTCATCCGATTTGGCGCCGGTTATGGTTGCGATCGGTGCGAAGGTGAAGCTTGTATCGGCGGGCGGCGAACGTTTGCTTGATGCGGCAGACCTCTATAACAACGATGGGATTCAATATTTGACCAAGCGGGCGGATGAGCTGATGACCGAGATTCACCTGCCGCCGCGAAACGGGATGCGCGTCGTTTACAAGAAGCTTCGTCGTCGCGGTTCGTTTGATTTTCCAGTGCTGGGCGTAGCAGCGTCTCTGGATGTCGCCGACGATGGGATTGTGCGCGCGGCAAGGCTTATCCTCGGAGGGGTCGCGCCTCTTCCCGTGGAGGTGAGCGAAGCGGCCCAAGCATTGATCGGTCAACAACTTGATGACGAACACATAGAGACGGCGGCGGAAGCGTGTTACTTGAAGGCTCGGCCGCTCGACAACACGGACTTTCTGATGAACTGGCGCAAACAGATGGCTCGCCCATTCGTAAAGCGCGCCCTCGAAGAGCTGCGCGAGCTTAGTGCCTAGCGTCTTCTTTGCGTCTTTGCGGTCCTTGGCGTCATTTGCGCTTTACGGTCGCTTGAAATTGTTTGTTTAGCGCAAAGACGCCAAGGACCGCAAAGACGCAAAGATCCAATCCCTCCTCCCCTAAACCGATTTGACTTGAGGGGTCCTCCTAATGATCATGCTCGTGAGCTAATTTCAGGCAGCCCCTGTTGGCTCGCTTCGTGTGCCCATCGTTTTTGAAGTAGTCTTCCCGCGACCCTTTTAAATTAAAGAGTCGCCGCCTGTTTAACATCAACTTCTCGCCGAGGTCACCGATGAAGGCCGTAAAGCGATTCGTTGTTGCAGCGCTCCTATTCTCGCCGTTACTCATTGCATTTACCGCGAGGTCACAGTCTCAGACTCAACCGGCTCAAGCCCAGCCGCCTGTAGACGACGCGAAGGCCAAGGAGCTCGCTGAAGAGGGCATACCTGTAACGAACCAACTCGTGGTCGATAGATGCGTTTCATGTCACAAAAAGGACGAGAAGGGTCGCATGACTCGAATTTCCTTTGAGCGCACTACGCCGGAAGGATGGCAGCAGGTCATCAAGCGGATGATCAGGTTGAACGGCCTCACCGTTACTCCGGAAGAAGCTCGACAGATCGTCAAGTACTTGAGCAATAATCACGGGCTTGCGCCTGAAGAAGCGAAGCCTGCGTTCTACGAAGCTGAAAGACGAGTCGTCGACGAGAAGTTGCCCGATGAAACCCTCCGAGCCACCTGTATTATTTGTCACAGCCTTGGGCGGGTCCTCTCACAACGGAGATCGAGGGAAGAGTGGGAGCTGCTGGGGAACCTGCACGTCGGTATGTTTCCGGTTGTGACGTTTCAGGGGTTCTACCGTTTTCCGCAGCCGCCAGGCGCGCCTCCGCCGACCGACCCCGATCAGAGACACCCGCTCGATAAATCGATCGACTACTTAGCAAAGAACTATCCGCTCACAACCCCGGAGTGGGGCGCTTGGCGCGCGAATATGCGAGCGCCAAAACTCCAGGGACGATGGCTCGTGAGCGCGAATCAAATCGGCCGCGGTCAGATCTACGGCGAAATGGTGGTTGAACCCACAAAGGTCGAAGATGAGTTTACGACAAAACTCACCCTGCGTTACGTCAAGGACGGCTCGATTGTGACGCGGACGGGCCGCGGGATCGTGTACTCGGGCTATAGCTGGCGAGGCCGCTCGACTGCGAGCGATGGCAAGGAACCAGCCGAGAATCGCGAGGCGATGTTTGTCTCGCGCGATTGGGCGACGATGGAAGGTCGATGGTTCTGGGGCGCCTACGATGAATTTGGGATCGATGTGACCTTGAGAAGGATATCAGCGGAACCTCTGATCGCCGGGGTCAACCCGGCAGGACTCAAAACGAAATCGACTGCGCTGCAGGTCCACGTCTACGGCGCGAATCTCCCTGCCGATATAAAACGTGAGGAGATCGACTTCGGTCCGGGTGTGACGGTGAAACGGGTTGTCAGCGCGAAAGCTGACGATGTGGTAGTTGAGGTCGATGTTGCAGACGGCGCCGCCAATGGTTATCGCGATATTGCGCTTCGGAGATATTTCGCCCAGCGGGCGGTCGCGGTTTTCGACAAAGTTGATTACGTCAAGGTCAACCCGGACGCCGGAATGGCTCGGGTCGGCGGCGTTGCGTTCCCGAAGCAGTTTCAGCAGTTCGGTGCGACTGCCTTCAATCGCGGGCCTGACGGCAAGCCTCAAACTCCTGACGATGTAAGCTTAGGCACCGCCGATGTCGAATGGTCGATTGATGAATTTCCGGCCACATTTGACGACGACGACAAGGACCACGTTGGAGTCCTCGATGCCAACGGCTTGTTCACCCCGGCGGTCGACGGCCCAAATCCCAAACGCAAAAAGGGGGTCAACAACTACGGAGACGTCTGGGTTGTGGCAACCTATAAACCAAAGGATGCCGCAAAAGACGCCCAGCCGTTAAAAGCGCGGTCATACCTTGTCGTAACCGTCCCGCTGTATGTGAGGTGGGATCAGCCGGAGGTTTCTAGATGAGTGCTTACCGACACGGCGAGTTTCACGCGTTCGAAGGTGGCGGCCAAAACTATCTTTACCTTGTTCCGAGCGCGGCGATCTTTGCGCTCGAAGACCTGTCGGGAGCGTTGCTCGGTCTGCTAAAGGACCGTGAACTGACAAAAGATCAAATTGTCGACGAGCTTATGGTTCGCGGATACGAGCGCTCGGGTATCGAAGAGACGCTGGACGAGCTTCACCAGGCGCACGCGATCGCTCTCGGCGACGGCTTTGTAGAGCCTCGCCTGGAAGCGCCGCAGCAGCCGTTCCCGTTGCAAACCGTTGTGATGAACGTAACCAATCAATGCAATCTGAGTTGTTCGTATTGCTATGAATACGGTGAGGATCGCATCGCAACGCCGGAAGGCAAAACAAAATTCATGAGCGAGGAAACCGCGCGCAGCACCGTGGACTTCCTGTTGAATCAATCGCCGGGCCGGCGGATGGTTCATCTAACGTTTTTTGGCGGCGAGACTTTGCTCAACTTCAAGGTGGTCAAATCCACGATCGAATACGCGCGCACCAAAGCGGCTGAGATGGGCAAGTACATCGACTTCAGCATGACCACCAATGCGACGATGCTGACGTCGGAAATCATCAGCTTTCTTGCGGAGAACCATGTCGGGGTTACCGTCAGCATCGACGGACCAAAAGAATCGAACGATCGATTCAGGGTTTTTCACAACGGGAAGGGAAGTTATGACGTGATCGCGCCCAAGATCAAAGAACTGGTCACCGTTCATCGATCGCGTCCAATCGGGGCCCGGGTAACGCTGACGGCGCAGGTAGCCGAAGTGAAAAAGATATTTCGTCACCTCACTGAAGAAATGGGATTTGATGAGGTTGGGTTCGCACCGGTCACTACCTCGCCTGTGAGGCTCTACGCCATCGGCAACACCGGACTCGATCACGTGCTCGATCAGTTCACCGAGCTTGCCGAGGAGTATCTCGAGTACGCGCTTGAAAACAAGCATCACGGTTTTTCAAACGTCAACGACACGCTCCAGGAGTTGCACCAGGGCGTGAGCAAGGCCTATCCGTGTGGCGCGGGGCTTGGTCTGTTGGGTGTCGCTCCGTCGGGTGACATTGGACTCTGTCATCGATTTGTGGATTCGCCGGCAGGAAAGCTCGGGCACATCGATACCGGTATCGATCGCGAGGCCCAGGCCGAACATCTCAACCGCGGGCATATCAACACAAAGTACGATTGCCATACGTGTTGGGCGCGCCCGGTATGCTCCGGAGGCTGCTATCACGAAGCCTATGTTCGGTACGGAGATACATCGCACGCGAATCTTCATTACTGTGATTGGATTCGCGGATGGACGGATGTTTGTTTGCGGATCTACGGAGAGATTGCCGCGCGCAATCCCAGGTATCTCGATCGGTTTGATGAAAGGAAAGCGATATGAAACACCTGAAAGCCATCAATCGGAAGGCCCGTCGGGTTGAAGAATTCATCGCATCAGAGTACGGCGATGTTCACGCGCTTGCTCAAGGGCCGCCACCGCAACGCCCACATTTTCCGATGGGCTGCTCGCTTGTTTTTTCGCCGGGATGGGAAACAGACTCGGCGGGCGGCACCGCGGGACTATGCCAGCCTGTCGAGCGCGATTTGTATGATTGCTACATCACCTGTTTCTGGCCGGCTCAGGTTCCGGATCACTTTAACAACTATCCCGATTGGACCAGCAAATGCGCGAGCGCGACAAAGGATTGGCGGAATATTGATCTGGTGTTTCCGTGAAGGGCCAAGGGCAGAGAGCTAAGAGCGAAGGGCAAAGAGCGAAGAGACCTTGCCCTTTGCACTCTGCCCTTTGCCCTTTGCCCTTAGCTCTTAGCTCTTTGCCCTTTGCCCTTAGCTCTTAGCTCTTAGCCCTTTGCCATCTGAGAGGTCCCGAATGCGAATCAGACCTTTTCTTGTTTTCATTTTGCTTCTTACTGTCGTTCCGGTGCAGGCGCAGCAAAACGGTCCGGCTAGCGGCGCGTTAATGTACCTCGGCACCTGGCCGAACAAGATCCTGGTCATAGACGAAGCGAAGCAGCAGGTGATCGACGAGATCAAGCTGGAAACCGGAGCTCCGCTTCAGGTAGTGCTCGCTCAGGATAGAAAGAAGCTGTTCATCCTCACGACGAAGATGGGAATCGAAGTAGTCGACCTCGCAACAAGGAAGGTTACAAGCCACTTCGAGCTCAACGAAGGCAACCGGCACGTCTATCCATTGGGCGCCGCGCCCGACCCGCAGGGGAAATTCATCTACGCCACGCTGCGGACCTCGATCAAAGAGATTGACCGTTACAAGATCGAGAAGGCCAAGTTCGCGGTGATCGATCTCGAGCAAAAGAAGATCACCAAGACCTTCGACTTTCCCAAGGAGTTTGATCAGGGGTTCGGATTTCTGGCCGGTTACAAGGTCTCGCCCGACGGAAAGCTGCTCTATGTGTTTAAGGAAGACATTCTGATCTTTGACTTGAGCAATTTTAAACAGGTAGACAAGATCGAGCTGTCAAAGCCCTTATACCCCGGACTGTTTCCCATAAACGTAAGGGGCGACGACGATCCAAACGAAGAACCGGGGTATGTGACGTCGGTGTTCAACGCGACTGATCCGGTGGTGCGACGCGCGATATTTGGGATCGCCCGGATAAATCTGCTGACAAAGAACGTTGACTTCACGCCAATCGGTCCAGCCGCGCCAATGAACCGGTTTTTTCTGACCCCCGATCGCAAAAAGGGATATACGGTGTCGTCGAGCGGTCAGGGCGGTAATCGCCGGACCGAGTTTTGGGTATTCGATGTAACCGCGCGGAAAGTAATCAAGAAACTCGAGTTCGAGAGCCGTTCTCGGTTCGCGTTTGCGGTCAGCGGCGACGGACGCAAGTTGTACATTTATGGAGCTGGTCCCACGATCGAGATTTATGACGCGGATACGTTGACGCTGGAGAAAACGATCACGCTTGAGGGCGATGCGATCACTCAATTGCTTGTTCTTCGACCCCAGTAGCAAAACAGGAGTCTCAGACCTCACCCCGAGTTGAAGTTGGGCGGACCGTATCCTTTGAACTCCGATGGACTGGAGCATACACGTCAACAGCGAGTTCGAAATCAGGAGCGACCTGAGCGCGCTTGAGGTATTGAGCCTCGATACCGGGTCGAAGCTGACACCTGTTGTTGATTTGACGCGGCGGCTTATCGAGGAGTATTTCGGCTCAGTTGCTTTCACCCGCTGTGCCTACGGAAACGAATTCTGTGAGCATCTGATCCCTTCAGCCCAGCAACTCAAAGCCGTGCTGACTGCCGCGCACGACCGTGAAATGAGCGTCACGTTTCTGACGCCTTATGTCAGCGACGCCGGAATAGAGTCGCTAAAGCCTCTCTTCGAGCTGCTGGATCAGGACGGCGCGGGCGAAGTGGTCTTTAACGATTGGGGCGTGTTGAATTTGCTGCGACGCGAATTTCCCCGGTTGCGGCCCGTTCAGGGTCGGTTGATGAACAAGTCATTGCGTGACCCGCGAGTGACCGGTGTATATGCGTCGAGCGAAGCGCCCGCGCCGGCGCTGGTATCGTTGCGGCGCTCGAATCTGGACTGTACGAGCTATACGGGGTTTTTGTCAGGGCTCGGTGTCGACTCGGTTGAACTGGACAATCTTCCGCAAGGCGTCGATCTGAGCTTTGCGGAAAACGGCGTGAAAGCGAGCGCGTATGTGCCGTTCGGCTTTATCAGCACCAGTCGAATCTGTATGGCTGCGGGAATTCACTATGACAAGCGCGACAAGTTTCAACCGGGCGCGCCGTGTCATCACGAATGCCAGACTCATTTGCTCGAATACACATACACCAATACGCCGTTCGAGAACCGCGATCAGAAGTTCTATTTGAAGGGCAACAGTTACTTCTATGTTCACACCGAGGCGATGCTGCGGGCATTGTTCGATCAGTCCCGTTCGGGGTTGATTGATCGAATTGTGTTCCAGCCGCGACTGCCGATGATCTGGGAGCGCGGGTGAAGCGATGAAAGTTCTGGCTCCAATAAGCTCATACGATGAACTCGAGATGCTCGCTGCAAGCGGCGCCGAAGAGTTCTATTGTGGGATCGTTCCGCGAGAGTGGCTCGACCGATACACCGGGGCGGTCTGGTTGAACCGCCGCAGTCCAAAAGGCGGAAGTCTCGACACGATGTCGGAGTTGAAACGGCTGGTAGACGGCGCACATCGGCTGGGAATTCCTGTTTTCCTCACGCTCAACGCGCCTTATTACACGGCTGAACAAATGACCTGGGTGATGGAGCTAGCGCGGAGACTCGATGGTGAAGCCGGTGTTGATGCTTTGATCGTGACGGATATTAATCTGTTGATGCAGCTTTCGC
Source organism: Blastocatellia bacterium (assembly GCA_035649735.1). GTDB lineage: Bacteria > Acidobacteriota > Blastocatellia > UBA7656 > UBA7656 > Onstottus_A. Next base: position 6,562 of record DASRIZ010000355.1, on the reverse strand, counting down.
AGGCCAGGTTGAACGCGGCGTTGCACATCAGTTCGGTAGCGGCGACGCTGAACACCGAGGCGATTCGGTTTCTGCTTCAATTCGGGCCGAGCCGAATCATCCTGCCTCGAAGTCTCACCATTCACGAAATCGAGCGGATTGTAAACGCGACCCGCGATGAGCTCGAGATCGAGGTCTTCATGCTCAACGACGGATGCGCGTTTGAGGAGGGCTTCTGTTCGACGACTCATCATCACACGGTTGGCGCGTTTTGCACGAACCTGTCGGAGATGGACACCGAGTTTGAGCGCAGCGGGGGCCGCGAGTTGACTCGACGGCAGAACTTCCGGCTGCGGCGAAATCTGACCGACTATCGCGAATGGATCTGGTATGTAAACGGGAACGGCTGCGGCTCGACTCCAAACGGGCTGCCGTACGGGCCGTGCGGACTATGCGCGATTCACGACTTCAAGCGCATCGGGGTGGCATCGCTGAAGATTGTGGGCCGCGAAGCTTCGCCGTTTAAAAAACTCGCGAGCGTGCGAATGGTGCGCGCTATCGTCGATCAGGTACGGTCGGGGTCGGAGAAGCTGGTGACCATCGAGCGTGCGAAATCGTTGCGAGGCGATCGTGAGCATTGCGACTCCGGATACATGTGTTACTACAAAGTTTAGGCCTGAAGAATTCTCTGCGTCTTGTTAGCGTGCTTTGCGGTCCTTGGCGACTTTGCGCTATGAAATGAATGCGAATGTCAGGGTTAGCGCAAAGACGCCAAGGACTGCAACGCGCGCAAATAAGATGAACAGCGACTATCGGCGAATCCTTACATACATCCTTCCATACTGGCGCAGGTTGACTCTTGTTCTTGCGCTGAGCCTGGTGTCGACTCTCCTTGGCCTCGCTCAACCCTACATAACCAAGCTGTTGATTGACGAAGCGCTCCTTCGCAAGAACATGCAAGCATTGGCTACAGTCGCCGGGTTGATGGTTGTAGTGACCGTGCTGGGATTCGCAATGAATATAGCCAGCAGTTACCGATACGTTGCGGTGTCGGCCGCGGTGTTGTTCGATATGCGGCTCGCCGTTTATCGGCACCTGCAGAGGCTGTCGCCGAGATTCTATACGCGCACCAAACTTGGAGAGATTGTTTCGCGGTTGAATAATGACATAAGCGAGGTGCAGCGAGTTGCAGCCGATACGCTGCTCGCGGCGATCAGCAATGTGATCTTTCTGGTGGGCAGCGTAGCGATTATGTTGATGCTCAACTGGAGGCTGTTCCTGTTGAGCATCGTGTTGATCCCGGTGTCTATAATTACCCTCAAGCACTACCGCGCCAGGCTCTCAAACAATGTGCAGCAAATGCGAGAGCGAAGCGCGGACATCGGGAGCTTTCTGATCGAGACCTTGATGGGTATGCGTCTGGTGGTCAGCTCAAACACCCAGGAGGCGGAAGTCGGCCGGTTTAGGAGAAAAAATCAGAGCTTTGTCGATGCGCTGCTTTCGATGCAACTGGTTTCCTTCTTTGCCGGGGCGCTACCGGGTACGGTGCTGACGCTAAGCACGGCGCTGGTCTTTCTGTATGGAGGAAAGCTGGTCATCGACGGCGCGATGACGATTGGGGCGTTGGTAGCGTTTATGGCCTATCACATGCGATTACTGGCGCCGGTGCAGAATCTGATGGGTCTTTACACAAGCGTGACCACCGCCCGAGTATCGTTGAACCGCGTGTTCGAGATACTCGATACGCCGATCGACGTAAATGAAGCGACGGCCGCAGTGGCAATCGAGAACGTCAAAGGCGACATCGAATTCGAAAATGTTAGTTTGAAATACGATCGAGAGACCGTTGTGCTCGATGCGGTGAGCTTCAAGCTACCGGCCGGTTCGCTTTGCGCGATTGCCGGACCGAGCGGCGTGGGCAAGTCGACGGTCGCAGACCTATTGCTGCGATTCTACGATCCACAAGCCGGCTCGGTTCGACTCGATGGAGTTGATTTGCGCGAGCTCCGACTTGCTGATTTGCGTCGAGAAGTCGTTATGGTCGAGCAGACGGCATTCCTGTTTAACGCAACAGTAGCCGAGAACATCAGATATGGTCGGCCGGATGCAACTCGAGAGGAAATCATACGCGCCGCACAGGCCGCCTCGATCGATGGGTTTATCCAATCATTGCCCGAAGGGTATGAAACACAGGTAGGCGAGCGGGGCGAGGCGCTTTCGACGGGTGAGCGACAGCGCATTGCGTTGGCTCGAGCGCTGCTGAGAGATCCCGCGGTACTGGTTCTCGATGAGCCGACGGCGTCGGTGGATCCGATCACCGAACAAACTATCGCTGCGGCGCTTAGATCCGCGACGAAGGGCCGCACCACCGTCGTCATTTCGCATCGGCTGTCGCTGATCGAGCTTGCCGATTGGGTCGTCGTGATTGATAACGGGAAAGTTGTGGAAACGGGCACCCCTGCGGAGTTGCTTGTGAGAGGTACGGCGCTCGCGGGGTTGTTCTCATTCGATAGACGGAAGGAAGGGGATCCGAGTGAATCTGTCGGATCAGCGTCCCCGATGACGCTGATTTGATGGACGACTGGAACTGCGGACCGCGAACCGGTGGACATCAGCGAGACACTCTTAGTTGAAGGACCCCTCGCCGGCCGTACCGGGCGAGGCGTCAAGATCGGCATCATTGATAGCGGAGTCAATCCCGCTCATCCGCACGTTGGGGGCGTAGCAGGCGGGGCGAAAGTGACGAACGCGTCGCCCATAGCAGATTCTGCGATCGACTATCTAGACTATATTGGTCATGGGACCGCAGTCGCCGGTGCGATACGTGAGAAGGCGCCGGATGCGTTGTTGTATGCGGTTAAGGTTTTCGATCGCGCGCTCACGACTAATATTGAACTCATAATCAAGGCGATCGATTGGTGCATTGAACATCAGATGGATGTGATCAACTTGAGCCTGGGAACGGTGAACGTCGAGCATCGCGTGATATTTGAACAGGCGGTTGCTCGCGCCGCAGAGAAAGGAACTGTTCTTGTCGCGGCGCGCGAGATGTCAGGCAAGCCGTCATTACCGGGGTGTCTACCATCGGTAATCGGCGTTGCTGTGGACTGGGAGCGCCCGCGGGATGAATACAGAGTCGATCGGTCGAACGGCGACGCGGTATTCATCGCATCGGCATACCCGCGTGACATTCCTGGTGTGCCTCGCGAGCGCAACATGAAAGGAATAAGCTTCGCCGTTGCGAATATGACGGGGTTCGTCGCGCGGGCACGAGAGTCTGCGAAAGATGCGTCGATTGAGAAGCTCAAGCTCCTGCTTACAGAAGAGTCAATTACCGAATGAAGAGGCGGAATCAATTATCGAATGAGAACCGCAAATCGCCGCCGGCTCGTTCAAGCAAGTGGTTATGGTACGGTGCATTGGGCGTCATTTTTGCCGCGTCAATTGCTTTTATCGTCGGCAAAGACAAATGGTTCAACGCTGCCCGCGATGAGTCGCACTCAGTTCAACACTCGGGCGGTCACGCCTCAAAGGGAATTGATGCGGAATCAGCCGCCCTCGCGAGCATAAACGATGCACCCCCGCCGGGTAATGCGCCGGATGGAATGGTGTGGGTTCCCGGCGGTACTTTCTGGATGGGTTGTGACGACTGCGATATGCCCGACGCTCAGCCCGTGCATCTTGTTGCCGTTGATGGCTTTTGGATGGACAAGACGCCGGTAACCAACGCCCAGTTTGCGAAGTTCGTGCTATCGACTGGCTACCTCACAATCGCTGAACAAAAGCCAGATCCGAAGGACTACCCCGGCGTTGACCCGAGTAAGCTGGTGGCGGGCTCGGCGGTTTTCACTGCTCCTGCGAAAGATGTCGCGCTGGACGATCTAACGCAGTGGTGGAAATACGTTCCCGGCGCAAGTTGGAAACATCCGGAAGGACCGGGGTCGACGATAGAAGGACGCGATGACCATCCGGTGGTGCATATCGCCTGGGAAGATGCGGCCGCGTATGCAAAATGGAACGGGACGCGCTTGCCGACCGAAGCGGAGTTCGAGTTTGCTGCCCGCGGGGGCCTGGATCGCAGTCCCTACGCGTGGGGCGCCGATCTGAAGCCAGGCGGCAAGTGGGCAGCAAACATCTGGCAAGGGCGATTTCCCTCGAACAATCTTGTTGAGGACGGATTTGTACGAACTTCGCCGGTCACCGCGTTTCCGGCGAATGGTTTTGGTCTGTACGACGTGGGGGGGAACGTTTGGCAGTGGTGTTCGGATTGGTATCGCCCCGATTACTTTGCGGTGTTGGCGGAGAGCGGGACTGCCCACAACCCTCAGGGTCCATCGGAGAGCTTTGACCCCAACGAACCGGGCGCCCGTAAGCGGGTGCAGAAGGGCGGGTCGTTTTTGTGTAGCGATCGATTCTGCTCGCGTTATCTTGTGGGAAGCCGCGGACGTGGCGCGGTCGATAGCGGTGGTTCAAATACGGGATTCCGCTGTGTGAAATCGCAATGACACGATTGATATAATCACGCCCAAATCTGACGGCATCCCGCAAATACGAGGTAGCTGAACATGACCAAAAGCAAACGGAAGTCGCGTGTGTCGCTCAAGATCCCGGTGTTGGCGATTACACTGACCGCGGTGACAGTGTTGGGTGCTGCTTTGAGCCGGGCACAGCAACAGGAACCTCCGCGAGGCAGCATTGGCCGGTCATATCGAGAATCCAAGCCCTTCTGGGAGCTTCCCGCTCAACCACCGAAGTCTGCGCCAAATATCATCTATCTCGTGCTTGATGATGTCGGGTTTGCGCAACTGGGCTGCTATGGGTCAGAAATTCAGACGCCAAATATCGATCGACTGGCCGCTGGCGGATTGCGATACACCAATTTTCATACGACGTCGCTTTGTTCGCCGTCGCGCGCGGCCTTGCTAACGGGCCACAACCACCACAGCAACCACCTCGGGGTGATAACCGAAGCCGCGACTGGCTATCCGGGCTACGACGGCAGAATGCCGCGCAGCCAGGCAACCATCGCCGAGATATTGAAGAACACCGGTTACAGCACCTTTTATGTCGGCAAGTGGCACCAGGCGCCCGCCGACGAAACGAGCGACGCTGGACCCTACGATCGGTGGCCTCTTGGGATGGGATTCCAGAGGTTCTATGGCTTTCTTGGCGGCGAGACCAACCAGTGGTTCCCGGACCTGGTCTACGACAACCATCGGGTCGAGCAACCAAAACGTCCGGGCTATCACTTGACCGAAGACCTTACGGACCGAGCGATGCAATTCATCGCCGATCAAAAGCAAATCACACCCGATAAGCCGTTTTTTCTTAACCTGGCATATGGCGCCGGTCACGCGCCGCATCACGTAGCAAAGAAGTACATCGAGATGTACAAAGGAAAGTTCGACAAGGGCTGGGATAAAGTCCGCGAAGAGACGCTGGCACGGCAGAAGCAGCTGGGAATCGTTCCGCCAAACACTCAACTTGCAAAGCGCAACTCTGATGTCAGTGCCTGGAGCGAACTGACAGCGGACGAACGCCGGTTGTACGCGCGAATGCAGGAAGTCTTCGCCGGATTTCTGACCCATTGTGATGAGAACATCGGACGGCTGCTGGCGTTTCTTGAAGAACAACGCTTGATGGAGAACACCCTCCTGGTGCTTGTTTCGGACAATGGAGCGAGTCAGGAAGGGCGCGCGACCGGGTCATTCAATGAGAGTCTGTACTTCAACCAGATTCCGGATGACGTCGGAATGAACATGAAACTGATCGATGAGTTGGGTGGGCCGCTGACTTATCCGCATTATCCGCTTGGTTGGTCGATGGCCGGCAACACCCCGTTCCAGCGCTACAAACAGGAAACACACGCTGGTGGCATCACCGATCCGATGATCGTCCACTGGCCGAAGACGATAAAAGACAAAGGCGGAATTCGCGGTCAATATCATCACATGATCGATATTACGCCGACTGTGCTGGAGATGATCGGCGTACAACAGCCGCGGGTTGTGAACGGCGTAGATCAGCGTCCAATGGACGGCATGAGCCTGGCTTACACCTTTAGCGATGCGAAAGCGCCGAGCCGTCGCGAGACCCAGTATTATGAGATGCTCGGACATCGAGCGATCTATCACAAAGGCTGGGTGGCCGTCACGATGCACGTGCGCGGCGAAGACTTTGAGAAGGATCCATGGGAGCTTTACAACGTAACCGAAGACTTTTCCGAGACCAATGATCTTGCATCACAGAACCCCGTTAAGCTGCGCGAAATGATTGAGCGCTGGTGGAGCGAAGCGGGACGGTACAATGTGCTGCCGCTCGATGACCGCGGCGTTATTCGTTCGCTGGAGCAACCGGGGTTAAACCGTCCTCGCAGCGTTGTGACTTACTATCCTGGCATGGCTGCGGTGCCGCGGAGCAACATGTTGAACTTTCGGGGTCGGTCGTACTCGATAACCGCAGAGGTAGACATTCCGGGCGGAGGCGGCGACGGAGTTCTTGTTGCGCTCGGCGGACGATTTGGCGGATTCAGTTTCTTCGTGCAGAAGGGCAGATTGAATTATGCATATAACTGGGTTGGCCT